>NZ_JACJQV010000078.1 GCF_014696875.1 Microcystis wesenbergii FACHB-1317 | reverse complement strand
GAAATAATTAGTTATTTCGAGCAAAGGACAACGAATGGGGTGGTCGAGGGAATCAACAATAAACTGAAACTAATAAAACGGAGAGGCTATGGCTTTAGAAACTTTCGGAATTTCTGGGTTAGAAGTATGTTGTCTTGGCATCTTGTCTGTTGATTTAGCATAAAGAGTAACGAAGAGCCTCAAAAGATTTGACAAATTCTTTCGGTCCACTGATTGCTCCCCCTTCAATACCGACAGCTTTGGAGAAAGAAACCATGATAAAAGTAGCTCTGCGTAAAGCTTTGTACTCCTGATAGAAAGGTCGATTAGGAGTGCCATAAATCATAAATCCGTTAGCATCATCAACGTAAGATAAAGCTCCATAACGCTCACAAATTTCGATTAATTCACCAACAGGAGCTACACTGCCATCAGAAGAATATACTGTTTCAAAGACGACAATAACCCTCGATGATTTAATCTTCTTTAACACTTGCTCAAGAGAAGAAGGATCATTATGCTTAAAGGCAAATACTTGAGAACCCAACTTTCGGTTAGCCAGCGGATTCCATAAACTCCAGTGACAATCTCGATCTAAAACAAAAACAACATCCTGATTATCTATTGTGACAGTTGCATCAAAGCCAAAAGAACTGGTCATAGCATTAATAAAACCAATATTAGCTAAAGCTCCTGTCCCAAAGGTTAAAGTATAATCTTTTTGCCAAATTTCGTTCATCTTTTGTTCCAGTAAAAGATGGGGACGGGAAACTCCTTGAGTAAGACGAGATCCTCCCGTAGCTAAACCATATTGGCGGGTATTTTTACAGAAAATCTCAACGAATTGCTCTTCTTGTTGTAGTCCGAGAAAATTAATCCCTGATAAATTAATCATTTCCCGACCATCACGTTTAATGCGAGAGCCACTCATCCCGTCCATAACCGGAATACCATCACCAAGAAGAAATCCAGCTGCCTCAGCGTCATCGAGAAATTTTTCATTACCCCATTGGCTAGGATTTTTCGACGGAGACATATAGTCAGATTTTTCTGAAAGTAGTTGTTTCAAAAGATGGCGCTTTTGAGCAGATGAAAGCGAATTTAGAGTCTCAATATTGGTAGTCATGATTCAATTGTCTCCTATCTATTTAGATAATATGGAACTGAGTAAAGCATCCACTTCTTCATCATTCATTTGGTCTATTTGTTCCGTAAACTTCCAGCGATTCTCTGATATTTTGTTAGTCAAAATTGCTGTTAAACTATTAACACTAACACCTTCAATAAAATTATCTATAGGGATTTCAACTCCCCAGTTAGTGTTAAACAGATTATTTAATTCAGCAGCTACCAAGGAATCAAATCCGATATTTTGTCGAACGTCTATGTTTTCATCAGCCGTTTCCTTTAGTTCTGCAAATTTAGCAATTAACCACTGTTCAATCTCTTCATAAATAGCCTTGTACTCAGATGATTCTGATAAGTGCGAAAAAGTTTTTAATTTTTCTAACAAATGATTAACATCTGATTCTAGTTTTATGAAGTCCTTTTTTTGAGATGGAATTTTACTCCAATCGCCAATCACATCAAGAGTTCCCGCTAGGAAAGCAGTCCGACAAGCTATTCGTTGAATTTTACCACTAGAGGTTTTAGGAATACTTGCTGTCTTAAGAAGTGCGACGGCATAAACATCTAGCTGATGTTCTTCGGCAACAGAGCGAATAATTTGCTCAATTACCGCTGGTGAGTCTAATTTACGCAGATAGCTTCGTTCGACTTCTTGAACAACTACTAGCCTTTCTTGACCAGCAATTTCCACTGAAAATACTGCTCCACACCCTTGCCGCAATCCTGGGTGACTTTTTTCGACGGTGGATTCAATATCTTGAGGATAATGATTACGTCCCTGAACAATAATTAAATCCTTGAGTCTTCCTGTGATAAATAACTCACCAGCCAGTAAAAATCCTAAATCTCCTGTCCGCAGAAATGGTCCAACCTGGGTATCAGCTAAATAAGCTTTGAAAGTTTCTGCTGTCTGTTCGGGTCGATTCCAATAACCCTGAGCTACACTGTCACTAGATACCCAAATTTCCCCTATTTCCCCATCTCGACATTCAGTTAAAGATTCAGGATTTACAATTACAATTTTTTCTGATAACCAAGCGTGACCACAACCAACTAATAATTGAGCATTCGGGTGTTGAGAGTTAATAGTAACGGCACTATTTTCTAAAAGAGCTAATTTATCAACTGCTTCAATCACAGGAGATTGGCTTTTAATTCCCCCCGATACAAATAGAGTAGTTTCAGCCATCCCATAACAAGGATAAAATGCCTCTCTCTTAAAACCATAATCAGCGAAAGTATTAGCAAATTTTTCTAAGGTAGCCGCTCGAACAGGTTCGGCCCCAGTAAAAGCTACATCCCAACAACTTAAATCCAGATTTTCTCGCTCTTGAGGTTTAATTTTATCAGCACATAATTCGTAAGCAAAATTAGGACCGCCACTACTGGTAGCGTTGTAGCGAGAAATAGCCTGTAACCATCGGAGCGGTTTTTGGATAAATGCTTCTGGGGGCATAATCACACAAGGAAATCCGACGTACACTGGTTGTAATACGTTACCAATTAGTCCCATATCATGGAATAGTGGCAACCATCCTACACCAATAGTTTCGCTTGTATGTCCAAAGGCAGAAGCAATCAGTTTTTCATTATAAAGTAAATTTTTATGACTAACCATAACTCCCTTAGGCATACCTGTGGAACCAGAAGTATATTGTAGGAAAGCTATGTCCTCTAAAGAAAGATTCGGTTTTTGCCAGTTTTCTGCTTGCTTATCCGGGATGTTATTAGTAGCTAGGCAAGGTACTGTTATTAACTCAGGGTCACTCGAAAATTTTTCCTCAATAGTATTTAATAAGGATGTAGTAGTTAAGGCCAGTTTGGCTTGGGCATCTTTAGTTATTGCTTGTAGTCGAGAGAGCTTTTGATTACGTCGGGGAGGATAAACGGGAACGGCAATAACACCCGCGTATAAACAGGCAAAGAAAGCAATGATAAATTCTTCCTCCGATGGATAGAGCAATAAAGCTCTTTCTCCCGGAGACATTTGTAACTGAAGTTGAGCCGCCAAAGCTTTTGCTTTTTGCTCTAATTGCTGATAAGTCAGTCTGGCGGTTTCTGTTTCTCCATTAGCCAAAAAGATATAAGCTGTTTGCTCGGCTTGCTGCAATGCTCTATGGTTCAAGATATCTACAAAAGTAGAAATGTCCTGAAAAATTTCGCCTTTAGATTTTGATTCTACAGATAAACAAAGCATTTTTTCCTCTACAACTGATTTCTGAAGTTCTTTTAACATAAAACTAATTACAGGGCAATCGCACGCACTTCAACATAACCTGACAATTGAGAATGGCAAAAAGTCTTGCTGATACAGGGTTTTTGGTTTTGACCGAATATTTGCTGGTTCTTCGTTACTTGGTATGGTTCGATAGGGGGGCATAAATCGACTAAATCCTTATCTGGCAAAAGACTCTATTGATTAGCTCGTTCTAGATAGAAAACAATTGGCAAAAATCGAAGCAATGTCTTTCTATGTAAGGGTTTTATCCTTTATAACCCCCCTCCATTGCATAACACAAACCGAAGAACCTATTTGCTTTAGTATTGCTTACGTCAGGTTTATGACTGTTTCGTTACAAAGCAAAAGTCTGAAACGTTTGCATGGTCAATGGTCGAGGCCAAGCTGTATCTGTCAAGAGGTCTTTTTATGCGATTACCCTATCCCTCCTCTGGGTCTACTTTACCTAAACTCAATAAAGACTGCTTACTGTTTTTTATTTTTACCGCTCCCATTTTTATTCTAGCGGCTTACCCTAAGTAAAAATACTTAGTTAAACAAAATTTAATTATTTAATTGTCAAGTCCGGTAGTAATTTTGTAACCGTTCAGGAGAGGTGTCAAGCCGCCAGTGGCATTGACTCTGTGGAAGGACTCTCTTGGGGCAGCAGAGAAGGAGAAGCACTGCCTTTCCCAGGGGCGCAAATCGTTTCGGTCATAAGGATCTAAGCACAATTAATTACACATCTGAGCCGTCAGCCGTCAGCTTTTTCAGTGATCAGTAAACAGTGATATAGCGTTTCCTGTTCGTAAGAGGTACATTATCGATGTTGAAAAGCTTAATCAGCAAAGGTTTAACTGTCACACACGGGTGTGAGAACCGCTACAATTACTATAGATGGAAGGAAATCGGCTGTCCCTTTGCCTGTATGCTAGAAAGAGGAGCTAATTCGTTATTGAGCGAGCTTTTTCGCAAGGATTGACAGTATGGGTAATATTCACGAGCAGTTATTAGAGGAATTAGCCGAAGTGGAGTGGAGTGACTTGATCCCCCATGCTCAAAGGGATGCGCTGATCCTGGTTTCCGATTCCCTCAATTTAATCGAAGTGGCAGAAGCGATCGCCGGTGATCAAGTTGCTCAAGTGCAGAATTGGATCGGGGAAAAACTACTAGAAAAACCGACACAAGAGCAGTTAAGCGATTGGAATTCCCATCCCGATAACCTTTTTAATACACTAATCGTGCAACCTTTTGTGTTAATTCAGACCATAGCTTAGATAAAACCAAACCCCCCAATCTTGTCGGATTGAGGGGTAGGAAAGAATAATCCTGGCATCGAGCTATTGTCCCGGTCGGCAACCCGACAAGTATCTTGGCCACGGTGAAGTTTCACAACCGAGTTCGGGATGGAATCGGA
>NZ_JACJQV010000077.1 GCF_014696875.1 Microcystis wesenbergii FACHB-1317 | reverse complement strand
TTTCTCCGAGAAACCCGTTTTCTGCTCATGCAAAAGGCTTCGACGGTGAGCCTGTCGAACTGCCGAACGGCAAAAGAGGGAATAAATAATCAGTTTTTAATAACAGGATTTAGGATTACATCTAAATTTTTAATAAAGTCGAGGTTGAAAATTATCGGGAATATCCAATTCAAATACTTGGTCATGAATCCGAGCCACATAAAACCCTTCTTGCAGAATTTTTTCCCGTAATTCTGATGATAAATGAACCGCCGCTAATATGCCATAGAGTTTTTTATCTTTGTGTTCAGGGAAAAAGCGGCGAAACCGTTGCAAAATACTTTTTAATTGTGAAATAGACTCCTCTCTGGCATGACTTTTAACCTCGACGATATAAGCAGTATTTAGCTGACCATTGGTATAGGCAAGAACATCAATTTCTAGGTGTTTTCCATCTTTACTGACTCGCACACTAGGACTAATAACTTCCATACCAAAGCGTTGTCTGAGAATCTTTTCCATTGAAGGGAGGGCAAGTCCTTCGGTAAAGCTGCCGAATTTGGCACCGAGTCCCCCAATTTGCTGTCCTAATTCTTTGAGTTGTTTGTCAGTTTTCTTCTGTTGCTGACTAACTTCCTTCAATAGTAGGTCAGTCTCCTTCAGTTGTTTGTCGGTTTCTTTTTGAGCGGCAGTTAATTCAGCTTGAGCAGTCGCTAATTCGGCTAAGAGTCGCCATACGTCTTCGGATGTAGTTGCCATAGCTAATTTTTTCTCTCTGATTTAGTCTATTGCTATTTTACTGAATTTTGCCGATTCATGAAGAAGATAGTGCTTTTGCCTTTGAGTAAGAGAGCGATAAGTAGGGCGTGTTACGCTGTCGCTAATACAGCTTTATTTTTATAAGTAACTTAGAGTATTTTTAAGATTCATTAAAGTCAATGGTAAGATTAAGTAAAATCAATGGTTAATACATATACCTCTAAGGGAATATATGTTAAGGTTTGGGCGGAACCACATTTTTTAAGAGGTATTTGCTTATGTCATTAGTAAAACTTATCAAACACTCCATCGGGGGGGGGGGGTAATACTTATCAGTCTTGCGGTAGGGAGTGCTGCACAGGCAGCTACTTGGACAGAGGTAGGAGATGCCGGCGAACTTCTCCCAACATCTCAAACTACTGTTGGTTCTGGATTGCTTGATTCCATCTCTGGCACTTTAATCGATCTCGGCGGTGGAATTGACGATATCGATCTTTACCAAATCTTTATCCATGATACCGATGCTTTTTCAGTTACGGTGTCTGCAAGCCTTTCTGAAGACAACGATGCCTCACTGTTTTTATTTGATGCTGGAGGCGTTCTCAAATTATTTGATGACGATTCTGGCTTTGATTTGTTGCCCCAGTTCAATCCTGGCGATCTCAGTGGGCAACCGACTGGAATCTATTATCTTGCCTTCAATTTATATGTCACCGAACCTAATTCCGATCCCTTAGCTGGGTGGAATCGAAATCCTTCTCCTTTTCAAACTGGTCTATATACTCTCAGTTTAACTGGCACCAAGTTTGCCTCGTCAGCCACTGTTCCTGAACCTAGCACAATTTTAGGCTTAGGTGTATTGGGATTGGGTGCTTTCTGCCAGCGCAAACTATCTCAAGGGAAGAAGTCAAAACAGGACAATTGAGTTGAGAACTTTGGGATTTATCCCCCCTTAATCTTCCCTGAATAAGGGGGATATCTGACAGTTTTTAACACCTACCTACTTATAGAAAAATAGGGGTTGGGTTGAGCAATAGCAAGGCCCAACCTGCTATTTTATAATTGTCAAAGGTAGGTCTTTTTCTTTTCTAACTTCTCAACATAAGTCAATGGCCTCTTTGATATTTTGTAGAGCTTCTTCTTGAGTCTCACCTTGGCTCAGGCAGCCCGGAATAATGGGACATTCCACAATGTACCATCCTTCTTCATCTTGGTAGAGCGTGACGGGGAATTTCATAAACTTTAACCAGTAGTTTTGATGTTGCCGACTGATTCAATATTAGTATTAATCTGGTAGATATTCAGGATTGAGGATATCAGTTTTGGCAAAAGGACAGACATCAGGAAAAGTTTTTTTATCTAACCCTGTTTCTCTAGCGGCAAGTAGGCAAGCATTTCGATAACACTTATCAAAAACTTCCTCAAAATATACCTTGAGACTGGGGCTATCTTCAAAAACGTCTAACAATCTCAAACAGTGTTCGGTGATAGAATACTGCCAACTATGAGAACGTTTAGAGGGTTGATACTTCCATTTAAGGAGGTGAAGCAATAGCTTTTCTAAATTACTTTTCAAAGCCTTTTTATCACTCCTACCAATTGCCTCAATTTCCTCAATCAGATTTTCTAAATCGAGGTAATCCCACTTACCTTCTTTAAGTAATTTAGCAGTTTCTTCTACCCAAAGATTAAAGTCTGTGTCATAAAGTTTCTTGGCAGTAGATATCATATCAGGTTTCTCCTACCTCCTTCATCTGAGAGGATTGTGACTGGGAATATTATAATTTTCGTGGGATAGGTTTGCAATCCATCCTAGCTAATGATAGCTTGCCGATTAGGGATAATAGGTACATCCAGAGGTACAGGTTTCGCAGATTTCGACGGCATGAAGGTTGGGTAAACCAGCTTTTGCCAATTTTTCATAGATCCAGCGCGATAATTCTTCACTGGTGGGATTTTCTAAACCAGTGGTTTCATTGAGATAATGATGGTCGAGAAAATTATCGAGTAACGGTTGTAAATATTGTTTAATTTCGCCAAAATCCATCACCATTCCCTGTTGTGAGCCTTGGGACTGTAAATGATTACTTTTCACATAGACGCGCCCCAGCCAACTATGACCGTGGAGACGGCGACATTTACCTTCATAATGGGGTAAATGATGGGCTGCTTCAAAGCGAAATTCTTTGTAAATAATCCATTCTGCCATGGTTAATTGGTCGATACTATCGGTTAGATCTGGTTTATTTATTTCGCCACCGATAGTTATCCATTCTAGTCAAAAGCTTAGTATTCTTATACCATTTTTTCTGCCACCACTTTTTAAAAATGGTATGAGATGCGCGGGCAGCTGTTGAGAGATTCTTGGGGAAGAACCTAGCTAAAAATACCCCCAGGCAATCGGTCAACCTGATTACGTTAAAATCAAAAGCAGGATACTGTGTATGACGGAAAAACTCGATGAACTCAGTGATTAAAGCGGTACAAACTGCCTATTATGGGGATGCAGCCTATCGGACACCACCACCGGACTTGGAATCTCTCCTACTCAAAGAGAGAATTGTCTATCTGGGGTTGCCCTTATTTTCCTCCGACGATGTCAAGCGCAATGTCGGGGTGGACGTGACGGAATTAATTATCGCTCAACTGCTTTACCTGCAATTTGACGATCCCGAAAAACCGATTTTCTTCTATATCAACTCTACCGGCACATCCTGGTACACGGGGGACGCGATCGGCTACGAAACGGAAGCTTTCGCCATCTGTGACACCCTCAACTACATTAAACCTCCCGTTCATACTATCTGTATCGGACAGGCCATGGGAACTGCAGCGATGATTCTTTCCGCAGGAACCAAGGGTTTTCGCGCCTCCTTGCCCCACGCTACCATTGTTCTCAACCAAAATCGCACCGGGGCCCAGGGACAAGCCACCGATATCCAGATTCGTGCCAAGGAGGTAATCGCCAACAAACAGACGATGTTAGAGATTTTCTCGAAAAATACGGGTCAAACCACCGAAAAACTGGCGAAAGATATGGATCGCACCTTCTATCTCACCCCACAACAGGCGAAAGATTACGGATTGATCGATCGCGTCCTCGAAAGTCGCAAGGAACTACCGAAACCCCTCGCCCAAGTTAGTTAAGATTTATTACAAATTAGCAGGAGTTGTTACCAATTATGCCTATCGGTGTGCCAAAAGTTCCCTACCGTCTGCCTGGTAGCCAATACGAACAGTGGATTAGCATTTACAGCCGTCTTTCGGTGGAACGCATTCTTTTTCTGGGGCAGGAAGTCACCGACGGGTTAGCCAATGCCCTTGTGGCCCAAATGCTGTATCTGGACTCGGAAGACCCCAGTAAACCCATCTATCTCTATATCAACTCGCCGGGGGGTTCCGTTACCGCCGGTATGGCCATCTACGACACCATGCAGTACATCAAAGCGGAAGTGGTGACTATCTGTGTGGGATTAGCGGCCTCTATGGGGGCATTTTTACTGGCTTCTGGTAGTCCGGGTAAGCGTCTCGCCCTTCCCCACGCGCGGATTATGATTCACCAACCCATGGGCGGAACTGGGCGCCGGCAAGCGACGGATATCGACATTGAAGCTAAGGAAATCCTGCGTATTCGCCAGCAATTAAACGAAATTATGGCTAATCGCACTGGACAAACCATCGAACGCATCGAAAAAGACACGGACCGCGATTATTTCCTCTCCGCCGAGGAAGCCGTCGCCTACGGTTTAATCGATAAGGTGGTGGAGGGAAGACCGGCTTAAGTCAGCCATAGGTTAGAACAGGCGAGAACCCTGTTCTAACTGCCATTGGACAAACTTCCTTAGATGGTAGGTTGGTTGATCGGATAAGAGGGTATCTGTTGGGTATGGAATTTTTAGCAACTTTAGAAACAGGCTTGCTCTCTGCTGTGGCAATCATCAAGTTTTGCCTAGAAAGTATTTCGATCGCTTGTGTGGTGATCGGATTAATTAAAACCCTACAATTAGCTTGGCAGTCTAATCGTCACCGTCGCAGTCTTCCCCCTTTTTCCTTCAATCAAATTCGCATTCGTTTCGGTACTTGGCTATCTTTAGCCCTAGAGTTTCAGTTAGGTGGAGACATCGTGGCTACTACCGTCACACCTACTATAGAAGCCTTGGCACAACTCGCCCTCATCGCTATTATCCGAACTTTCCTCAACTATTTCCTCAGCCAAGAATTGGAAACGGAATTGTCCATGGAAAAAGAGCGATCGCAACTAGCAGCCCAGGACAATCTCAGGGATTTTTAATGCCAAAAAAAGGTGAGTTGACAATCACCTGACACTAACCCCTGATCCTAAATCCGGTTATTTAAATCAGTAGCCTATAGTCAACGGATTTAGTATCAGATGGGAAATAGGGGGCTGATGGTGGAGGGGAAAAGGGAATCGATCGAGAGCCATGATCGGGATAAAACTGGTAAAATTCGCCTATTTTCAATAAATATCTTGATTTTGACCCCTAAAAGCTGACGGCGGACGGCGGAGATTGATTGCGGCAAAAAGCGCAAAAATGATTACAATCGATCCAAAATATCAACGACTAGGATTAAATGGCTACTCATATTGTTACTGGTGTCGCGGGTTTTATCGGTTCTAACTTGGCAGAAAAGCTTTTAGAACAAGGAGATCAGGTGATCGGTATCGATCAATTTAACGATTATTACGACCCCAGTTTAAAGCGCAAAAATGCCCATATTCTAGCAAAATATCCCGAATTTAAGTTAATTGAAGCGGATATACAAGCCCTTGACTGGCGACAACTGTTGCAAGGAGTAGAAGTATTATTTCATCAGGCAGCCCAAGCGGGAGTCAGAGCAAGCTGGGGTGATGGATTTCGTCAATATACCGAAAGGAATATAAATGCCACTCAAATTATTCTTGAGGCCGCTAAAGAAACCCCGTCTTTACAACGGATGGTTTTTGCTTCCACTTCCTCGGTGTATGGCAATGCGGAAACGATGCCGACTCCCGAAACCCTTTGTCCCCAACCGGTTTCACCCTATGGTATCACCAAATTAGCGGCAGAAAGACTCTGTTGGCTATATCACCAGAATTTTAACGTTCCCGTCACTGCCTTGCGTTATTTCACCGTTTATGGACCGCGGCAACGTCCCGATATGGCTTTCCATAAGTTTTTTCAAGCAGCGATCGCAGGTAAAGCTATCGGCATCTACGGGGATGGCAAACAAACCCGGGATTTTACCTTTATTAGCGATGCTGTAGCCGCTAATTTAGCCGCTGCCGTAGTCCCGGAAGCGGTGGGTGAGGTGTTTAATATTGGTGGTGGTAGTCGCGTGGTATTGTTGGATGTCTTGGATACCATGGCAAAAGTCATCGGTAAACCTATCGAGCGATCGCATCAAGGACTCGCCCGGGGAGATGCCCGTCACACCGCCGCCGATGTCACCAAAGCCCGTACTATTCTAGGTTATAATCCCCAAGTCTCTTTAGCCGAAGGATTAGCCCAAGAATGGCAGTGGATTCAGGAATTATATTGTTAATGGTTAGGGTGTGTTAGGGCATCGTGACACACCTAAAAATCCCATCACGGGAGCAATTGCTTAATAATCAAAAAATCTCCCCGTAAAAGGGAGATTTTGGCCAATATCTAGGGTTATACCCCGACAAATTACACTAATTTCAGATCGGGATAATTGGCGAGAATGTCGTCTTGACTGAGAATATCACCCTCGCTTTGGGGAGTCCAAATCACTTCTACCGCTAAAAGTCGATCGCCTCCCATACTACCAATTTGTTGCAGGGCTTGTTTCAAGTCTTGGGAATCATTAATTTTGGCTAGAGAAAATTTACCGACAATGCCAGCTAAAATAGTCACCAAAATATAGCCTTCCGGTGCGGTTTTAGCTAATTCTCCAGCCGATTCGGGTAAAATATTTTCTTGAGAACCTTGACGCAGTTGATTATTGTAATTAGTTAAGGTTTCCGCCGTTAGTTTACCGCGTTCGTTGAGAGACCACTGATTAAACTTCGCTTCTGCACTGCTGAGGCTGGTTTGTTGGCAATCGACGTTACCATAAACCCAGTATTCTGGATGACGTAACAGGGCGAGGGCGGATTCTTGTAAGACTTCGACTCGTCCCTCGGAGGTGCTAGTATCGACAGTTAGGGCGATTTGATTTAATTCTTGTTGCAGATAACGGGCATTAGCCAACAAACCCACCTGTACTTTAGCCACGGAGACGGTTTCATATCCCGGTTCAACAGCCATACCATTCTCATCACTGCCTCCACCATTACGGAAAGCATTAACGAGGAAATTGGCAATAGCAAAAAAGATTAACAGAGAAATTAAGCCACCGCCACCACCACCCCAAAAGAAGGGTAAGAGGAAGGGAAAACCAATGCCTCCACCGTAACCGGGGGAACTATAACCACCACCTCTAGAAGGGCTAATACTGCGACTAGGGGCGCGAAAACTACCGCCACCCATTCTACCCCCCGATGCCGCCAAAGCACTGGAAACATTGCCTAAAATCAGCGTTGTCACTAATCCTAGAACTAATAGCGGCTTGGCAAGCGATCGAACTTTAGTTAAAATTTTGTCAATCATAAGAACACCGAAGCAACCCTTTATTTACTAGGATAACCAGTTTCTCGCTCAGAGATAGACAAATCTTGAAATCAGTTATCAGTTATCAGTTATCAGTTATCAGTTAGAAGGTGTTGGGTATTGAGATTTTAGGGTTTTGGGGTTTTGGGGTTTTTTAGTTGAATTCCCCCATTTCCCCATTTCCCCATTTCCCCATTCCCCCATTTCCCCATTTCCCCATTTCCCCAAATTTATGACTTGGAATTTCTCTTCTCCGACGGATTCGCCCTTAAGCGATCGCGAAGTACCCTTAGAAAGTCATCATCTCTGGGGTAAACGGATTGCTTTACTGGTAACAGGAGGGATTGCGGCCATGAAAGCGCCGCTAATTGCCCGATCTTTGCGGAAATTCGGGGCTACAGTCGTGGCTTTTGTCTCGGAAGAAGCTTTAAGATACGTCACTAAGGAAGCTTTGGAATGGAGTACGGTTAATCCCGTAGTTAGTCAATTAACGGCAAAAGCAGAACATTTAAGCGATCAATCTCCCTTTGATCTTTATTTAGTCGCTCCTGCTACCTATAACACGATTAATAAGTTTCGTTACGGAATCGCTGACGGAGTGATCACTTCATGCTTGGCCTCGGCCTTGGGACGACAGGAAAAGGGAAAAACTAAAATTCTGCTCGTCCCCACCATGCACGGCAGTTTACATAATGCTATTCTGAGCGAATCTTTGCAAACTCTCGATCGCTGGGGAGTCGAGATTATGCCACCCCGGGATGATTACGGTAAGCACAATCTCCCTGGGGAAAAAGAGATTACCGTGGCAGTCTGTGGGATTCTCAGTAATTCTGTCCTGAAAAATATGCCGATTTTAGTCACTGGTGGACCAACACCCGTGATTATCGATAATATTCGTCGTTTAACCAATCGTTTTACTGGACAATTAGGGGCCGCTATTGCAGAAGAATTATACCTGCGCGGGGCAAAGGTGCAGTTAATCCACGGACGCGGCAGCTATACACCCCCCGCTTATTTACCCCACGAAATTATTGAAACTTATGACGAGTATCTAGGGAAGGTGATGGGAGAATTAGGGAGTAAAGATTATCAATTTGGGATTTTCTCGGCAGCCGTGGCAGATTATCGCTTAGAAAGCCCTTTTTCTGGTAAGATTACCAGTGGAGGGCAGTTAAATCTTAATTTTGTGCCGACGGAAAAAGTGATTGACAAGGTGAGAGAAAATTTTCCCGATTTAGAGATGGTGACTTTCAAGTATCAGGAGGGAGTCAGTCAGGAGGAGTTACTGGAAATCGCCCGCAAACGCCTAGAAAAGGGCTATCAGGCGGTCATTGCTAATAGGGGTGAGGAAAAGGGCGATCACGGGGAACAGGTGGCTTATTTGGTCACAAAAGCGGCACTGGGGAAATTTATCGGCAAAAAAGCGATCGCTATTGCCATCGCCGAATATTTAGAAGAGCGAGCCAAAAATGTTACAATCAAAAAAATTTAATATTTTTTAATATTAATTTGCAAAAATTTAGGGTAAGACAGTCATGGGTAACATCAACTTCGTCAAAGAGAATAAGATCGTGGTAGCGGCAGATGGAGCGAATTTACGAGAGAAAGCAATCCAGAATGGCGTTGATATCTACACTTTTGGCGGTAAATTGATGAATTGTGGCGGTTACGGCCAGTGTGGTACTTGTATAGTGGCAATTGTCGAGGGTCTGGAAAATCTCTCCGCTAAAACCGACTTTGAACAGCGCTGTCTGAAGAAAAAACCCGAAAATTATCGTTTAGCCTGTCAAACCATGGTTAATGGCCCTATTAGCGTCCAAACCAAACCAAAATAGCATTTATCAGGAGTCAGGAGACAGGAGACTCCGAGACAGGAGTTTATTTTTATTTATTCTTCCCACTTCATAATCCATAATTCCCACTCCCTTCTCCCCGCTGCCTGTTCCCTAAAACCAGAGACTTCGTACCTCACTATTAAGATAAGTGCGATCACTGTGTTTTTGAGTATATTTTTCCTGTCCCCACTCCTAAATCAACCCGAACCCGAAGAAAAATTTACCCCTACCCCCTACCCCAAAAGAAAAATTTTTTTCTGGAAGGTTTTTCAGCATCAGGGTTTGATGATTTGAGTGCAAGCTTGATCAGTTTAACCAGTATCATCCTTGCCCTTGCGGAGGGTTAAATTTTGCTGCTATAAATAAGAAAAAAAGTTTTTGTGTGCTTCTCTCTGACAACAATCTCTAGGCAAAAAGCCGGAGATTTTTAAAAAAGCTGATAACTGATCACTGATAACTGATCACTGATACAAACTAACTAGGAACAATATTTAAGAAAGCATCGAAGTCTTTTAACGCTTCTTGGAATTGATTAGCAGCGAGACTAGCATCTTTTTCTTTGGCTGCCGCATCGATACGTTCAAAGTGAACGAAAAGATTTTTCGCTAACTGCTTGGCTTTTTCTTGGTCTTTGGGCAGTAAATTACGCGATAATCCTACCATTTCCTGACGCAATTGCCCCAAAGGACCGTGGATATAGGTGCGAGTATCTACCCAATTTTTGTCAGCGATGAGGTCTTGTAAAACGCTCATTTTTTCGCGAAATCCTTCTATGGGTTGGATGTAAACCTGTAACTGTTCGATTTTTTGGGGACTATAAACGGTGGGGATAGTTGCTTGGGGACCACTGCAACTAACCAGCAGGGTAGTAACTAGGACTAAAACTAGGGAAATAATCGAGCGAAGACGTAGCATTGGTTTATATGTACTATTTAACAAACTATTGACGTTCTCTCCCGATAACTGGTCAAGCTATCGGGACGATTTTTACTTTATCAGGTTGTGGGATTCCCAAATCAGATTTTACTCCCAACGGCCTTGACAGTAACTCGGTGCTATTGGACGATAATCAGCAATTTTGCCTCTTATTCCCCCTTAATCCCCCCTTGATAAGGGGGGTGTCTGATAATTTTTAACACCTACCTACTTATTGATTACAGCTTAAACTGTTTCATAAAAGCTCGATCGATCCGATCTTTCCATAACCATAATAACGGTGATTGCCAGCCAAAACTGCCCCAAGATGCGATCGCTTTTTGGTCTCCTGTCCCGATTAAACTCAGATAATTTTTCTGGGGAAAATAGGGTTTTAAGGGCCGATTTTGCAGAATTCTGACTAAATTATCGAACAGGGGTTTACCTTGTCGGACGGCAAAAACTCCCGCTTTCGGACGGGGATAATCTGGAATCGTGGCAATATCTCCCACGGCAAAAATATGGGGATGGGAAAGAGATTGCAGATAGTTATTCACTAAAATAAACCCTTTTTCATCTGTCAGTAATCCCGACGCTTTAATCCAACTAGGGGCCGAGGCAGTCGTTACCCAAATTGTATAATCCGTGGGTAAAACTAAACCCGATGAACAGATAATCCGATCTGCTTGCACTGCTGTCACATCCGTGGATAAATATAATCTAATTCCCCTTTGTTTAAAAATATTCTCTAAACGTTGACCGACCCAATTATTATGGTTCGGTAGTAGTTTTTTTCCTCGATGAATTAGAGATAAATTCAAATTACTGCTAGAGTTGAGAATTTTGGCCAAACGGGACTGCATATTTAAAGCTAATTCGACCCCGCCTGCGCCACCACCAACAATAACGATATTGAGAGTATTATTCGGGTTATTAACCGCTTTTTTGAGGATTTCTTGCCATCCTTCCCGAAAAATCGGCACTGGTTTGGCGGAGATAGCGTACTCTTTAGCACCGATAACATTATCCACTGCCGGGAGGCTGCCGATATCGATCGAGAGATAATCAAAGGGAATCGGTGAAGAATTATGACAAATTACTTGACATTTTTCCGTATCTATGAAATTAGCCTTGTCTAAACAGAATTGCGCTTGAGAATACCTAGCTAGAGAAGGTAAATCGATATGAGTCTCAGCAAAATCATAAAAACCGGCGATGTGGCCGGGTAACATTCCCGAATAGGGGGTATGGGTGACATCGCTAATTAAAGTTAATTGAACGTTTTTTAGGGGTGATTGCCCCCAAAGACGAAGAGCGATCGCATGACTATGACCCCCACCGATAAAAACTAAGCGCTTGACTAAATCCATAAAAAAAGGGGATTGCTGCCAGAAAAGTTAAATTCTAATGAATATATCTTCTTACACAGAAATTCTGTTGCAAAATCGAGGGTAGATAGACAAAAACTCAAGGCATCGAGGCCATAAACTTTTAACCAATGACAGTAAATTGGGATTTTGATTTTTTCGGACTCGATATCCTTAAGCAAATTCTATCTATTATCTTCGCTTCCCAATAGAGAGAAGTCTATGCAAGAAGTTTATATCGTGGCCGCTGTCCGGACTCCAATTGGTCGTTTTGGTGGGGGATTAATCGGATTATCCCCGGCCGATTTAGGGGCAACAGTGATGAAATCTGCCCTAGAAATCGCTAATTTGCCCCCAGAAGCCCTAGATTTGTACATTTTCGGCAATGTTTTGGGATCGGGTCATGGTCAGTTAATTCCCCGACAAGCGGCGATTAAAGCGGGAATTCCCGTAAGCGTGGACGGATATCGGGTGGATATGGTTTGTTCTTCGGGAATGATTGCCGTTAGTAACGCTGCCACCTCAATTCGCGCTGGAGAAGCGGATCTCATCCTCGCTGGTGGTATCGAATCCATGTCCCAAACTGGCTTTTTTCTCTCCCATCGGGCCCGGTGGGGTTATAAATTCCTCATGGGTGCGCCGGAACAATTAACGGATTTATTACTCCACGATGGCTTAACCGATGCTACCACGGCTGAGGTTATGGGTTCCCAAGTCGATCGCCTCTGTCTCGATCGCGGGGTTTCTCGGCAAGCATTAGACGAAATTGCCGCCTTATCCCACCAAAGAGCGGCCACAGCCACAGAAAAAAGCTGGTTTAACGGCGAAATCGTGCCAATTGAACTTAAATCTAAGAAAGGTTCCACAATTATTGCTCAAGATGAGGGTATTCGTTCCGATAGTACCCCAGAAGGGTTAGGAAAACTGCGGCTGGCTTTTAATCCGTCGGGAGTTTTAACCGCGGGGAATAGTAGTCAGATTTCCGATGGGGCCGCCGCTATCCTTTTAGCCAGTCAAAAAGCGGTGGATCAGTACGGTTTAAAACCAATTGCCAAAATCCTTGGCGGCGCTGTGGGTGCTGGAAAAACCGAGCGCTTCCCAGAATTCTCCGTCCTAGCGGTGAAAAAATTACTATCATCTCTAGATAAAACGATCGAAGATTTCGATTTAGTGGAAAATAACGAAGCTTTTGCCTTAAATAATCTGCTTTTTGAGATGGATCTGGGGTTAGCTAGGGAAAAACAAAACGTTCACGGTGGTGCGATCGCCTTGGGTCATCCTATCGGCGCTTCCGGTGCGCGGATTCTGGTGACGTTAATTAACGCGTTGAAAGTACAGGATAAAACCCTCGGTATGGCGGCCATCTGTCATGGGACCGGTGGCGGAACAGCGATCGCAATTGAAAGAGTTTAGGAGGAAAAAGCTATGGTATCTCTGGGACTAGAGGAGAAAGTTATCGTCGTTACCGGCGGAAATCGAGGCATTGGGGCGGCTATTGTCTCTCTTTTGATAGAATTGGGGGCCAAGGTGGCCTACACGGATTTAGTCGCCGATAATCCCCAGGGTTTAGGCATTGTCGCCGACGTGACTAAGTTAGAATCGATGGAAGCGGCAGCTCAACAAATTGAAGCGGAATTGGGACCAGTGTATGGCATCGTCGCTAACGCGGGGATTACCAGAGATAACTTTTTCGCTAAATTAACGCCGCTAGATTGGGATTTAGTGATTAATGTCAACCTAAAAGGGGTTAATCACACGATTAAGCCGTTTATTGAGGGAATGTATCAACGACAAGCGGGATCGATCGTTTGTATTAGTTCTATTTCCGGTGATCGCGGTAATGCCGGCCAAACTAATTATGCGGCCACAAAAGCGGCAGTTATTGGTTTAGTCAAATCCTTGGCCCGGGAAGCTGCCCGTTATAATATTCGCGCCAATGCGATCGCACCAGGGTTTATTAACACGGAAATGACTTTAGCGATTCCCGATAAAGTTCGCGATAAAATCACTGCCGAAATTCCCTGTCGTCGCTTCGGTGAACCCGCAGATATCGCCTGGGCAACTGCCTATTTACTCTCTCCTGTTGCCAGCAGTTATGTCTCTGGAGAAGTCCTCAGAGTTAATGGGGCCCATCACACCTAATCAGTTATCAGTTATCAGTTATCAGTTATCAGTTATCAGTTATCAGTTATCAGTTATCAGTTATCAGTTATCAGTGGGTAAGTTAAGTAGGTGGATGGAATTAAATATAAGATGAACGTAGAACGTAGGTTGGGTTGAAGCATGAAACCCAACGCCCGATTATGTTACGCTACCGCTAACCCATCCTACAAATAATTGTGCTTAATCAGTTATCAGTGGGTAAGTTATCAGTTATCTGTCTTCTGTCTCGGAGTCTCGACTAGGAAATTAATTTTGCACGACTACTTATCAGTTATCGGGTGTAGAGTGGGTTAGTAAACTAGCGAAATCAGCGTTATAAGGAAAAGGGCAAAAATAATGGATAAACCGACACAAGCTTGGAGTGAGATGGCCACCGATTACGTCAATCTTTGGACAGAAACCGGGGCAAAAATGTGGTCAAGTTGGTTTGATATGATGGGAGCGATACCGACTCCTATGGGCAATATTAAACCAGAATTACAAGAGGCAACCCAGCGCTATTTTGATAATCGGGATTTATTGATCAAATTCCTAAAATTATCGATGGAAGCTTGGGAAAGTATCTTCCCGAAAATGCAAACAGGAGAAGACTGGCAAACAATTTTAAATAATTATACCCAACAGATGCGCGGTCAACTGAATAGTTTTACTACCGCCACTTCCCAAAGTAGTCAAGATGTCAGTCAACTATGGACAATTTACCTGCAACAATTGCAAAGTCTCAATCATTTATGGTTCGATCCTTTGGTGCTGTCAAATGACACAATAACCAAAGCTTGGTTAGGTAATACTTCTTCTTTGATCGAACTCAATAATATCTATTGGCAGAAGTTTTATGATGAAACTTTTGGTCAATGGTTACAGATGCCTTTATTGGGATTGCCCCGAGAATTTAACCGCAAATTACTCGATAGTTTTGAAACTTGGCGCATTCTTTATCAAGCTAGTATTAACTATCAAATTGTGCTGGCTGATATTCAAGTTAAATCCTTTGAAGCTTTAACTAAAAAATTAGTTTTCCTAGCAGAAAAAGGTCAACCTGTCAAGAATTGGCGAGAATTTCAAGATGTGTGGAGTGTCGTCGCTGATGATATTTTTGAAAAGGCTTTTTGTCAACCAGAAAACCTAAAAGTAAGGGGAAAATTTATTAATTCCCTCAATGATTATCGCCTCAAACAGCAGGATTTGATGGAAATTTACCTGCGCTCAATGAATCTGCCTACCCGCAGCGAAGTCGATGAAATTCATCGGACTATCTATGAATTACGCAAAGAGGTAAAAAGTCTCAAAAAAGCTTTAGGAGAAAAAAAAGAAACAGAAAGTAACAATTAGTTAATTGTGCTTGACAATCAGTTATCAGTTATCAGTTATCAGTTATCAGTTATCAGTTATCAGTTATCAGTTATCAGTTATCAGTTATCAGTTATCAGTTATCAGTTATCAGTTATCAGTTATCAGTTATAATTCCCACTTCCCTATCACCCTACTTCCCTAGGAGAATTAAATTATGTGGCCATTTTTGACGCAAGTGAAACTGGAAGACTTTACCCAAGATTATCTAGAATTAACTCAGAAAAATCTCAAAGGGTTAGACAATCTCAAACGAGTTAAAGAAGAAGATATTCAGTGTGGAGTCTCAGAAAAAGAAGCAGTTTATCGGGAAGATAAAATCATTCTCTACCACTTTAAACCCGTGGTTGAAAAACCCTTCGAGATTCCCTTGTTGATGGTTTATGCTTTGGTTAATCGTCCCTACATGGTAGATTTACAGGAAGGGCGTTCTTTAGTGGCCAATCTGCTGAAATTAGGCTTAGATATCTACTTAATTGATTGGGGATATCCCACCAGAAGCGATCGCTGGTTAACCCTTGATGATTATATCAATGGTTATGTCGATAATTGCGTCGATTTTATTCGTCAAAGTCACCATCTCGACAAAATTAATCTATTAGGAATCTGTCAGGGGGGAACCTTTAGTTTATGCTATAGTTCCCTCTATCCTGATAAGGTAAAAAATCTGGTGACAATGGTGACACCAGTGGACTTTTATCAAACCGAGACCCTCTTAAATATGCGGGGGGGGTGTTCCTTGGGAGCCGAAGCATTAGACATCGATTTAATGGTAGATACCATGGGCAATATTCCGGGAGATTTTCTCAATTTAGAGTTTCTGGAATTGAAACCTTTACAGTTAGGTTATCAGAAATACCTCGATTTTCCTGACATCATGGAAGATGAATCAAAATTAGTTAATTTTCTGCGTATGGAAAAATGGATTTTTGATAGTCCCGACCAAGCAGGAGAATCCTACCGACAGTTTCTCAAGGATTTCTATCAGCAAAATAAACTGATTAAAGGGGAAGTGATGTTAGGAGATAAACGGGTAGATTTACACAATCTGACTATGCCAATTCTCAATCTTTATGCGGATAAAGATCACCTTGTCCCTCCCGCTTCTTCCCTCGCTTTAGGGAATTATATCGGTACTTCTGACTATACCGCTTGTGCTTTCCCCGTCGGACATATCGGAATGTATGTCAGTGGCAAAGTGCAACGGGATTTACCCCCCGCTATTAGCGATTGGTTGAAAGCAAGAGCTTAACAATCCTAGAAAATATCCCCTTTTCCGGTTTGGGAGAGGGGTTCATAGCAGTTATGTGGCCAATCCACCCTAGTAGAGGAACCTAAAGCTTATCTGTTGGCGTTCTGAGTTAAATTAGTGTGAAATTGCACCTAAGTAGGGTTTGCTGAATAAATCTATAGCAATTCTCTGACTTATGAGGTACAGTAGCAACAGTGAGTAAACCAATTGCGAATATCTTTTTGAGTAACTTCTAACATAGCCAATTCAATCCCTTCTATTAAGTCTTT
>NZ_JACJQV010000076.1 GCF_014696875.1 Microcystis wesenbergii FACHB-1317 | reverse complement strand
TGCTTCTGTATCTATCTTTCAGTTCCTCTGAACTTAGATGTTCGGCTAAGTAAGCTTTCTTGGGCATTTTATCTCCTCGTCTTTACTTGTTTTATTATAACAGGATTTAGTATGAACGCCGCAAGCCTTGATGCACAATAAATCGGAACAGTCGTTAATTCCTCGTTCTCCATTGGTGAAAATGCCGATTCAAAAATGAAGTACCCCACCGGGGGAGTCTTCCCAAAATCCGCCCAGAGGAAGTTAGAGACTTTCGGGATTAATCCCCAATTCCCTGAGTTTAGCCGCCATTCGTTCGGCTTTTTCTTCGGCTGCCTCAGCTTTCTGTTGTGCTGCCTCAGCTTTCTGTTGTGCTGCCTCAGCTTTCTGTTGTGCTGCCTCAGCTTTCTGTTGTGCTTCCTCAGCCAACTCTCGCGGGGTTGGTAACAACATTCCATCTAAAGTTGCCCAGCGAATCCAGACGGTTGTTACCCCTCTATATTCTCCCTGCCAACGAACTAAAGCTAATCCCAAACGACCACTGATTAGCCATCCTTTCTCGTTGGGTTGCCGCGGTTCATATACACCATCAACTAAGACAAATTCGGCAAAATCTTCAGGGTTAAAAGGATCGTACCAGAAATATTCAGGGACTCGTAACTTATCTTGATAAATCTGTTTTTTCTCGGTTTTGTCTATTTGGGCAGTACTTTCTGAGAGTAGTTCAATCACTACATCGGGGGCTTTTCCCTCTTCCCAAGTAACCCAACTTTTTCGCTCCCCTTTTGGTACGCCTAGGACGGCAAAAAAATCAGGTCCTTTGAAGTCTTGATTTTTCAGTTGTGCTGTACTGAAATAGACAAACATATTGCCACTGGCATAACCATCTTCTCGTCGGTCTAGCCAAGGTGATATACTGTCTATTAACAGATCCATCTGCCATTTATGCCTTTGAGTTTCCATCGGTACTCCATCATCGCAGGGAAGTTCATCTTGCGTGGGTAATGCAGTTAACTGCATTGGTTGACTAATAGTTAGAGTTTCCATATTTTTCTCCTATATTTTGGGTTTAGTTATTTAGATTTTCTAGATTTTTTGCCCTCTTTAACTGGCTATAGCAATTCTAAATCAGTCGTGAACGAGTAAGGAGCTTAATCCCATTGTTCAGCTGCTTGTTCTCAAGGGTTTAGGGGATTGCTATATGTTATATCACAATTCTAGGCTAAGACGCATTTAAATAGAAATCATCATCCAAGAGCTGCTCAATTGAAAAAGGACAGGTGATTGGATAGTCATTTTCTAATGGTATGCGAACGTCAAATTTGGCTTTTTTTCCATCTCTAATTGCCAGCTGGCGAGCGTCTGGATAGACTGAGGAAACTGCTGTTGACAGATAGGGATTGAGAGATGGAGTATCTCGCAAGCTTTTTTGAACTCGCTGCCGGTGTTCGTTGATTGAATCATACCAACTGCCTGTCATAGTATCAGGCGCATCGCCTTGTATCTTGAGCTTGAGTAAATGAGCCAACAACACCATTAAGTTACTTTCTAAGGCTCTTTTTTCTGACTTGCCCAAGTCTTGCAATTCCTCAATTAAGTGTTCAACGTCTAGTCGTTCAAATTGACGATCTTTTAATTGTTGGATTGTCTGCTCAATCCACAAGTCAAAATCAGAATCATATAAAATACTGGACATTTCTCGCAGTTTTATTAATGAGATAACTTCCACAAGCTTGATGTTAACAAATATTGTCAGTTTTGTCAAGTAGCGATTACCTGATAATTTTTTTGTACTATTTATCTTCCTTAACCTTCCTTTTATTAACTGAATTCTACATCTCTTGTAGAACTAGGCCAATTCAAGTCTGAATTGGCCGCTATTCTAGAGAAGCGAACACAAGAGGAGTTGAGAAAAACGCTTACAGGCTGGGGGAAAGAGGTGTTAGAGCAAATTGAAGAAGTCAGCCCAGAGCTTTGGCTAACCTATAAAAATTTAGTGAAAGAATTGATGCCATCGGCCGAGGTAGTCGCCGATAGATTCCATGTAATGAAACAAATTAATCAAGAGTTAGACCAACAAAGAAGAGACGTTCGGCGATGCTCAGACGTTCGGCGAGACTTCGGCGTGAGCTCAGTCGAACGCTCAGTCGAGCCGTCGATCCGCAGAAAAAAGAGCCGTAGAAGCGCAGAAAAATTAAAAACAGAAAGCGGAAAAAGAAGCAAAGCTAGAAGTTTTAAAGCGAAGTAAATATAGCCTGTTAAAAAATGAAGAAGATTTAACGGAAACCCAAAAAATCAAACTAGAAGCTATCAAAAAAACTTGACCAAATTTGAAAAAGATGCACGAATTAAAGGAAGAATTCAGAAAGATTTACGAAACCTCAAAGAATCCGACAGAGGGACTGCTATCCATCTCGGAATGGTTAGCAAAATCCTCCAGTATTTTTACCAAGAGTTGTCAAACAATCCGAAACTGGTTTGGAGAAATCATTAGTTATTTCGAGCGAAGGACAACGAATGGGGTGGTCGAGGGAATCAACAATAAACTTAAACTAATAAAACGGAGAGGCCATGGCTTGAGAAACTTTCGGAATTTTTGGGTTAGAAGTATGTTGTCTTGGCATTTTGTCTGTTAATTTAGCATAAAGAGTAACGAAGAGCCTCATTTTCTTGCTGTTGTTGAGCAGCTATTTGTAACAGTGCTTGTGCAGTTATTCTTACTCCATCTACTGAGTCTCTGACTTCCGATACCGATTCTCGCAATTCCGAAACTGAGTCTCTGACTTCCGATACCGATTCTCGCAATTCCACAACTGAGTCTGCCAATTCATCTAGCATCTCATCTGTCCATCTCGTCCGTTCCCCATCCCTTCTTGTCATGGCTTGTTTTTCTCCCTTCTCAGGTTCAATAGCTGCTTAAATTGTCAATAATTATAGACGCAATCGCCGCTGGTTTTATCAAGCTTATGATTGATTTTCTGGTTTAATTTGCCGAATCAAATAGCGAACTTCTGAGAGCAAAACCTCAAAACGCTTGTCTGACTCTTCCTGTCTTTGCCTGATTTCGGCAATTTCTGCTTGCCGAGCTTCATTTTCTTGCTGTTGTTGAGCAGCTATTTGTAACAGTGCTTGTGCAGTTATTCTTACCCCATCTACTGAGTCTCGCAATTCCGAAACCGAGTCTTTGACTTCCGATACCGAGTCTTTGATTTCCGAAACCGATTCTCGCAATTCCGAAACTGAGTCTGCTAATTCATCTAGCATTTCATCTGTCCATCTCGTCCGTTCCCCATCCCTTCTTGTCATGGCTTGTTTTTCTACCTTCTCAGTTTCAATGGCTGCTTAAATTGTACGTAATTATAGACGCAATCGCCGCCATTTTTCTCAAGCTTATGATTGATTTTCTGGTTTAATTTGCCGAATCAGATGGCGGACTTCTGAGAGCAAAACCTCAAAACGCTTGTCTGACTCTTCCTGTCTTTGCCTGATTTCGGCAATTTCTGCTTGCCGAGCTTCATTTTCTTGCTGTTGTTGAGCAGCTATTTGTAACATTGCTTGTGCAGTTATTCTTACCCCATTTACTGAGTCTCTGACTTCCGATACCGATTCTCGCAATTCCGCAACTGATTCTCGCAATTCCGCAACCGAGTCTTTAACCCCCGAAACTGAGTCTGCCAATTCATCTAGCATCTCATCTGTCCATCTGGGGTGTCCGGCCGAGCTTCCGGTCATGGCTGGCTTTTCCCCTTTTTTAATAATCGATTTTCTGAACGGTGGGTAGGATTATCAGCAAGCTTGACCATAAGACGAGGCTGGACAAAAATTAGCAGTTCTGGAAAAACTAGAGTTATTATCGTAGTGCGGTGTTATGATTAAGCGGTGATTAATCGAGCCAGATTGCTACCGCAAAATCTTTTAATAGAGTTATCCCTTGACTATTTGATTAATGATGAACAACCAACAAAACGGGGCGATGAACAACCAACAAAACGGGGCTTTAAAAACCCAAAGTCAAGCAAATCTACCAGTTTTTGATCAACCGGCTTTTATCCCCTCCGTGACGCAAGAAGAGGAGGAACTCAACCTGCGTCAAGTCCTTTCTGTCGTCAAGCATCGCTGGTGGTTAATCGCTGGCATCACTCTAGGGGTGACAGGTGCGATCGCTGCTTGGACTTTCTTAAAAACCCCTATCTATCAAGGTAAATTCCTGCTGCTCATCGGTCAACCCATTGAGGAAAATAAAAGTTCTTCCACACTGGCAGCCCAAGATATCCTGCCTCAGTTGGGTGGTGAAGACATCGATTATGATACCCAAATCGCTGTTTTAACCAGTCCTCAACTTCTTAACCCCATCCTTAGTAAAATAACCCCTAAGTATCCCGATTTTACCTACAGTGATTTAATTAGTAAAACTGGCAAATCTGATCTCGAAATTAGTCAATTAAAAAAGACGAAAGTTTTAGAAATTTCCTATCAAGATGCGGAACCGGAAAAAATTAAGCTGGTTTTAGATAATTTAGCCCGTCATTACCTCAACTATAGTTCTCAGGAACGGAAGACCGAAATTAATCAAGGGTTAGATTTTGTTAACGATCAATTGCCCGTGCTGCGGGAACGAGTTAATACTCTACAAAAACAAATGCAGCAATTCCGGCAGCAATACAATTTCCTCGATCCTGATAAAGAAGCGACTCGTTTATCACAACAGTTAACCACTACTGAACAAGATTATTGGGCAGCCCAAGTTGCCCTTAACGAAATTAAATCTCGCTATCAAGCTTTACAGCAACAGGTGGGATTAGCCCCTAATCAAGCAATTATCGCCACTTATCTGAGTGAATCTCCCGGTTATCAAGATTTGCTCAAGCAGCTGCAGGAAGTGGAAGTGGAACTGGCCAAACAATCGGCAGTTTTTGCCAAGGATAGCCCGATAATCGCCACCCTAGAGGAAAAACGGGCTAATTTACTGCCCCTACTGCAAAAAGAGGCCCAGAGAACCCTAGGGGAAAAACTGCCCCAGACAGTGGGTGACTCCCCGGCTTTGGTATCTCAGAGTGCTTTGCGGGTACAATTAACCCAGCAATTGGTGGAAGCCGCTAACAGTCGCCAAACCCTAGAAATTAAGGTAAAATCCCTTGCCCAAGCCCTCGAACAACAGAAAGCCTCGGTCAAAAATCTGGCGGTTTTAGCCCGTCGCTATACGGATTTGCAGCGAGAATTGGAAATTGCCACCACCAGTCTCGGCCGTTTTCTGGAGGAACAACAAAAACTTCAACTCAAGGTGGCACAACAAGTGGTGCCTTGGCAACTAATTTCCCCTCCAGAAGTAGGGGAGAACTTCGTTTCTCCTAAACCTGTGCGAAATCTAGCTTTAGGGGTTATCGGTGGCCTGTTACTAGGCCTAGGGGCGGCCTTTTTAGCTGAAAGATTAGACCCCGTTCATCATAGTGCAGATGAACTAAAAGAAGATACTAAACTACCCCTTTTGGGCGCAATTCCCTGGCAAAAAGACCTCGGTACGATCGAAAAAGTGATCACCGCCGCCCTACCCCAGTTAACAGTCGGCGATCGCAAAATCACTATCCCTAATAGTACTGGGAAATCAGCCCACGAAAACCCCTCCTACTATAATTTCTCCCCCTTTTCGGAAGCTTTCCGCACTCTTAACACCAATATTCGCCTCCTCGGTTCCGATTCCCCCCTCAAGTCCCTCGTGATTACTTCTGTATCACCGGGAGATGGTAAAACCACCATATCAATGAATATTGCTAAGGCCGCCGCTAGTATGGGACAAAGAGTCTTACTGGTGGATGCTGACCTGCGACGACCCCAGGTTCACCATCGACTTAATCTCGATAACGACCACGGCCTTAGTAATGTCATCGCCGAGGGTCTTGATTGGAACGAGGCTATTCAATCTCTACCCCGCTACGAGAATTTATCGATTCTTACCGCCGGTCCAATTCCCCCAGATCCCACCCGTTTGCTTTCTTCCCAGAGAATGCAGGAGATGATCTCGCAATTACAGCAAGACCACGCCTTCGATCTAATTATCTACGATCTACCACCGATCGCCGCTTTTGCCGATGCCAAAATTCTCGCCGCCATGGCCACTGGCCTAATTCTCGTCACCAAACTGGGCAAAACCGATCGCTTTGCGCTGAAAAATCTGCTCGAAGATCTGAAATTATCCCACATTTCCGTGTTAGGTTTAGTGGCTAATAATGTTAGTCGGAAAGACCACAATTATCGTTACTATGGCCATTACTACGGCAAAAGATAATTAAATTGAAGATAGATCCCCCCTTAATCCCCCCTTAATAAGGGAGGTGCCGATCCCCCCTGCCCCCCTTATTAAGGGGGGTGTCTGATGGTTTTTAACAGCTAACTACTTATTGATCAGTTATCAACTTTTAATTGATGTTAAATGCGGGTTTTAATCTGGTATCGCAATGATCTGCGGGTTCACGATCACGAGGCAATTTATCAAGCCATTCAAGAACAATTAGAGATAATTCCCTTCTATTGTTTTGATGAGCGTCAATTTGGTCTTACTTCCTACGGCTTTCCCAAAACTGGCAAGTTCCGGGCTAAATTTTTATTAGAAAGCGTAGCAAATTTACGACAATCTCTGGAAAGTTTAGGCAGTAATTTAATTATCCGATGGGGAAAACCAGAGGAAATTATCCCGCAATTAGTTCAAGAATTGCAGATAGCCAAGGTTTATTATCATCAAGAGGTAACGGCAGAGGAATTAGCGATAGAAAAAGCTGTCGATAAGGCTTTATCCATGCTTCCCGTGCAGATAAAAACTTTTTGGACAGCCACTTTATATCATCCTGATGACTTACCTTTTACCCTCAATCAACTGCCGGAATTATTTACTAATTTTCGTAAACAAGTAGAACGTCATTGGGAAATAAGAACAATTTATCCCACGCCGAAAAAGTTGACAAAATTACCTAAAATAGATTGGGTAAATCTTCCTAGTTTAAACGATTTAGGACTAACAGAACCAATTCTAGACCGGGGAGGTGTTTTGTTATTTCAAGGGGGTGAAATGGCAGGAAAATCACGGGTTAAAGAATATATTTGGGATAGTGATTCCTTAAAAACCTATAAGGAAACCCGCAATGAAATGTTAGGGACTAATTATTCCTCAAAGTTCTCAGCTTGGTTAAGTTTGGGCTGTCTTTCCCCCCGTTATATCTACGAGGAAGTACAAAAATATGAGCAAACAAGAGTAAAAAATGACTCTACCTATTGGCTGATTTTTGAATTATTATGGCGAGATTTTTTCCGATTTATTTGCAGTAAACACGGGAATAAAATTTTCTATAAATCTGGTTTGCAAGAACTTAATTTACCTTGGTTAGAAGATTGGGGAAGATTTAATCTTTGGTGTGAAGGAAAAACTGGTTATCCCCTTGTGGATGCTAATATGAGAGAGTTAGCCGCTACAGGATTTATGTCAAATCGTGGCCGGCAAAATGTCGCTAGTTTTCTGACCAAAAATCTCGGTATTGATTGGCGCATGGGAGCAGAATGGTTCGAGTCATTATTAATTGATTACGATGTCTGTAGTAATTGGGGTAATTGGAATTACACTGCTGGTGTCGGTAATGACGCGCGAGGATTTCGTTATTTTAATATCCCTAAACAGTCGAGAGATTATGATCCCAAAGGTGACTATTTACGTCACTGGTTGCCCGAATTAGCCCGAATAAAAGGCGATAAAATTCACGAACCTTATAAATTATCTCCAGAGGAACAAAGGCTTTACGGGGTAATTTTAGGGGTTAATTATCCTCGTCCCATTGTCGATTTTTTTCAATCGATAAAACACAATGAAAAAATTTATCTTCAGCATTTCAGTAATCGGTGATCATTGGACTTCTACCTAATATTATCTCAAGACTATAATTTTTTCTAGACAAGAAACTTACCCAAATAAAAATGATTTTAATGTCCCTAGATTTTTTCAGTTAAATTAAATTAGCAACGATAGATATATATTTGGATTATCGAACTATTTATTAGTACAAATAATCAAAGCAACCTCTGATTGAGTTATAATTTTTGGATATGTCTCATGAACTGATAACTGATAACTGATAACTGATAACTGATAACTGATAACTGATAACTGATAACTGATAACTGATAACTGATAACTGATAACTGATAACTGATAACTGATAACTGATA
>NZ_JACJQV010000075.1 GCF_014696875.1 Microcystis wesenbergii FACHB-1317 | reverse complement strand
GTCGTCTCAAAATATTTCGGATACTTTCATCAAGATACAGAAATCGCAGACGGCGATTTGGTCTGAGATTGAATTTGATTGCTGGTATCTACAATTACGAACTTCGTTACCGACAAAAGGATATATCTTGATTACTTTTGCAAGAGATCTACTTTTGTGGAAGCCTTGGAAGCTTTTCGGACAGCGATGTCTTTCCGTTTCTTTGAGTGGCTGACCGAGAATCGGGATGTGTTTGCCGCTTACAGAGCCAGTTTAGGCTTTGTTTGGGCTTGAAATTTGTTTAAGTCCCATTAACTAAGCAACCAGCGATCGCAGTTTCACCTCAAGCGATCGCCCTATGAAAAGAGATTAATTTGTCTAAAGATTTGCTAAACTGAGGACAATAATCGCTTATTTTCAAAGTGTTAACTAAATGTGGTGGCAAAGTTCTCGGTTAGACCGTATTGAAGCCAGTCTAGAGGCAAGTCAGCAGCGAATAGAGCGAATAGAAAGCAATATTGACAGATTAGCAGAAATCAGTGAGGCAACGAATCGGCGTATTGATCGGTTTGTGGAAGCTACTGCTCAACAAATGGAAGAATCTAAGGCTCGTATTGACCAACTGCAACAAGGGATGGAACAGCTTCAACGTGCAGTTGGCTATTTTTTAAGTCAGGACGGTAACTAACGCTCGCCTTTTCAAAAATCAAAAACCCCGTTAGCTTGCAATCACTTGCTTCAATCAATGAACATGGTGCTAAGTAGTCGTGCAAAATTAATTTCCTAGTGAAGATAGGCAAGAGGCAAGAGGCAAGAGGCAAGAGGTGTTTAGATATGTGTAATTAATTTTGCTTAGGTACTTACTACTAGAGAAAAAAGAGGTGCGTTACATTTCATTAACTACCAGAGCGGCGTGCTGCTACGCAGTGCCTTCGGCATCGCACTTGTTATGCTGGTGTAGCAACATCAGTATCGACCTCCATCTTAAGGTATTTGATTATTGGTAATTAAAACTTTAAGCTGTTCTTTGTTATAAGAATTAGTTAAAAGTTGGGTTACGAGTTCAGGAATAAAAGATGTATTATGTAGTTTACAAAGCTGAACAAGTCGATTTACCAACACTGCATCTATCTTCTTTGACATTACACGCTCAGATTCAGGTAAATCGGCTATAAAAATATGTTCGTCATTTTGTTTTTGTGGTTGTTGAATTACATAACCTGTCTTGTAAAGAAGATAGATCGCCGAACGTAATTCTCCGCGAGTTCGGTTATGTCCGAATGCTTCAATCAAATATTCAAACTCCTCACTTCTGGTGAAGCCGTCTGGAAAACGTTCTTTCAAATTTTTCAAGGCATCGCAGAGGAAAGATGATTCACAAGATCGCCAACTGCTTTTGCGTAAAAGGCGCTTGTATAAATCAACTGTAGGTTCTACTAAAGTACTTCCTGAGTTTGTTGTCGTCAGGGTGATTTCATTAGATTTATCTCCAGTTTCTTCAGCTTTTGCGTGCCAAGTTTGTTTAACTTGATATAGTTTGACTATTTCAGGTGCGCTTTGGAGGAATTTCATGAATCCACCAAACCCTAAATTATGCTCATCAAATGCCGAATCAATTTCAAGCATTTCATTTTTTAACGTAGAAAGGCTGACACCATCTGGAAATTTACCAAGTACACGTTCTAGCAAATCCAATGCGTCCTCACGCAATTGAGTCGTTTTCATCGACGCAGATACGCCATTGGAGGTTAATTCTTCATCAATATAAATAAATCGATTGCAAGATTTCTTGACAGCTTCACTAAGAGCAGAACGTGGTCCAACGCCAACTACAGACTTGCCTAACTCCCTTAAACGCCTAAACAAAGGTGAAAAATCTGAATCTCCAGTGGCAAGCACAACCCATTCCAAATCAGGGATACGAGCCAAGTATTCCATAACATCGACAACAATCTGAATGTCAGCGGAGTTTTTACCTTTTACTGGATGATAAACATGGACAAACTCAAAACCTAGCAGGTTCAATTCTGGCTGACGAACACTGACTGATGCAATGCTGAAATCACCATAGGCTCGACGGACAACTACACGCCCTAGCTCATTGGCGCGTTCCAATAGTGCTTCCCCTCCATCTGCTTTTAGCCAACCTGATAGATTTTCAACATCCAGAAAGATTGCGACTTTTTCTGCCATTTAGGATTCTGCTGAATTGTTGCTGAGTGAATTTTTCCCGCAGTATACCCCAATTTGCTCATTGTCCGATACACATCGTCAGCCTATCAACAACTTCCTGAAACACTTAACGCTCATAGAACGGTCTTCAACTACGTCACCACAGATAATTTGAAGCAGCCTAACCATTGATTATACAGAAAATTTCCGAATAACAATCCTCAGAGTAACGATATGTAAAAACTCTCGGCATATCACCCCATTTTAGCACCATCGCAGCGAACTTTTCTGCATATCATAACCAAAAGCGTATTAGCCAGATTAAACAACCTCTTTTAAGTAGATTCCTAACAACAAGCTGAAATAAAATTGACTTTTCGGGAAGTCTAGCACTAATTGCTTCAGTCCACCCCACAATTACCTAATTTTCGGGGAAAAAGTGCCTAAAATTTCCCCTCGATCGCTCTTATGTCTGGCACTTTTTGAGGTCAAAAAAATCTAAAAATCTTAGCCAACAATGTTTTTAGATTTATTCAGCCAACCCTAAGTTAAATTTTGAGTTGATCGATTAAATCGCGCATGATTTTGGCCGAATTATGTAACTGTTGGGTTTCTCTGGGACTGAGAGCAAGATTCAGGGTTTTAATCACTCCTTTCTCGTTAACCACCGAGGGAATACTTAAACACACATCTTTGAGACCGTATTGACCATCGAGGAGAGTGCTAATAGTGAGAATTCTTTCTTGGGAACGTAAAATCGCTTTAACGATATCCGTGGTAGCTAAACCGATCGCATAGCTAGTATAACCCTTGCGTTTGATAATTTCATAGGCGGCGTTTTTAACCTGAAGAAAAATTTCTGTTAAGCTTTCTTGGTCGGCCGCGCTTAAATCCTGCCAATCTCCTTCTAATAACCTTGCTCCTCCGATATTGGCCGAACTCCACACAGCAAGCTCACTATCCCCGTGTTCACCGATAATATAAGCGTGGACGTTACGCGCATCTACATGGAGTTGGGTGGATAAAAGAGAGCGTAAACGAGCAGAATCTAGCACTGTACCCGAACCAATCACCCTAGAAGGCGGAAAATGGGTTATTTTCAGGGTAATATAGGTCATGATATCGACGGGATTACTCACCACCAAAATCAAAGCACTGGGACAGTAAACAGCCACATCCGCAAGAATACGGCGAAAAATCGCCACATTTCGTTCAAGGAGATGTAATCGGGTTTCTCCCTCTTTTTGGGCAGCCCCAGCAGTAATAATCACCACATCGGCATTTTGTCCCACATCGGCCACGGTTCCCATTTTCAAGTCTGTGGGTTCAATAAAGGGCATTCCGTGCCTTAAATCCATCACTTCCCCCTCGACTTTATCGGTGGCGATATCCTGGAGAATTAATTCATCAAAACAGTCTTGAATTAACATCGAGTAAGCGCAGGCCATCCCCACCTGACCAACACCGATAATTACCCCCTTGCGAGGACGCAGAGGAGCGGGTTTTTCAGCGTAGGGATTGGGAGTAAATATTTTATCTAGCATAGATTTTTGCAGTTAATGGCTCGGTAAGCTCATTTTAAGGGGAAAAGGTTAATATCAGGTAAAAGGAGACTATCAAGAGATTTTGAGGACGTTATCGGCAATTTTTTTCTGGTAATTGGTCGGACAAATTTCTTGTCTTTATTCCCTGACCCCTAGTTTAAGAGAATTGAGGGCCGCTGACAGCTTCAGGCTATATCCTAAAATTAGGGATAAAGTGACAGTAGGAGGCGAACCGATGATCTATCACATCACTACGGAAAGAGGTTGGCGAATAGCTCGTGAAATGGGGGAATATCGGGCGCATTCCCTAAAAAATGAGGGATTTATCCATTGCTCCACCTTAGAACAAATTCCGAAAGTTGTGGATGCTTTTTATCAAAATCAGCCAGATTTGCTGGTTTTAGCCATTTCTCTCGAACAATTGCAGGCCCCGGTCAAATGGGAGCAGCCCCAGCATCCTAACCCAGAAAATGCCACTCTAGAGCTAGAAAAAGAGACCTTTCCCCATATTTACGGTGCTATCAACCTAGAATCGGTAGTTTTTGTCAAACCCTTACAGGAGTTGCTCAATTCCTAAGTAGGGATGCACAATTATTTGTAGGATGGGTTAGCGGTAGCGTAACATGATCGGGCGTTGGGTTTCATGCTTCAACCCAACCTACGTTCATCTAGAAAGAGAGACCTTTCCCCATATTTACGGTGCTATCAACCTAGAATCGGTAGTTTTTGTCAAACCCTTACAGGAGTTACTCAATTCCTAGAACTAAATCATCTAACTCTTGGTAATCGGGGAGAGTAGTATCGATGCTCAACCCGCGCCGAATCACGAGGCGATCCCACTGTGGTCGCGATAATAGCTCGCTAAAGTAGCGAGCCTTGAAAATTAACAAATTTGCCTCTAGACCAGTCTTAATGCGCCCTAAATGGGGCAATCCGAGCAGATTTGCTGGGGTGAGGGTGACACTATTTACCCAGTCAGCGTAGGGTGTGTCGAGGTGAGCAATCCGCACCGCTTGGGTAAAGACTTCTAAACCATCGTGATCCCCAAAACCATAAAAGGGATCGCGACAGTTATCACTGGCAAAAGCAACCGGAATTCCCGCTTTTTTCATCTCTTTGATCTTAGTTGTTCCGCGCCAAAAGGGGGTTTTTTCCTCTTGACGATCCTGTAGGTAGAGATTGCACATCGGCAAGCTAACGATAGCAATGCCCGCATTTTTGACTAAATTTAGGGTTTCTTGGATTATTTCAGGGGATTGTACCGCTAAACTGCAACAGTGACCACAGATGATTTGTCCAGAAAATTGCTTTTTGATAGCAGTACGCGCAATCGCTGCTAAACAGGTAGAATCAGGATCGCCGTTTTCATCCAGATGAAAATCGAGATTTAAACCCCTTTCTTGGGCTAATTTGAAGGTAATATCAATTTGTGCCTGTAAATCGGGATTTGTGTAGGCTACTCCCCCTAATATGCCGCCAAATTCGGCGATTTTATCGGCTAAGGCCGCTCCCTCGGCGGTTTGATAGTAGTCAAGGGAAACTAGAGAAACCGCTTGCAGGGTGATTTTACCGGCCCATTGTCGTTGCAATTCTCCCAAAGCGGTTAAGCTAATCTGTGCCTGTTGACCAAAAGAGTCGATATGGGTGCGAATAGCGGCGGTTCCGTGAGCATAACTGCATTTAACACCGAATTCCATGCGACGATATACATCCTCTAAGCGCCACTCCCGTCGGGAATCCTCTAGGACCATTTTTAAGGCACTGTCAAAAGTGCCATCATGGTTAGGACAACGCTGCCAACTATGACCTTTATCGAGATGGGTGTGCATATCGATAAAACAAGGAAAAACAAGCTTTTTTTTGAGGTCGATGACGGGAATATTATCTTCGGGGGGGATGGTTGAGGTGATGCGATTAATGTTACCGTCATTAATTTCCAGATTAACTAAGGTTAATCCCTCGGAGGTTTGGGGAGAGAAACCCTTATTTTCTAGGAGGGAAACAGGAATATGGGCATTTTTGAGCCAGTAGCGCTTGCTTGAGGGAATCATTGAAATTTTTGGGTCTGAAACCCGTAGTTTGACGACGACAATAGATTTTCTGCAAAAATCAAAAATCTGACCTTAGGTGAGGAAACAGCAGATAGGAGACAGGAGGAGAAAAAAGACAAGAGACAAGCATAATATCCATAAAACCTAAGATTATATCAAATTTATCTGAGGTTTTGGATATTTTGACCTGATAGCGGCTCGAGAACTTACTTTTGCCGGAGGTCTCATCGAAAATTTTGGGTCTGAAACCCCGTCGTTCTACGACGGCTTTACTGTTAAATATGAGCATCGTTTACGAAATATATGCTAAAATGTGAGGTATGGAAAAAGCCTATTCGTTTCGATTTTACCCCACACCAACACAAGAGTCGCTATTGCGGCGCACATTGGGCTGTGTAAGATTGGTTTACAATAAAGCTCTCCATCTCAGAACACAAGCTTGGTACGAAAAGCAAGAAAGAGTAGGCTACGCTCAAACTTCTTCAATGTTGACCGATTGGAAAAAGCAAGAAGAATTAGACTTTCTCAATGAGGTAAGCTGTGTACCTTTACAACAAGGGTTAAGACATTTACAAACAGCTTTTACTAACTTCTTTGCTGGTCGTACTAATTATCCTAACTTTAAGAAAAAACATCAAGGAGGAAGTGCCGAATTTACCAAATCAGCCTTTAAATTTAAAGACAAACAAATCTATTTAGCTAAATGCACAGAACCTTTACCTATTCGATGGTCAAGACAAATACCAGAAAGCTGTGAACCAAGCACAGTAACAGTCAGATTACATCCTTCTGGACGCTGGCATATTTCAATTAGATTTGATGACCCAACGATTAAGCCATTACCAGTAACAGATAAAGCCATCGGAATTGACTTAGGAATTAGTAGCCTCGTGATTACCAGCGATGGCGATAAAGTATCTAATCCTAAGCATTTTAAAAAGCATTATCGGAGACTGCGAAAGGCCCAAAAAAGCCTTTCTAGAAAACAGAAAAGGTCAAAAAATCGGGGAAAAGCAAGAATCAAAGTAGCCAGAATTCACGCTCAAATCACCGATAGCAGAAAAGACCATTTACATAAGCTAACCACTCAATTAGTTCGTGAAAACCAAGCGATTGTGGTTGAGAATTTAGCCGTCAAGAATCTGGTCAAAAACCCCAAGTTATCTCAGGCAATATCTGATGTAAGCTGCCCCCCCCTTGCCCCTAGGGCTGATTCATTCTCTAGTTTGATTCCTTGTTTGTCTGTCTTCAATCGCTTACGGGGCAAGCAAAGCAAGGCATTTTAAAAATTTTTCAGATATTTGTTCTGAGAAATTG
>NZ_JACJQV010000074.1 GCF_014696875.1 Microcystis wesenbergii FACHB-1317 | reverse complement strand
ACACTTTTGTGGAAGCTTTAGAAGCTTTTCGGACAGCGATGTCTTTCCGTTTCTTTGAGTGGCTGACCGAGAATCGGGATGTGTTTGCCGCTTACAAAGCCAGTTTAGGCTTTATTTGGGCTTGAAATTTGTTTAAGTCCCACTAGAGAAAAAAGTTAATTTTCAATTTTTGCATTACTCATGACTCGACTAACTCCAATCCAAGTTGACAAAAACACTCTAAGTGGGTAGGTGGAATTAAATATAAGATGAACGTAGGTTGGGTTGAAGCATGAAACCCAACGCCCGATTATGTTACGCTACCGCTAACCCATCCTACAAATAATTGTGCCTCCCTACTTAATTTACATAGAGTCCACCGATAACCTAGAAATTCCTGCCAAGACATTAGGAACAGAGGGAAGAATTGCTAAAGGGGTAATTTATCTACCAGATAATTGAAAATCATTACAATAATTATTGAGAAAAGTGGAACCTACAGAAGAACAGTATCTTGTCTTAAATGCTCTTGAAACTTTGGGACTCCTGCTCTTTAGAGTCTATGATGAAGATAATGGAGCTTGGCTAATCATTACTTCTAGTCTAACATTGCCCAGATCATACTTATTGCCTAATGGCGAAATTATTCCCCTAGAATGGATACTTTAACTATGAAAAAACCGACAGAACTTCAACAGCAAAAATACGCAAGAATTGGCGAAATTGCAGCCAAAGGAAGACAGCGTTATCTAGAAGCAGGAGGCGATCAAAAAATCTGCCCTAGCGGAAGAAAAGGAAATGATTATTTAACCGATGAAGAACGTAAAGAAATTTTACAATTAGCCCGTCAGGTTTTTGGCGTTCAGATTAAAGATGGCCAAGTTTACTGTCAAGGACGGACTTGGAAAATATCCGATAAAAAAGTCTCAAAAGATACCGAAAAATGAACTAAATATTGCTAGTGTAGAACGCAGGTTGGGTTGAAGTATGAAACCCAACGCCTGCATGGGTTACGCTACCGCTAACCCATCCTACAAATAATTCTGCCTCCCTACTTAAATGCGCGGACAGCTTAGAACTTACCTAAACAAAAGCCCCCAGAAAACATCACTTTCTAGGGGTTTAATTACAATTGACGGAAAACAAACTTATGGGGACGTTAACCTCCAGCCACCGCAGGAACGATACTGACTTCATCGCCATCTTGTAAGGGGGTTTTTGTCCCATCGAGGAAGCGAATATCTTCGCTGTTGACGTAGAAATTTAAAAAGCGCCGGGGTGCGCCATCTTCATCGCATAAGCGGGCCTTAATACCGGGGAAACTTGCTTCTAAGGATTCGATTAAACCACCGACACTACTAGCACTACACTCGATGGTAGCCTTATTTTCTGTAAATTTTTGCAGGGGAGTAGGAATGAGAACTTTTACAGCCATAGATATCAAGGAAAAAGTGGAAAGGACAGTAAGCTGCGCGCGAATTTAAATTGCTTGTGGAGATGAGGCAAGAGGATAATTGCCCCATCATCCCTGAACATCAATTCTAGACGAGAACCTGTTGCCATTCGAGGCGTTCGAGGGTGCGGGAACGTTCCAGGGCCCGTTCAAAGCTTTCTAATTTCGGTTCGATTAACAGGGGTTCACCGATATAACCCTGTACCGCTTCTTGGGTTTTTAGACCATTACCAGTGATATAAACGACCGTGGTTTCTTCGGGGTCGATTTTACCCGCTTCTACTAATTTTTTCAAGACGGCGATAGTCGTACCGCCCGCGGTTTCCGTGAAAATGCCTTCCGTTTCTGCCAAAAGTTTAATACCTTCGATAATTTCGGCATCGGTGACGGATTCAATATTACCGCCAGTTTTACGGGCAATATCAAGGGCATAAACACCATCGGCGGGATTACCAATAGCGATCGATTTGGCGATAGTATTGGGTTTAACTGGGGCGACAAAATCCCGTCCTTCCTTGAAAGCTTGGGCAATGGGGGAACAACCCTCCGCTTGAGCGCCACTAAAACGCACTGCTTTATCTGCCACCAAACCGACTTTGACGAATTCTTGGAAGCCTTTATAAATCTTGGTAAACAGGGAACCACTGGCTAAAGGTGCGACAATATGGTCGGGGAGTTTCCAGCCTAATTGTTCAGCCACTTCAAAGCCTAAGGTTTTGGAACCTTCGGAATAGTAGGGACGCAGATTGATGTTGACAAAACCCCAACCGTAGGTATTGCCCACTTCTGAACAGAGACGGTTAACTTGATCGTAGTTGCCTTTAACTGCCATGACCGTGGGATTATAGATGAGGGTGCCGAGAATTTTACCCGCTTCTAAATCTGAGGGAATGAAAACACAACAGTCTAAACCGGCGTGAGCGGCAATAGCGGCGGTGGAATTGGCGAGATTTCCCGTACTAGCACAGGAAACGGTGGTAAAACCTAATTCTTTGGCGCGGGTAAGGGCGACGGATACCACTCTATCTTTGAAGCTGAGAGTGGGCATATTGACGGCATCATTTTTAATGTAGAGATTTTTTAGACCCAAGCGCCGGGCTAAACGGTGGGATTTAACTAGGGGAGTCATACCCGTACCCACATCGATAGGATTTTCACTTTCCACCGGCAAAAAGGAACGATAGCGCCAGATGGAATTGGGACCGGCTTGAATGCTTTCTCTGGTAACGGTGCGACGGATGAGGTCGTAATCGTAGTCCACTTCCAGGGGGGCAAAGGTTTCTTCGCAGATATTCAGCGCTTTCAGGGGGTAAGAAGTCCCTCCTTCCTTAGAAACCAAGCGGGTAAAGGTGGGGATGAATTTTGAGGTTTCGATGTTTGTCGCTAGGGTCATGATTTTCCTGTCTTGCCGTCAACTGAATCTACAAGCATCCTATCACCGGCAAAATCTTGGTGTCAAATATACCCGACTATTTTTGTCGGGTATAAATTTATACAAAAATTAGGGGATAATCTGGGGAGCAGCAACGGTTAAGGGGAGATGGTTGGGCTGCCGTGTCAGGAAACTTCGGGGTAGTTTCAGGTCAAAACAAGAACTAGGAAAAGGGATTTAAGTTTTTTAGGAGGTTACAGCCTATTTACTGCTAATTTTATCGAAATAAGCCCTAATTTTTCTTTAAATAGCTTAAACAGGGGGCGATTAACTGCGGTTGCCAGAAAGTTTCTCGGGTTGCTCAGGATAATTGTCAAGAAAAGTGACAAATTATGTGATTTTGTTGAGAAATAATAATTTTTTCTGGACTGCCCAATAAAATTGACCATTTCCGGCGGTCGGCAGGAGATTATTTTTATTTATTCTCCCTTCTCCCTAGGAAGGTAGGGTTGATTCATGAATCAACCCTACGGGGGCAGGGGGGATCAAACCTTAAGAGTCAGTGGTCAGCAGACATCTGCTTTTTGATAAAAAGTTAAGGTGGTATTGCCGTAGCGTTTCTGACGACAAATGGTTAAACCTTCTAGATTAATTGCTTGCCAAGATTTGGGATTATGTTCCACGGCAATTTCCCCCAGAGAATCTAACAAATTAGATTGAGAGATGGCAGTTAGTACCGGTAAATATAAACCGCTTTCGTAGGGAGGGTCAAAATAAATTAAATCAAAACTTTTCCCCGCTAAAGTGGCTAACTTTGTCAGTACATCCCCCCGAATTACTTGGAATTGCTGGGGAGAAGTTGCTAAATTGCGCCAATTTTCCTTGATAATTTCGCCAGCGCGTCCTGATTGTTCAATTCCGATTACTAGACTCGCACCTCGACATAAAGCTTCCGCACCCATGGAACCATTACCCGCACAAAGATCCAACCAACGACAGCCAGATAATTTCTGTTGCCAGATATTAAATAAAGCTTCTCGCACCCTTGCTGTCGTCGGACGGGTTAATTGTCCTGCTAGGGTTTTTATGGGACGATTGCCGTAAATTCTCATTAGTTAAAAGGCAAATTCAGTTAATCTTTTTTGTAATAAATCAGGAAAAAGAGCATAGTATCTTTGATTGAGAGGAGAGGGATGGGGGAGAGGTAATAAAGTCACTTTCTTTTGCTGTTTTAATCCATCTTCATCGGTAGCGGTAAGGGTAACTAGCAGTTTTTTGGTAAAGCGTTCTTTATCAAGATAGAATTTATCTACTTCTTTGGGTTTACCGTAGGGTTCAAACCATTTAAAAGCTTCCGTGCCAAGAGGAATGATATGATCACCTTGCCAATAAAAAACGAGCAGTTTTTCTATAAATGGACGGAAACGATCTTTCACTTCCCCAGAATAAGCTTTATTACCAGGGGGTTTGTAGGGAACTGTATTAGTCAAGAAAATTCGATCGCACACCGATAATAACTCTTGACGATCATGGGATTTTCTCCCCTGCCAAGCTTGAAAAAATCCCTCTCTTACCATTCTACCGGCAGCCCCGATCAAAGGTTGTCCCGCATACACTTCATCTCGTCCTAAATCCCGGCCAAAAAAGCATAACTGACTAGCAAGATTACCAGCATACAAAACTGGTTCAAGGGGGTCTTTTTTTGCCTCTTGGTAAATCAGGGTATCGATGGGAAAATCCTCTTTTTTTGCCTCTTGGTGTACCTGTTTAATTAGGTTTGTAATATCGGCCATTTCAGTTATCAGTTATCAGTTATCAGTTATCAGTTATCAGTTATCAGTTATCAGTTATCAGATGTGAGTTATCAGTTCTCAGATGTGAGTTTTCAGTTCACTCATTACTGTTTACTGGACGGCTACGCCGTGCCTTTGGCAACACTGAAAAAAGCTTCTCCCCACACCCTACACCCTACACCCTACACCCTACACCCCACACCCCACACCCCACACCCCACACCCTACACCCCACACCCCCCCTGCCCCCCCGATGTCGGGGGGGTTGGGGGGGTCACACCCCACACCCCACACCCCACACCCCAATTCACTCCTCGGTGCGATAGCCAAATTCTGCTAAAAGTGAGCGAGATTGTCGCCATTTCGGTTCTACCTTCACAAATAACTTTAAATATACCTCCCCGGCGATTAACTTTTGAATAGCCGAGCGAGCGGAAGAGCCGATCGCTTTTAACATACTGCCATTTTTACCGATGACGATCCCTTTTTGGGAATCTCGTTCCACATTGATGGCGGCAAAAACCTTGGTTAAAGCGGGAGTTTCCTCGACGCGTTCAATCACCACCGCCACAGAATGGGGAATTTCCTGACGGGTTTGCAGTAAAATCTGTTCGCGGATTAATTCGCCCATAATAAACCTTTCCGGCTGATCGGTGACTAAATCGGGGGGATAGTAATAGGGACCGACTTCGAGGGAATCAATTAACAGATTTTGCAGTTCTACGATTCCTGTCCCCTCCAGTGCCGAAAATTTGAGCAGAGGCCAGTTATTTTCCGCCGCTAAGGTGCGATAACTATCGTCGATAGGCTCCGGGTCTTCTGGTTGCTGATCGGCTTTATTTAGCCCTAAAATCGTGGGAGTTTGGTTTTTAGTCAGTAAATCGGCAATATAGCGATCGCCATTGCCCAAAAAATTACTACTATCGACAACAAATAAAGCTAAATCTACAGAATTTATGGCGTTTTCGGCATTTTTAACTAAAACTTTGCCTAATTCGTGATGGGGTTTGTGAATGCCGGGGGTATCGACAAAAATCATCTGAGAGCGCTCGTCGGTGACAATGCCGCGTAAACGGTTGCGGGTAGTTTGAGCGATGGGGGAAGTAATGGCGATTTTTTGTCCCACTAATTGATTCATCAGGGTAGATTTGCCCACATTAGGACGACCAATAATGCCAATAAAACCCGATTTAAAACCGGTCGGTGCGATGGGAATTACTGCCGAATCGAGATTAAAGGCTTGGGAGTTGATCAAATCGTTCATAATTAAAGAATATTACTTAAAAAATGTTTTTACCCATGCAAAGGATAATTTTGTTCTTGTTAGTATTGATTATAGACTGTAGTAACCATTTAGAATTGTCTATAGCGGGAAATTTAAGCGATCGCTTAACTAATTATCCTCGCTGGATGAATAAACCGGTGGTTAGTTTTGCCAGTGGAGATTTAGTTTATCCCGATTGGATGGTAGGCAGTTGGACTGTCACCAGTACCCTAATCGATTTAACCGCTCCTCTTGCTCCCCAGATTATCACACCCGGTTTTGAAAGTAATCGTCGTTACCTAGAAAAATCGATCGAGTTTCCGGTGAGATTCATCGAGAAAGCTATTTCCAGACCGATAAATGCTGCCTTTTTATCGACTATTATCAGTAAACCATCAATTGTGGCCGATCGATCCTTTAATGGTTTAGCAATTAGTCGCGCCTATTTGGGTAGTCAATCGGTATTATCGGTAAAAACTGACCCTAATAATCCCAATCGTCAGATTACCTTTTTACGGGGCGCTCATCAACTAATTTCCACGGTAATTGCCAGAAATAGCGAAACTCCTAGCCAAAATCAATTTATTGCCACAGAAATCAGTCAACAAATTTTCCGGGGAGAAACCAATACTTATCTTAATGAGGTGGAAACCACCACCGCCTATCAGTTATTATCTCCTAATAAAATTCTAGGCGATCAGGTGACAGCCATTTATCTTTCCCCCCAATCCCCTGATTATTTCCAAGCGCCGAATCGTCCTGTAGCTTTGTATCGTTATCGCCTAGAATTGCTGAAAGATTAATATCACCACTGGTTAAACCCTGCTGAAACTGGCGCAGTCTTTCCCCATCCTGTTGAAAAAGTATAGGGGCAGCTTTTCAGTGATCAGGAATCAGTAATCAGTAATCAGTGGGGGGTTGGGGAGAAGGGGAGAATAAATAAAAGCTGACTTCTGACTCCTGACTTTTGACTCCTGACTCCTGATAAAACAATGAGCTTGTAATCAAAAGTTCATGTCTGCGTCACAGTAAGTTCATATCCCCCGCCTAAATTAGAGATAGTCAGTCCTCAGCCGTTTTCCGAAACACTCCTCTCACACCCACGATTACTAGGACTGACTTTTATTCCCTTCTCAAAATGGTTAAACAGTAAAAACTATGACTCACAATATTTTTAACGATAATATTTCCCCGCACAACGAAGGTAATTATAAACGCTCCAAATCTTCTGCGATGAAAAAACTTTTTGCCTATTCCTCCTTACTGGTTTTGGGTGCTGGGTTAGGTATCGGTGCTACCTACGCCTACAGCCAAAATCCTCTAGAATTAGCCCAAAATATTGCCACCGCTGCCAATAATCCTCGCCCCTCCACACCAGCGGCAGCGGCTCCCTCGTCTCTGGTGATTCCTACCAATTTTGTCGCTTCTGTGGTGCAAGAAGTGGGGCCGGCGGTGGTAAGAATTAATGCTTCTAGGGAAGTCAATGGAGGCGATGATTTAGGCGAATTTGCTAACGATCCTGTTTTCCGTCGCTTCTTCGGTTCTCAAATACCCGATCGAGGAGAAAAACAAGTTCAAAGGGGTACAGGTTCCGGGTTTATTATCAGTAATGACGGTAAAATTATCACCAATGCTCACGTTGTCGAGGGAGCGGATAAGGTGACTGTCACCCTCAAAGATGGTCGCACTATTGATGGTAAAGTTTTAGGTAGTGATCCTTTAACCGATGTGGCAGTGGTACAGGTAGAAACGAGCAATTTACCCACGGTTAAATTAGGTAATTCTGATAGTTTACAGGTGGGAGAATGGGCGATCGCTATCGGTAATCCTTTGGGATTAGATAACACTGTCACCACGGGGATTATTAGCGCCAAGGAACGCAATGGCTCCCAAATTGGTGCTAGTGATAAATTGGTGGATTTCCTGCAAACCGATGCGGCAATTAACCCCGGAAATTCTGGCGGACCTTTGTTAAATGCTCGGGGAGAAGTTATCGGAGTTAACACTGCTATTATTCAAAATGCCCAGGGTTTAGGTTTTGCTATTCCGATTAAAACTGCCCAAAGAATCGCTGAACAATTAATCGCCACGGGTAAGGTGGAACATCCCTATCTCGGTGTTCAAATGGTACAGTTAACTTCGGAGGTAAAAGAACAATTAGCCGATAGTCCCATGGCTGATAATTGGACTATCCCCGATGATTCTGGTGTCTTGTTAGTGCGGGTGATGAGAGATTCTCCTGCCGCAGCAGCGGGATTGCGATCGGGTGATGTGTTAAAGTCTGTAGGTGGTAAGAATGTCACCGATCCCGATGCGGTTCGGGAAATTGTTGCTAATACTCAAATCGGCGATAATTTACCCGTAGAAATTAGCCGGGGAGGACAAAAAATTAATCTGAATATTCAAGTGGGTAGCTTGAATACTGCTAACAGATCCTAGTCTGGAAGATAAGTGGTAAAAGACCGAAACTTTATAGAGAGCTTGTTAGTAAGCTCTCTATATTTCTGTTTTTACTTTTGGCTCTTGAATCGAATAATTATAGCAGTTATCTTAATGGTGAGTTACTAAGTTTTACTTTTGGGGAGACAGGAGAAGATGCCTTGTCAGTTTATACTTCATCTTGATGAGAAACGCTTTAAAAGTGATTACAAGAATTCACGAATTGACAACAAATCTAGAGTATGATGTTTATTTAGAGAGTGTTTTAATTGAAAGTGCTGTAGAAAGACAATAAAGATACCAAGAGATAGCATAGTGCAGAATTATGGCTCATTGCCTGATAATTAGATTAGGGATAGTATGATCAATATTGGCAAAAAGGAAGGATTAGAGGGAATTAAAGGGAAAATTTTAAGGGATAGCGGCGCTATGCAGACAATAGCGACTAAAGTAGGGTTTTCTCTTCATAAAACTGCCGATTTTGTCAAAGCGGAACTTGAATTATGAAGCCTTTTTGACAAGGCGATCACTAATTTTCTGGCTGAATTGTTTGGGCTAATCCTTGCTCTAAAGTAAAGGGAGGTTGCCAATTCAATGTGTTTTGAATATAGCTAGAGTCAACGGCAAGAGAACCAAGCAAGCGATCGATATTATAGCTGTTAAAAGGGAGATTTTTCCCTGTTATAGATTCTAGGCTATCACCCAGATAACCTAAGAATCTAAGTAAGGTAGTGGGGACGGGCAGCAATCGACAGGGTTGTTGAATTTGTTGAGAAATGAGTCGAATTAATTGGGGAGTAGAAACAGCTTGGTTATCGCTAATTAAAAAGATTTGATTAGCGGCATTAGGATGATCTAAACAGGTAATAATGGCAGCAACTAAGTTACCCACAAAGACAAAACTACGACGATTTTTGATCGCACCAAAAGGTAAAGGTAATCCCCGTTTAATTAGTTTCATCAAGCGGTCCATATTAGCGCGATTGCCTAGTCCATAAACTAGAGTAGGACGAAGGATCGTCCAAGTCATGTCACTATCTTTTGCTAGTTCAATTAAAGCTTGTTCTGCTTGCAGTTTACTACGACCATAGGGACTATCGGGGTGACAGGGAGAGTTTTCGTTAAGAATATCATCACTTTCGGCAGCCATAGCATGAATAGAACTGACAAAAATAAAGTGCTTAACTCCCGCTTTTAGCGACTGCTTCACTAGGTTAATAGTCCCCTTAGTGTTAACTTTTATAAATGCTGCTTCTGGATTGGATATAGTCTCATGAAGGATATGAGCGCGTCCTGCTAGATGAATAACGGTATCAATGCCTAGCAATGCTTCTTGCCAATCGGTCATATCATCAATTTCACCCACCTGAATAGACTTAATTGACAGGGATGCGGGAAACTCAAATTTCTGGCGAATTGCAGCTGTTATTTGGTAGTTATGTTGGTGTAAAGTTGGCAGTAAGTGGCTGGCAATAAAGCCGGTAGAACCTGTAACTAAAACGTTTTTCATTATTAATTATTCAATTAAGTTTAGTAAAGTTTCCAGCCATGTTTATTGAAAAAATACACAGCAGATTGAGCAAAAACTATTGCCAGTTTAGTCGAGTTGTGCGCTCCTCTTGCCCAATGATGATAAATATTCACATGGGGATAAAGTATGGTTTTGTATTTTTTAGACATTCTAAGGGTTAAATCATAATCTTCAAAATACATAAACATATTTTTATCAAAGTAGCCAATATCATCTAAATATTTTCTGTTAAATAGCATAAAACAACCACTAATAATCGGTACTTCTATTATCTGGTTATAGCTAATATCTCTCATTTCATACCAGTCCAATCTCTTTTTGAAAAGAAATTGCATTTTTTTTGGTATAAAACGTCTAATAAATAAGGTCAAAACTGTGGGTTGACGCTTACAAAGGTATTGGATGTCCCCATTAGGGTAAGATATTTTTGGAGTAATCAATCCCACATCTTGATGCTTATCGAGGTAGTGAATAAGTTCAGTGATTACATTATTATCAAAATAAACATCTGGATTGATAACTAAATGATAATCATATTTTTTAGCTCTAGTAATAGCTAGGTTATGTCCTTGACCAAAACCAACGTTATTACCATTATTAAAATAATAATCGATGTCGTATTCCTGAAAATTATCAAATATTTTTTTGAGTTCATCGGTGGGAGAATTATCTACTACTGATAAATTAATTTCTATGGGTGTGCCGAACAGTGATTTAATTGCTTGAGTAACTATCTCTGGGTCATTTTTGTAAAGGACAAGGGAGGCCGTAAGTTGCATAATTCTGGAGGAATACAGTGGTTTTACCGAACTTACCATGAAGGAGATTGCTGAAAGTTTCTTTATGACTAGATCATAGCAAAAGTTGCTCAAATGATCCTTTAGATGTCTCAATCCTTTGTCCAGCAAACACTTCAGGGATTTTATTTTTTACATCTTTCCCCCCAGGTTCGGAAGAACCAATAAAGTTAAACATTAGGGATAATATATTTACTTCTTGTACCTGTGCCAAGGTTTAACAATCCCTTGAGGAAAAACCTTACGGAGCTTATTACGAATAGCTATATCAGCTTGTAGCCACAAGTCTCGAAGTTTTTGTTCGGGTCGCCCTCGAAAAGAGGTGACATGAAAATAATCTTCACTTTCGGGTGATACGGGAGAGAAATAATAGTTGGATACACAACATCTCGAACCATTATATATAACCGGATTAACAGAATGATATGAACTTTTGTCCGTCTTCATAATTACTAGCCTGTTAAATTTGCTCCAAATTGTCCTCTGAGGAGATTTTAATCCATTGTCCCACAGTTCTAAATTGCCTCCATAACCCTCTTGCCAATCTGGTGTTACATAATACAGTAAATTGAGAACTCTGTAATTCTTTCTGTCTTTATCATGGGAATTATCTATGTGAGGATTAAGGAAGCACCCTCGAGCCATCAAGCTAATTCCACCAGCATACAAATATTCATCAGGTAATAATTGAGGTATTCCAGTAATTTCACTCAACAGAGATAAAATTTTAGGATATTGAAAAGCATAAATAATTTCTTCAAGCAGCGGGTTATAGAGATTCATTGTTATCTACCATCTTAAACAGAGTAACCCCATCTAATTCAAAGACTTTATCAAAATGTTTTTGTGCATAATTATAAATTTGAGGAGCCAGGGATTTTGCTACAACAGTAATCCGTTTTTGTTGAACGATATCTGAAAATGAATTAGCACTTAGAGAATAGTCAAAAAACATTAAATAGTTATAACCTAAAGCTTGGTAATCCTTGAGTTCTAGGATAGGTTCTTTATCATTAGACATAAACAAAGCCGTTTGACGATTCAAAAAATAAGTTGGAGTTGCTCCATAGGATGGAGATATTTGTACTATTTTTGCCTGTAGAGGTATTAAATTACCAATAGATACAAGAGAACCGGAGTTGGGAAGTTTATCCGCCTTTAAATATAAGGTTCCCCAAGTTACCATGAGCAGGTGAATCATGAAAACTACTAGAAAAATTTTTGAAGATAAAATTTTTGAGCCTTTTATAGTCAACTCATTAATTCCAATAACAGCAATAAAGATGAGCCAAAATAAAACAATAAGTGTATATTGTGGCTCCCTAATCATATAAGTTCTTTGACTTAAATAAACGAATCCTATACTGAATAAAGCCGACGGAACCCAGAGGCGATAGCGTCGCTCTCTGAAAACTACTGGAATAGCTGGAAACAGGAAAACTATTCCAGGAATACCAAGGCCAAAAAGAGTAGCCCAACTTATAGTTTTAATGTAAAAACTTGGACTCAGCAACAAATTTAGCAATGGTGCTTGAGCGGCAGATGCCTTCAAAATATTCCAGCTACCAGGTGGGTCTAAGTAAATAAGTAAGTTCCACAAGGCCAAGGCCATAACCGCGATTAACCAATATAGGCAAAACGCTATAAATTTTGTTTTTCTTTGCCGGAAAGACTTAATGGCCAGCAAAGCTACAGGTAATCCATAGGGGATTAGGTTGGGTTTCCCCAGCACACCGATAACAGCGAAAAGTATAGCTGATGTCAAAAATCCAATCCAAGTCCATCTGTCATTAGCTATTGTTGAAGCACGATTGGCCGTATAACCAGCAAAGTATAAGCTAGTCACTAGACCGGTTAAAGCTACAATATCGGGCATGGCCACCTGACCAAAGTGTAAAAATAATGGGGATAAAACTAAAAGCAATAAACCAAAAGATGATGCATAAAATCCATTAAATAGACGAAAGAAAAGCAAAGAAAATACGATAGTTATTAAAGAAAAAAGCAAGGATATAGTTGTATAAATCCAACCGTGAAATCCAAAAATTTTTGAAAATAAATACCCCAATACTCCATGGAAAGGAAATTCAAAACGAATCACGGTATAGGATTGTGATGGAGGATACTGTGGGGCGTAAATATTGGCAAAATTAGCTTTCGGCTGCCAAAAAGAAAGTAATCCATTTTCATAAATTTGTCGGGAAATTTCCAGAGTTTGGTTTTGTCTCTCATGAGCTGTACTTTTAGAGCTTTGTCTTATGCCAATTAGGTAAATGCTTAGCACAAAAATAAAAGCTAGTAAAATGACTAATATTTCTCTTTTTTTTGGGCTTAAAAATGTGACCTTCATAATAACGCTGTTCCTGTGCTGATTTTACTCTTAGATACATCTGTCAATATATCGATGCCTGTAATCGATGAAACTTTTTCGGCTATTTTGCACATATTTATTAGCCCTGCACCCATGATTCTATTTTTTAACTTTTTTATTTACCTCATTAAGCATTTATGCTTAATGCAAATGTGAGATGCTCCCTTACTTTACCATATCAAAACTTCAAATGTCAAAAAGTATATTTTTGACATTTCCAGAAAATTGCTCGAAGCTAAAATTTTTAAGGGCTATTTCTCTACAAAAGGAACCTAGATATCGTAAATCATCATCGCTAATTTTATCAAGGGTGGATAGTGCCTTTTCTATATCCTGTTCAGTGCTAATATCGAAGACTAATCTTTCACGTTCATCTTCAAAAAATGGGTGAATATCTACTCCTGTTGAAATATATACTGGTAAGCCAACGGAAGCAGCTTCAGCCACCGAAAAGCCAAAATTTTCTCGATGTGAAAATAAGACAAATAAATCCGAACCAGACAAGAACTTCCACTTTTCTTGATCAAAAACTGGTGAATGTATGAATACATTAGGAAGACTTGAATAAGAGACAATTTTCTCTTTTAATGATTCATCCTGTCCATAACCCATGATTAAAAAATTCCAGTTTTTAGGCTTAACCTTGACAAAACTTCTTAAGGTTTCTAAGGGGTGCTTAAATTTATCATATTTGCCAAAATAAAGTAAGATTTTCTCTTCGTCAGATAGTCCCAATTTCTGTCTAAGCCATCTCCGACATAAAATCTTATCAATATCCTTAGGATTTTCAACAGAAAAAGTACAAATATTCCCCTTATTTTTAGCAAAAGGTAAAATTGATTTATCCCGTTCCAATGCCGTTGAAAATATGATTTTTTTTGCATGATGTGTTGCTGGCTTGCCAATCATTTCCAGCCAGATTCTTTTTTTTAGTTTGTCATAGGAAAAGACATAAGGATCGGTTGTTCCATGAGGGACTAAATAAAGCGGAACCTTAAGATGGCGTGATAGTTGATAAGCATAGGAAAAATGAGCTAAAAAAGCACCATGTACAATTACTCCTGATGTCTTTTCCTTAACTTTTTCTGGAATGAAAGAGAAAAAGCTAGGAAAACTTGATTTTATCAGTGCCGTGAAGGGGTTGATAGAACCAGAAACAGTATAATCTGCTTCGCTAGGACTATCGTATCCAGGCATTTGTAAGTCAACAAAATAACTCTCTACGGCTCTACGAAACAGAGATGCAGCAGTGTAAGTACCCCCATGATCTGGGTGTAGGCGAGGACAAAAGTTGATAAAAGTATTATTATTCATATTGAAAAAATCGGCCTCAATTTTTCTTATAAATACTCAATTTTTCTTATAAATAACTGTGTAGTGCCAACTGAAGTTACTCATGCCAGGAATTAAAAACAGTAATGAGTCTGTTACTAAAAAAAGCTTCTCCATTAAAAAGGGAAGTTTAATTCTCTTTTTGAGACGTAGCAACCTGTATATAAACTCTAAGGCGTAATGCGTGATTCCTGTGGTTAACCAAACAGGTTCTATTGAAACTAATTCTAAGTTATACACTTTAGCTATCTGGTTAAATTCTGACAATGAAAATCCTTCGGCTTCTTCATCAGCAGGAGAATGCTCTTTGTCTGGTAATATGTTTCGAGATCGAAGAATTATTGAAGATAATAATTTATTGATATTAATATTTGGTTCAATTCCAAAAATTAGAAAGCCATTAGGTTTTAAAACTCTTTTCATCTCCTGTAATGCAATGTTAAGATCGTGTAAATGATGCAAAGCCGCTATCATGTAAACAATATCAAAGGATTCATCGGCAAAGGGAATATGATGAGCATCTATTCTCGCATAAATAATTTTCTCTAATTTTCTTTCTGAGTGTTTTTTTAATACATAAAATAAACTTTCTTCTGCTACTTCTGAAAAAACATATTCTTTAAAACTGGCTTCAGTTTTGATAAAAAGTTCTAAATCAAAACCGATTCCACCTCCAAGTTCTAAGATTGTTGAATTGACTTGACTATGATTAGCAATGAAATTTACTATCTTTTGATGAAAATGCAAGTTTCTTAATGTTTCTAGCTGGGCTAGATCGAGCCATAAATCTGATACACTACCGTGATAAATAGCATCTTGTTTGACTATTTCTTTTGTTGCTTTAGGCAAAAGATCATAGATGCCATGTTTAACAAGAAATTCATGTCCTTCAGTACAGACAATCTTATCTTGTTGGAAATTGAATCTTGACTGGCATTCCGGGCATATAAATTCTAGCTTGTTCATGCTTTTTTCCTCTAACTGATTAATCATCTGTAGTCTGTAGACCTAGTTATTTTCATTTGAACTGCCAACGAGGATTGTCTTAAAAATCTCATTATGTAATGAGGTAAGTTATTTAATCTCCATTGTGTGAATACCACCCAGTCTTGTAATTGAGCAGGTTGAATGGGTGAATAGATTTGCTGTTTTTCAGCTTCCATAGCTTCTCTTTTCTTATGCGTCAATTGGTTTTCATGAATCCGAAAACAACTTATACTTTCACCAGAAAACCGAGAAAATTTTAAATTCGATAACAAAGCTCTCAGGTAAAAATCAGCGTCCGAACTTAAAGAATAATCTTCTTTAAACCCCTTGAGCTTTTGGTAAACTCTATTACGAAAGATCGCCGCCGGTTGAGCAAAGCCAAATATCCCCATTCGGAACAGTGGAAGCAATTGATCGGGTCTAGCGGCGGACATAGAATAGACGAAACGACCATAACCATCAGTATAGTCACAACTTCCATAGACTATATCTGCTTTGGTATCTTTTCCAAAAGTCGTTAGTCGATTCACGCTATCTGGATATAACCAATCATCGGAATTAATGTAGCCCAGCCATTCCGTATAACATTCCCGTAGCCCAGTGTTAATTGCTCGATACATATTGCCCGGTTCAGCGTACAAAGTTTTGACATTCCAGCGTTTACATATCTCTAGAGTACCATCGGTTGAGCCGCTGTCTGCTACGATGATATTAACATCTACGTCTTTCTGCGATCGTAAAGAGAGCAGAGTCATATCCAGTGTAGCAGCACTATTCAATGTTGGAATCACATAACTAATCTCGCTTATTTGGCTCATTGGTTATCCTAGAAAATAACTTTAGACATTGTACCCTAATTAAGTAAATCTAGTCAAATCGTTTCATTTCCATTCCTTCCCTTTCCCTAATGAAAGCAAAAAAGTTTGATTTAAAACAAATCCCAAATAGCAAAGGCAAGACAATATTCCAGTAACTAGGACGGTTGAGCATTACAAATGCTAATTCTGCCATAGCACCTAAAGAGATTGCTACGCCAAGTTTAGCCCAATGCTCATAAACATTTCTTAGGTAAGGATTCGCAGTCAGTTTGCTTTCAGCTATAAGGTCTCTGATTTGACTTGCTCTACTGCCAAAGATATAGATAAAGATTATGAGTCCTGCTAACCCAGTTTCAACGATTAGTCGGGATAGCATAGAATAGCCGTCATGTTGGTTTAGACGAGCTAAAATGCCTGCTTTTAAAGGCGCAGCCTCCTGAAAAGCATAAGCAAAATTACCTAAGCCAATTCCTAGCAAAGGATTTTTTTTTAAAGCATAGATTGCGGTACTATAACTGTTTAAAATAGCTCCCACACTTATATTTGTGATTTCACTATCTTTTAAAGCAAAAGGATCGATAAATTTTCCCGAACTCCAGAAAAGTTCTAATTCATCAAGTCTAGAGCCAATAGTTGGACTAAATTGATTAATATCCTCTTTATAGGTAAATAGAACAATCACCAAAAAGAATATAATTGCAAACAAAGGAATAACTTTAGTTAAACATAATTGTATTAAACTTTGTTTTGAAAATTTTCTAATTCGCCATTTTCGATTAATAAAAATAAAATAAGCTATCAGTAAAGAGAGAGCAAATATGTTTGTTACTGACTGAGTTAAGGTGACAGAAGTTACAATAATAATCAAGGAGATAGTTGCAAAAATCCTCTTGTTTTTTTTTAAATATCCTGACAATAGCATCTGGCTAATAATTGCGAAGGCTGGCATAGCATAAATTCCTATATCTCCAGGTTCAGTAAGTACTCCTGAATGCCGTCCTCCCCCTAAAGACAGAGAATAATCCTCATCCGCCGCATCAACCCTCACTGAATAGGGGAGAAGCCGAGCTATAGAAGCTAGGGTACCAACTACATAATCCCTACCAGTAAAGGAAACTATGAAAAATTGTAAAACAACCATAGAGCAAATAAATACAGATACCCTCACAAAGTCTTGGGCTAATATTTTTGAAGTAGCAGGATTTGTTGTTACCCATGATACAGTATAATAAACAGAAAAGAGAATTAGAAGCGATATTAAAACTCCTAAAGATTTTGTGATACTGTAAAAATTATCTGTAATAAAACTAAAAAATGTTGATATGATAATCAAGAACAAGAAAAATATAATAAGATTTATATATGTGCTTTTCCCAAAGGCTCGTTTAAACTGAAATCCCCGCAAAAATATCGATAGAATAAATACTATCAAAATTGGAACAAGTGCTGGCTCTATAAATCCCAACCCAGGTTCATTAAATGCCAGGCTAACAAAAGGCAAAAGGTAGATTGCCAATCTAATAATCCGGACTTCTAACAATTTGGTTTCGTTTCTCATATTTATCGACAGTGACAACCGGAACTTTTAAATTAGTTTTAACAGATTTTGTCCTATCTATCTAGGGTTTAAGGGTTACTTTATTCTCAATAATCCCCGCTTCCTACTGTGGCTAATTACAGGCAATTTAATTAACTAACCAGTTCAAGACCCGATTCAGGCGATCAATCTTCAAGCAATCATCCAGAAAGAACCGGGTAATCGCTCTTCATTATAAGCATTGATATTATCAAGAAACACAGAATTCTTATAAGAAGATACCATAGATAAGGATGCCAAAATTTCAAACTTTTTGTTAAATTGTATAAAGGTCTCTAAAAAGTATTGCTCGTTCCAGTATCGTGATTCTTTGAGATTCCATTCGATGGGATAATCATAGGGAAAAAATATATCGTGAATATGCACTAAAACCCCTGTTTGCAAACGGGGATAAACTTGAAGAAATTCAAACTCCACATCACTACCACACTTAAACACATGACTAAAATCAAAGAACAGAATATCATTAGCTTGCAGGGATTCAAAAACAGACAAATCTACGGATTCTACTTTCTGGGTAAGCAAACTAAATTCTAGAAAATCTTTACTAACATTAGCAAAGTCTTTTAAAAAATCTTGAGGATAAGGCTCGATCGAGATCAGTTGTGATTTTTGGGAATTTTCTATAAAATTCATTCTTAAAGCTGCGGCGATAATCTTAGTGCTACCACCCGAGCCAATTTCAATTACCCGATCGGGTTTTTTTTCTCTGACCATAGCATAGAGGAATTCTGCATCGCCACTAATGAGGCCAGAACTTTCTTCGGAATAACCAAACGCTGAAAAAATTTCTTTATTGTTAAATTCTAAAGCATATTTTTCTAGTAAATATTTAACCAGTTCAGTTTGCTTGTCTAGATGCCATTCAATTGAGCTAAGAGGCCTTTCTTTGCCCGCGTATCTCATAATTTCCTGACGGTTGGGTATCGGCTGATAAAAATGGTCAGTAATTAGGGTGTAGCCGATATTTCTTAAGAGGGGATTGAATATTTTTCTGGCCAGGGCAAATTTAATATTTTTTCTACCCTGTTCGGTTTGCATACGGTTAAGTAATTTTTTTAACATTGTCAACCTTTACACTACTAATATTTACTGTCATGTTTTGTCGTCAAAGCCAACTCGGAACTGGCATCCTTGATCAAACTATTACTAGCTGGTTGTTCCCTATTAAATCTTGACAAAATACTGCTGCGGCAGCCTGTCACCCATAATGGGCAATTCAATTAACCAACCAGTTCAAGACCGGATTCAATAAGCATATTGGCTACATCTTACTTGATGATCAACTTCTTGTAAAGAAAAATTTTAATCAGCTAATACCGGAAAGTGAACAAGATTTCTCTAAGGTTATTGGTCGTCCATGCTTGATATTCCTATCCTATTAGCTTTCTGGAGAGTTATTGTACTTTAGCTGGTCAACATCCAGATTTATTCTGGCAAATCTCCAAAACGCTCTCGATAGCGTTGAAGCAATGCTTCTAAATCCTCAGCCCGCATTTTTTCCTGTTGGGCCCGCATTCTTTCCTGTTGGGCCCGCATTCTTTCCTGTTCAGTTAGCTCTGACTCCGTGGGCAGTAAATCGCCAGCAAAAGTCGCCCAACGCAGCCAAACTGCCTCGACTCCTTTATACTGCCCTTGCCAGCGTACCAAAGTTAACCCTAGCCTTTGACTGAAAAATCTTTCTCCCTCCTCTAGAGATAATGGCTCGTAGTTGCCGTCTCTGAGGATAAAACCTGCCCAGTCTTCAGGATTGAAGGGATCGTACCAGAAATATTCTGGCACTCGCAAACGGTCTTGATAGATGGCTTTCTTTTCAGTTTTATCCTGTTGAGCGGTACTTTCAGAAAGGAGTTCGATAACCACATCGGGAGCTTTCCCCTCTTGCCAAACCACCCAACTTTTTCTTTCCGCTTTGGGAACCCCCAGGACAGCAAAGAAATCGGGACCGCGAAATTCCTCGTTTTTTAACTGTGCGGCACTGAAATAAACGAACATATTGCCGCCTACATAGCCATCTTCCCTAGCAGCTAACCAGGGTAACAAGGCATCTATGAGTATATCCATCTGGAGTTTATGTCGTTGGGTTTCCATAGGAACGCCGTCATCGCAGGGCAATTCATCTTGGGTGGGCAGTGAAAGTCGAGAAGGGGCAATAGTTGAAGTCATCGGAGTCACGCTGGTGATGAGACTTAAGGAGCTTTTTCCCCAATGCTAGGGGAAAATATCTAGGGGCTAGAATTGAGATGGGGGCAAAATGTTATGGTAATTATAGCCTTCTTCTAGGAAATTAGAGTTTTTTAAGCACATATTATAGGCTTGAGCCGCCTTCAATTTTTGGTACAGCAAAGGACTCTTTTCTCTACAAGACTGTTGTAGTTGCTGAAACTCGGCTTCACCCTTTTTCAGATAGGCATTGACAAGCTCTCGATTGGCCAGATAGAAAGCGATCGCGCCATAAACCTGTTCGAGGGAAAGGAGTGGGAAATTTTGGGCAATGCTTTCGGGCGATTCTCCGTTCAAGAAAGAATAGACAACTGAATCAAGGGAGATACGAGTTCCTTCGATCCAATATTCTTCTTCTCGTTGCTCGATGTACTGTTTTGTTGGGATGGAGGCTAATTTCATAGGAGTAATGTTGCTGTTTAGCTAAAAGGATAAGAAATCCCATTACCAAGTAGGAATACCATTGCTAGGACTAGGGTATAGATTTTTGGAGATGTCTCTCTCGTTGTGTACGCATTGTGTACATACTGTAGCACTATTTGAGAAAGGACATCAACAAATAACTTTACTCATGTTTTACCAGATTAAAAATTTAATCTGGTTTAAAGAAAATGCCATCCATCTGCAACATCCTCCCAGTTTTTTCGGCAGTAAACCCTGGTTCAATACCGTACAGTTCGTAACCCAATTTTTCTATGATATCAATCATTTCCTTAAACAGGACTTGACCTTTGTAGAGAGGGACTAAAGATAATTCAAGCTTAATGCCTTTGATTGATGGCAAAATTGCTGTTGCCCCTTCTAGCACTTGTTTTTCCAATCCTTGCACATCTATTTTGAGAAAAATGGATTTAGTTTCGCTTTTGATATAGTCCTTGGCAAGGGTATCTAGCCTGCTCAATTTTACTGTTTCTGATCCAGAGTAAGCTGATTCGGGGGCAGATTCTAAGTGAGCATCCAGCATTGGCAAGGCTGAACTACTATAACTATTACCAGCAATATTGATGGTAATTTCACCTTCTTGGTTGCCGATGGCAGCTTGGGGAGCAATTTCCCAGAGCGGGTCTTTTTCACTGACAGCTTTTAACTGAGAGTAAGCACTTGACAGCGGTTCAAAGGAAACTATCCTCCCTGAATAGCCTAACTCTCGCAGTAATTTAGCATATTGCCCAATGTTAGCGCCAACATCGAATACTAAGTCAATATTGTGATAGGCTAACAAGCGCTGCATTTTCGCCGCTTCGGATGTTTGGACATTGTATTTTTTTAGATCAATTCCTAAACTTCTGGAGAGTTTCTTAATCGTTTTTTTGAGCATGGCTAAGACTGTTCAAGTTTACTTGGAAGGTTCCAAAATTTCATTATACAACTTCAAATACTTAGATGCTTGAATTTCAAGAGTAAACTCTTGTTCTACTTTTTCTCTTGCCCGTTGTGATAATTTTTGCCAGCGTTCCTCATCTTGTAGAACCCAAGCAATTCCATTTGCTAAGTCATCGGAACTAAAACATTGGGCGCGGTAGCCGTTTTTTTGATGTTCTACGATATCTTTTAGACCTGTTGAATCAAAAGAAACGACTGGATTTCCACAGGCTAGAGACTCCATAGCAGTCTTACCAAATGCTTCCTGAACCGAAGGGACAACCATAACATCAGCAGAGCTATAAATCAAGGCAAGAGTGGAATCGTCAGATAATCTTCCCAGGTAATGAGCTTTCATTCCTAAATCTAGTGGCTTTTGGGGTTTGGAAGCTCCAAATATGACTAATTCTGTAGTTTTACCGAAGCCGTTAGCAGATAGCTTTTTCAAAGCTGGTATTAGATATTGAAAGCCTTTTCTCTCATCCTCAGTAGATTTCATAGCACCGAAAAGAATAATCTTCTGTTTCTGAGGCAGATTCAGTATTTCTCTGGCAATATTTTTGGAAATAGGTTTGTATTGTGATTCATTTAGAGCATTAGGAATTACTTCAATTCTTTTATTTCTAAAAAGGCTACTTTGTCTTGCGCAATCCGCCACCCAATGACTAATACCAGCAATTGTCAGGTTCAAATTTTGCCATGCTTTTCCTTTACGTTTCCAAATTTTCCTCGAAAGATCGTTTTCTTTATTAGAGCTTAGACATGGACAACTTCCACAGCTATTGTTATATTTTGTGCAATTTCCAGAATAGTGGCAGCCTCCGGTGAACGGCCACATATCTCGTACTGTCCACACAATTGGTATATTATTAAATTTAGCCAAGCTCTCTATTTGTAAAAAGCCACCGCAAATCCAATGTAAGTTTATAATATCTGGGTTAATTTTCTTAATTATATGAGGAATTTCACTGGGTATCCATGATGGAGAGAATAGAATAGAAGACCTATTTTTATAAAAAAGCAAGGGAATTTGATCTAGCGTCGGTTTGAGTTGGTTTAATCCTTTTTGTAATTTTGTTTCTGGCCCAATGACAGAAAAGTCATCACTTTCTTTTTTCCCTACTAACATAACTGAGTCAACGCCTGCTTCGAGAAGTCCTTGATGAAGCCAGTAGCTTCCTCGGTAAGCTCCGCCACCAACATCAGCGGTACTGAGATGTAAAATTTTCATTGGTATTTGAACCTCATTTGTTAAATTTTTGCTTTGGTGTCATCTTCAGAGCTATCGTCAACTACTAATGCTTCCCAATCTTTAAAAGTTTGTTTTTGCAGTGAGTTTAAAGCTTGCTGAAGCAAATCGCTCCTGTTTAGCGTCGGAATAACAATCGATATGACTGGTGAGTTCATTGGTTTCCTCCTCGTTTATTTGCTCTATTCTAATAAATTTCTAACCTCAATGCCGATTTAATTCGATTACATTTGTTTGATATAATCAATTAATTCGGGGTAGCATCAATAAAGAATTTAATGTAGTCAAATAAATTCATTTGTAAAGGTTGTCCGCCAAAAAATATGTGTTCTTCACCCATGATCCATCCTTGGGCAAGCTGGATCAAGAAATTTCTAATATAATGCATAAATATCAATCCCACAAAACTAAAAACCATAACATTTAAAATCTTAATTTTTGTTAGCTTACTTTCTATTATAAGCGCATAAAAAATTCCGTTCATCGACAATAACAAATAACAAGCTCTCCCAGCAAATCCCGTAGTTACAACAAAAACATAAACAATAAATTGGATTAAAAAAATAATAGTTAATGCTAATTTTTGAGTTGATATATTTTGTTTATCTAAGATAGATATCAATCCTCCAATCCCTATAAATAACAAATATATTGTAAAGATATTCCTCAGATCTCCACCCTCATTATATTTTTCATAATAGATACTTCTTGTTTCCACACTACGGGCAATATCACTGAATCCTAACTCTTGTACAAAAGATATAATGGGACTTAGAGAAGATTTTCCCATGGAAAATCCTAGTAGAGCAACTATAAAAATCAATCCCAAAATAGATATAGCTAACATCCTATTTGTTTTTTTGTTTTTCCTTATTTTTATGTTTTTTAAATTGAAGATTTTTAGGAAAGATATTTGGGGTTTAGTTATGATTCTCAAAAAAACTAAAATAGCAACATATATAAAGTTTGAGAAATGAGAAAAAGCCGAAAGAAATGAGAAAACAAAAAAAGAAATCCCAGATGATTCAATAGTGGCAATAGCTGCCATTAAAAAAGTATTAGACAAGGCGTGTCTCATGACCTGCATCTGAAAATAATAGGCTGGCGTTGAGAAAACTAGCATCAGTAAAATTGGATAGTACTTTGCCGATAGTCTTTTGCTAATTACAAAGACAACTAATGTATTAATAATAAGCGCGTGATTAAATAAAAACGCATAAGCAGCTCCATTAGTCAAGTAATAAACAGGATAGGCAAGTAAATATATAATAAATTCAAATCCAGCACCATATGATTCTGCTGCTTCAAAAGGAGTAAGGCGGTCTAATTGTTTATAGCTGCCGATATATCTTATAAGATCTAACTTGACTGAACCAACTGAAACAGAAGAAAAGAAAACACTAACTGTGAAGACAACTAAGATTAATAATAGGTTGTTGAGAAATATCTCGCTTTTGCTTTTCTTGCCAGGTTTTAATAAATTCAATTGGACGGATAAAAGTAATGGAAATATCCCAACTATTGGTACCACAACCCAAACTGCTAAGGCGAAAAACAGGAGAACAACACTGTAGTTGCTCAGATTCTGAACTTTTTTGGCGGCTAATACTCGTTCTTGAGTTAACATTTTTATCATCAGAGAACCGGGAACATTATATGATGAATCATAGAGGACATAATTTTAGTTTGAGCAATTAACCGGATTTGATATTAAGATAAAGTTCTGCCAACCTTACTCCCTGTTTCTCGGCATCATATTCTGCTTCTATATGTTTGCGCCCAGCCTGAAGCATAGCATACCACTGTTCAGGATAATTGACTAGCTGTTGCAAATGAGCTACCAGTCCAGCGACATCTCGCTCCTCTGCCAATAAGCCAGTGATGCCATTGAGAATCACTTCGGGAATGTCACAGTGAGTAGTGCTAATGAGCGGCATTCCTGTGGCAGCCATTTCGATCAGGGAAACAGGAGCACCACCTTCGGTATCGCCGTGACTAGCGGTGATGCTGGGGGAGAGAAAGATATGGTGTTGGTAAGCTTCTTCAAATAAAACCTTATGGGGTTGATAACCCAGTAAGCGGACTTTTGACTGGAGATTGTACTTTTCAATCGTTGCCAGAATTGCCTGTTTTTCTGCCTGACTGCTAGGGACATTCCTGGCATCACCGATAATTGTAATTTGCAGGGGGACTTGATACTGCAATTGACCTAAAGCTTCAAGAGCGTAGGGGATACCTTTCTTTTCGGTAAATGTTGCAGAGATCAGGACTCGCAGGGGTTCAGGAGGGTTCCACACTCTGGGCTGAAAGGCGATCGCTTTTACGCTGACACCGAGATGGTGAACTTTCACCTTATGGGCAGGACATCCTAGCTTGACGATGCACTTAGCCATATGGGAGCCTTCACAGAGAATGAGATCGGCGTGGGCAAAGAGTTTCTGATACCGAGTGCGCCAGCGAGTATCTTGATTGGGCAGGTAATTAACATCGAGTCCATAAAAGGTGACTGCGTGCTTGAGTCGAGCCTGATTAGCGGCTTCAATATTTGCCCAGCCAGTCATGCCAAAGTGAGAGTGGAGGATAGTAGCCTCTTTCTGTTGGGCGATTTCTACCAGCCATCCCAGATGGCGGCGCAACCGCAGTTTTCGCAAGCCTTTATCCCAGAAATAGCGCCATTTCGGGGCATCCTCCAGAGAGTGAATGTTAGGCAGCCCAAACTGCTCTAGATTTTCTGTCCTCTCGCAGACGATATGATTTTCTACCTCATCAGGCAAATAACGCACTTGGTTATACATCCAGGTTTGCGTCTGTGGTAGCCAGACTGGGAAGCTATGGATGACGGTTATTTTTGATTTGTCTAAAGATAGCATATTCTGTTTGGTTAAAACGAAAATGGAGAATTAATCAAATGCCTCTAAGCAACCTGATAACTTGGCTCAGTTGCTGACGATTCAGGAAGAAATTAATTCCGAAGTAAGCGACTATGCCCACTAGGATCAAAATTCCTAAGAGACTACGGGGTTCTAATTCTGTAGGTAACAATGATTGTACGGCAAACATTATACTCACCATCCCCAAACTACAGAGGATTGGTGTCGATAAAGTCTTCAGAAAATTTCTCATAGGTAAATGAATTAACTGAAAAGCGATTCTATAGCTAGGATAGGCTAGAGGTAATGTCAATGCGTAGGCAGTTGCCACTCCAATAATTCCCCACCGAAGACCAATCACTAAAAATAAGACTACTATTAGATTAATAATAGTTCCCCAATAGAACATCAAATCGGTTCGCCCTTTTGATTGATATATAGATCCTAAAGTAGTAGCGATAGTTTTGGAAAAACCAACGGGAGATAGAATCGTGATCAGCAGAGCAACTGGTAACCACTTTTCTCCAAAAACTGTTAGAACTACTGGTTTACTAAGAAACATGAATCCAGCCATCAAAGGAGCAGTAAAAAAAGCAATAAATTTAACAACTTTGAGATAATAATCTCTAAGCTTTTTTTCATCGTCTTGTATTTTAGAAAAGGTAGGAAATAGGGTACTAGAAATAATACTAGATACGTTCATCGCAATAAAGCTGATAAGACGGTAAGCAAGATAGTAATAACCTAATGCTTGAGAACCGAGAAATCTTCCAATTAAAATATAGTCGGCATTGAGATGAAAATAGTCAATAAACTTGTAGCCAAATAAATGAAAACTATAATGAGAAATGCTCTGGATTTGATGCCATTTAAAGATTAGCTTTGGTCTCCAATTAATTTGAGTCCATAAAAGAATTAATCTCGTTATCTGTGAGATCAATGATTGAAGTACCAAACTCCATACTCCCCACCCCGATATTGCCATGATAATACCAGTTATTGCACCCATCGTAGAGCTAATAATTGTCACTCTATTTAAAATTGCAAAATCAATTTCTTTAATTAAAACTGTTTGGTGAATTACGGATAAACCACCTAGTATAAAGGAGACTGATAAAACTCTGATAACGGGAATTAATCTGGGTTCAAGGTATAAACTTGAGAAAAAATTAGCCGTGAAAAACAGACTGATACTCAACAAAGTTCCGAGAATAATATTTAACCAAAATACACTATATAATAAATTTTCAGAAACATCTTTTTTTTGTATCAATGCAGCCGAAGTTCCTAAATCATTGAAAAGGACGAAAAATTGAGTAACTGTGTTTGCTAGACCAATTAAACCGAAGTCTGATGGAGCCAGAAGACGAGCAAGAACTATAGAAGTAATGAAAACTAAGGACTGAGAGTAGATTTGTCCAATAGAATTCCATTTAATGCTTGATATTAATTTATTCTTTAAAGACATTGTATTCAGTCTCTATTCATTAGTTGATATCGGGAACATAAGTTAACCTAAAAAAGGGATATTATCCCCGCTTTCACTTATATATATATGAAGATTCTGATTTTACCAGCGATTCAAGTTTACCTTGAGCAAGCATTTTTAACAAGTATTTCAACAAATAAAACGTGTATTGAATTTTCTGTTTATAAGAAAAGAATTGAGAATAATATATCTCCGCTTTTAAAATCATTAATATTATCTTCAGGGAAATCTTAGTATTTTGCTTTTCATTTAACTCTAGATAACGGATAGCACTCCCCCATTGTTTTTGGACTTTAACTTGATTGGTGCTTGAATGCTCACGTATAGAAAAACCATTTTTGGACAAGTATTGCAGAAAAATATTGTATTCTTGTTGTAAAAGAAGGGCAACTTGAAGCCAGGGACGTGGATTGATTTCATAGAAAAAATAATATTGGTTGTCCTGAGCAATTAACTCGATTTCAAAAACACCATCTAGTTTCAGTATCTGGGCTAGTTCATTAATAGCTTGCCCTAGTTTATCATCACATTCTTTGATCTCGGCCAGCGTAGTAGTACCACCATATTGAGCAGAGGGACTTTTAATCAAAGAAGTCACTTGATAACCCCAAAATTCTCCCTGATAAATATACCCTCCCCACGAGATAGTGATACCAGGGATAATCTGTTGAACCAGAAACTGACAGTCGAGAAATTGATTCGCTAAAAAATCAAATATTTTCACAAATTCACTGGCAGTTTCTACCATTAAAATTTTACTGGGGAAATACTGAGTAAAACTATCCATTTTATCTTTTTGAGCTGGTTTAATAATTATGGGAAAGCTGATTTGGTCGATGTAGTGATTCAGCTCGAAATTTTTGTTAATTTGTAAGAGCTGTGTTCTCACTTTTTGTAAATTCTTAAATTCCCGATCTTTCAAGATTGAAAATAACAGAGATTTGTTAGAAATTTGTTGTGCAGTTAACTCTTGATTTTGGTTGACGATTGCTGTTCCTGGAACTTTCAATCTTTCTACTGCCTTGATTCTTCCAGTATTAATGATAGTGTATAAATTATTTAATGTAATTTCATTACTGGGAAAAATCCAAACCTCCCGATGCTCTAAAAGAGCATTTAATTCCGTCTCCAGTAAGTGTAAATCTGTTGACGGAATTAAATGCACTGGATGACAAATTGTTTTGAGAAATAGGCGGTAGAGAGGTTGATGAATCTCTATCGTGCCTGCCAAAATAACGATACATTTTTCTACCATTATTAATACCTTTCACAGACGAAAACACAATCGGTAAAAGAAGTTTTTATCTCTCTTTTCACGAAATGTCTATCGAACCAAAACAGAAGTCGATTAATCTTAAACCATAACCATGTAGGATAGTAGTTATAGAATCGACCAAAAATAAAAAAGAAAAGCCTATATAAAGGACCAAATCCTTTCTCATTAATCACTTTAAAGTCTTTGATTTCCAATCCTACTTCCGAAAATATTTGCTGAAAATCACCTTTCGTTCTAACTTTTTTAAAAAATCCCCCCTCTTTGTTGACTGTGTACGTTTCTAAAGCCGTTTGCTCAAAAAATACGAACTTTTTTACCCTAGGAAGTGCTTGAAGATATTGACTCAAGAATAATTTCAAGTTTTCATCTCTAGAAAAACCCGCCACCACCCACATCGTAAAGACAACATCTATATTGTCTGGATCATTCGCGTCGGCGAGGAATTCATCCAAGCTAGTATAAAAACTTGTGTTCTCCTTGCCAAATTTGTCTTTCCATGCCTTAGCATTCTGAATTTGTTTTTCCGCTATATCAATTCCATAACCATGCTTGATATAAGGGGACAGCATAAACAAGTTACGCCCCGATCCGCAACCAATATCTAAAACATTAATTTTTTGATCGGCGACAATATATTTTTTGACGTAATATTCTGACCATTTATTAATGTAATCACATTTTAATCCCTTAGTATCGTTTGGATCGATCGTTGATTGCAAATAATCTCTTTCTGCCCAAGCATCAAAAATCTTGGATTGATGAAGTTCTTCTTCTTGAAATGTTTTCATGGTTAATTCTTCCTTGATTGTTTCCAGAGAATCGGTTAGATCTAATGCCTTAAATTTCCGAAATATACTCCAAATTCCTCTCGTCTTTTTTCCTTTCAGACTATCTTAGGACAACTTAATGATCTTGTAAACAGCTTCAATCACATCTTCAACATCCTCATCAGTTAACTTCGCCCACAGATAATAAATGCGGTACTTCTTTTGCTCATCTCAACTGGCAAAAATAAATATCATCCCTATCTATACCCAATCCGTAACGATGCTTAGCCGCAACATCAAATTGCGCTAAATAAGGCACCACCTTGACTTGAAAACCAGCAGATTGCAAACGCTCTTTATAATCTAGCCCATAGACTCGTACATGATCGGATTGTCCAAAGAGACGCTCCCGTTCTTGAGGATCAGTTATAGTAGGATCTTCAAAGGTTTGGTCTGTTTCAATCGGTACTTGTAATATTGCCCATCCCTTAGGTGATAAAACCCTGGCAAGCTCTTTCATTGCTTTCTGATCGTCTGGAACGTGTTCAAGTACATGAGAGCAATAAATCACATCAAAACTATTATCGGGATACTTAATATCAGTTATATCCATTTTCACCATTGCAGCAGGATTAATTAGATCCGCACTGAGATACTCTATATACGAACATTTACTGAGCTTGTCAGTAAAGAAACTTTCTGGAGCAATATGTAGCATCTTCTTCTGTCTAGAAACAAACAAATCAGTTTCATGATTCAAATAAAGCCAAATCATTCGAGGTCTTTCCAAACTGCCGCAGACAGGACATCTAGCATTTTCACGAGGCACTATTCCCGCTGGATAAAATTGGCGCAAAGAAGTTTCACAAATTGGACAATAGCATTTATTCCCCGTGTAAATTACTTTTTTTAAGGAACGTTTAATTCCCGATGTAAGCATGGACATAATCTCCTCCAAAATTATCTTATCCGATAATACTTTTAACCGCCATAATCACATCATCAACATCCTCGTCCGTTAACTTCGCCGATAGAGGTAAACTCACCGTCTGCCGTCCAATCCGCATCGCCTCGGGATAGTCCTCCGGCTTCCAGCCAAAGGTCTCCTGATAGTAAGGATGCTCAGGAATGCTCAGATAATGCACACCAACGCCAATATTATTCGCTGTCATTGCCCCCAGAAATTCATCACGACTGATGCCTGCTTTAGTTTCGTCTATGAGTATAGTGTATAAATGGTAGGCATGGCGAGTGCCATGTTCTGGTTCTGCCGGCAAGCCAATCAGTAGTCCAGCAAATGCTTCGTTATAACGTTGCCAAATCTCCTGCCGTCGCCGCCAATAAAGTTCAACTCGCTGTAACTGATGGATGCCGATCGCCCCTTGCAGATCCATCATATTGTACTTGAACCCACACTCTAAAACATAGTAGTGCTTGTAGCCTTCATCCCCAAAACGCTTCCAAGCATCTTTGCTCATGCCATGCAGCGCCAACATCTTGATTCTCGCTGCGTTTTCTTCCCTGCGACAAAGAACCATTCCCCCCTCGCCCGTAACAATATTCTTGGTGACATAAAAACTAAAACAACCGAAATCGCCAAATGTGCCAGCTTTTTGTCCCTTATATTCCGTTTCAATGGCATGGGCGCAATCCTCAATCAGCGTTAAATTGTATTCTTGAACAATCTCACCTAAAGCATCCATATTGCAGGGACGGCCCCCAAAGTGGACAGGCAGGATTGCTTTCGTTTTGGAGGTTATCTTCCCTGCCACTTGGGCGGGATCAATGTTCATCGTTTTCGGGTCAATATCCGCTAAAATTGGAATCGCGCCCGCATGGATAATGGCGTTGACTGTAGCACAGAAAGTCATCGGCGTGGTAATAACCTCGTCTCCTGGTTTTAACCCCGCCGCTAGAATACTTAAATGTAATGCTGCCGTACAGGAATTAACAGCAACAGCATGAGCTACCCCCTTATATTCACCGAAATCTTTTTCAAACTGCGCCACTTTCGGTCCAGTTCCCAGCCAGCCACTTTCCAAGCTGGCAACCACTTCCTTGATCTCTGCCTCTTCGATAGCAGGAGCACCGAAGACAAGAAAACGATCTCTAGAAGGTAGAGTCGACTCTTCCACGCTTCGCTTCATTTCATCCATATTGTTTCTGTCAGTAGATTATTCATAAGAATTGAGAGACTGAAATTTCAATTAATTTAAACAACCGAAAAGGAAGCGTTTGGGATAGGAGCTTATAATAACGGATGGCTTCAAATACCCTCGCCGTCGTATCAGGTCGATTGAAAATCAGGAGGGCGACAGGAGTGGTCAGTTGGAAGTCAGTCATGCAACGGATTTACTGTTAACTCGTGGTATCCTAACCCACTCTGACCAAATTGTCAACCCATTTCAGGATTTTCAGAGCCATTAATTTTATTTTCACTATCTCCACTGTTAAAATCCGAAGCTTTCAAGACAGTTAATCCAACTAAGTCTCGATCTCTATAATGATAGATAATATTGTCTTCTAGCAAACTATCATTGGCTCTTTGAGGCTTACGAAAGCTAATATATAAAACATCTGCTTCTTCATCATAATCTATCCAGATTCTTGAAGAAGGTGCGGTTAGCAAATAAGGAATTGATTTGGCTCTTCGTTACTTGTTATGGTTCGATAGGGGGCATAAATCGACTAAATCCTTATCTGACAAAAGACTTAATTGATTAGTTCGCTCTAGAGCAAAAACAATTGACAAAAATCGCTAAATGCCTTTCTATATAAGGGTTCCATCCCTTATGACCCCCGTCTATTGCATAACACAAACCGAAGAGCCATTGATTTTAAGAGATTGACTGCTGCCATAGGATGCCTCGCTTGATAATTTTTTCGCAGGAGGATGTCAAAAAAGCAGTTATGACAAATCCATCGTTCTTTAGTTGTTTATAGATGATGATCGCGTCTTTTCTTGAGATAACAGTTTTCGGATAATGTTTTAGTGCTATTAGCTCATCAGTCCATCCCTTAACAATCAAATCAGGTTCAGCAATAGTTTTTAGTACCATATCAATACATCCCGCCAGGTAAGATACTTTCATGGCTTAGAAAATCCATTCATTATTTTCTCAATTTAACTGCCCGAATTGTTCCTGGTAACGAGCCAACAAAGCTTCTAGTTCTAGAACTCGCTGCCGTTCTCTTTCTGCGCGTTGAGCTTCCTGCTCGGCGCGTTGAGCTTCCTGCTCGGCGCGTTGGGTTTGCTGCTCGGCGCGTTGAGCTTCCTGCTCGGCGCGTTGGGTTTGCTGCTCGGCGCGTTGAGCTTCCTGCTCGGCGCGTTGGGTTTGCTGCTCGGCGCGTTGGGTTTGCTGCTCGGCGCATTGAGCTTCCTGCTCGGCGCGTTGAGCTTCTTGTTGGGCGCGTTGAGTTTCCTGTTCGGTAGGAGTCAGTATCCAATTGCCGTCTCGTCCGTACCAGCGCAGCCACAACCGCTCAATGCCTTGACAATTTCCTGCCCAAAGTCCCAATCCCAATTCTACTTCCTCTAGCCACAACTGCTGGTTTTCTAGTCTTAAAGGCTGATATTTTCCTGATTTTAAGGTAAATGCCTGCAATTGGTTGCTGTAGCGATCAAACACCACGTAGTAGGGAATGCCTAAAATTCGTTCGTAAACTTCCCACTTGGTGGGAGGTTGGTTGATTCCCCGTACGGTACGCCCTAAATCTTCTGCTTCCGTTCCAGGAGAGAGTAATTCGATGGCGATGAAGGGAACAATTTCTTCCTGCCAAATCACATAACTCAGGCGCAATTCCTCTCCTTGGTACAGCCGCGAGACTCCCAAAGCGGCAAACCAGTCCGGCCGCTTGTACCATTGGGGATGGTAAGGGTCGTAGTAGAGATTTAGATCGCTGGCGATAAATATTTGTTCGGCAGGATAGTTAGAAGGTCGAAAGGTCTGGCGCAATAATTCGGGTTGGAAGAGATGAAATTCGTCAGGCAAGCCAGGTTCCTCCAAGTTTTCGCTGGGGAGGTCGTACATAGTTGGTAACATTTCTTTGGGTGGAAGGGACGGCGTTCTCTGGTACATGGGGGGAATGTTGCTAGTTTGATGTTTAGTTTAGCAAGATAATAGGGCATTCATGTCAATTTTAGACCCCTGATACTAAATCCTGTTTTAAAAAAATGATAACAATCAGTCATAAGTTAGCCAATGATAGTTAGTCAAGTTTTTAATTTCATTAGTCATTGTTTCGAGATACTGACAACGAGTTATCAGAATTTCTTCTATTTCTTCA
>NZ_JACJQV010000073.1 GCF_014696875.1 Microcystis wesenbergii FACHB-1317 | reverse complement strand
CCCCAGCTTGTTCGGTAAATTTATTCGAGTCGGTGGGTTGCATTCTGAACTATGATAAGCCAGTGTCAGAGGTCTAGTATAGCGTGCTATCTGGGCAATTACACGGCGATCGGGTTTTCGGTGAGTGATAATGAGATTAATGAAAAATCAAGGGAAGTGAATTATTATTGGAATTATCCGATCTTTCCGTTAATAGATGATGATTTTCTAGATGCCTAACAAAAAAACACGACAACAGTGGCTCGAAGAATTTTATAGAGTACATGGAAACTCTTATAATTATTCATTAGTAGAGAATATCGATTCCTCCACAAAAATTAAGGTTATATGCCCTACTCATGGAGAATTTGAAATCGCTCCAGGACATCATAAAAATGGGGTTGGATGCCGTAAATGCTACTTCGCATCTCAGAAGATATCAAAAGAAGAGTTTGTTCGTCGCTCCGAAGAACACTTCGGAAACCGCTATAACTATTCACTGTTTACCGAGCTTCCTAAAGTTAGTGAGCGGGTCAGTATTTCATGTAGAGAACACGGCGTAATTTTTTTACAAGAACCTCGAAGTCATATGCGAGGGCATACAGGATGCCCGCAGTGTAAATCGATGATTTTATCTGGGTCTCAAGAGGAAATAGGCCAAATCAAAACAAAAGAGGATTTAAAAAAAAGCTTTGTCGAGCGGGCGATCAAAATTCATGGTAACAAATATAACTACAGCGAATTCGAGTATTTAACGTCCAGTACAAACAAAAGGAAAAATAATTTGTTCAGAACATGGAGAGTTTTGGCAAACTCCTAGCAACCATTTAAGAGGTAGTAATTGTCCAGAATGTTCGCAGGAGAGTAAACATAAAGATACCTTCAAAAATAAATGCAAGGAATTGGGCATCGATTATTGGAGAGCATTGAAAAGACGCGAGGCGGGATTGCCTGAAGAAAAAATTTTTGAAAAACAATACGTTCGTGGTTCACGAGAAATTAACAAGGTCGTGGTATTTGGAACCGAATATCCTAATCTTGAGGAGGCAGTAAGGTGTTTAAATCCATCTGCTAGTAGCACAACAATAAGCCGGTGGTTAAAAGAAGGAATAACGCCCGAAGAAGCTTTTGAGCGAATTCCTAATCCAGGCTATGCGGAAGGAATTATTTATTTGGTTACAAATAAAATATCTGGCAAGCAATATGTTGGATTAACAATTCAGACTCTAGAGCGTCGCTGGAAATACCATATAGAACAGGCTTCCGCTGGACATATCAAAGGTGCTGAATCATTACACCACGCGATTCGAGAGCATGGTTCGGATACTTTTGAAATACGAGAAATAGATCGAGGAACTTGTAAAAAAGATCTTGAGAATAAAGAGAGAACGTGGATCAAAAAACTAAATACTTTGGTTCCCAATGGATATAATATTTCTACAGGTGGGGTCAGCGGTGGATCGCACAAAAAAGTCACCTATATCGATGACATCCGCTTTGAAAGTGTAGAACAAGCTTCAATATATCTCTCTAGGACTCGAAATATTAGCCTTTCTGCGGCGAAAAAAAGGATTAGTCTAGGGCGTATCGATATTAAAACTCCTGCCAAACCTGGCGAAAGCCTAGTAAAAACACAAGTTTACAAAGCTTGGAGCCGAATAATTCACTGTGTGATAAATCCCAATTCCAAAGACTATATACCAGGAGTTGAAGTTCATGATTCATGGCGTGATTTTAAGCGGTTCCTACAAGATGTTGGTCATCCCCCTGAAAAAAATATGGTATTTTCTAGGCTAGATAAAAACCAAGGATTTTTTCCAGAAAATTGTGCTTGGCTTACGAGAAGTGAGGCAAGTAGGCTCAATGCCGAACAAACCCAAAAGAAAGGTAAGCTTAGGAAAAACAAAGATAAAAATAATCGGGAAATTATGAATCACAAAGTAAAAAGTTTATCTGATTGTATGGAAATACAACTCGAATTACCTTTAGATCTATCAGTAGGTACAGCAGATAGAATTATTGTTGAAGGTATTCAAACTCAAGACCGGAAACCTACGAAAACTTTTTTTCAAACCGCAAAATCTTTACAATTGCAAGGAGAGCCGGATTGGTCGGTTCAAATCGACGATCGATAATCGGGTTTCCCTCGATCGCTCGAAATCCTGACAGATCGATCGCTTCCTCGTGAAAATTATCCTAGTGGGACTTAGGCATTTTCGGGCAGCAAAAAAGGCTCAAACCATTACGGGACAAAGGGTTAACCTCGATTTATGATTTTCCTTGATCTATCTGGGTTTCAGCGATTTTGGGCTTCTCGAAGTAAATCCCAAGCAGGGATTGGGGTTGAGGCTTTTCTCGATTTGTTTTTTGTCTAAGTCCCACTAGAAATCTATTCCCAAGTAAAAGCGAATCGAGAACATTTTTTAACCCGCTCTCAGACAAAGTCGGATTTCCAAATATGAACCGCTCGTCGGGCTAAACTTTCTTGACGTTTAGCGATCGTGGAATCACGTTGGGGCTGTTTGGTATTTTATCCATGACTACAATGCACAGCAAAGCAAAGGAGCAAGCCGCCATCACTACTACCGAATCACCACCAAATTTTTAAAATGCCTTGCTTTGCTTGCCCCGTAAGCGATTGAAGACAGACAAACAAGGAATCAAACTAGAGAATGAATCAGCCCTAGGGTTGGGGGGGTTGCCTCTTGCCTCGTCTCAACAAGCAATTTAAATTACGAACAGCTTATAGCTTTCAAACAGGATTTAGTATTATCTGTGGATTCCACTTTTTTCCACTTCTGTCACCCTCAATTATGGGACTGACATCACCCCAAACCCTCTCGTATTCTAAGGTTATCGACAGGAAAGAGAGGTAACAACCATGTTAGCCAGCCAGCAAAATCCAACTTTTGTCCGTAACTACTTAATCGCAGTTATCTCCGTGGTGATGATGGGTGTGGGAGTTGCCGATCTCGTCAATAATCCCTCCCGAATCGCTCAACAAAACCGTCTTGATGGTTATGGTCGCTATGTTAGCGCTGGTTTGGTTAGCGGTGCGGTCAATAATATGCGTTAATCTGCTTCTGACACTGGATGTCACCAAGTCCCTTTGAGGACAGATGTTAAAGCGAGATTTGACATTTCTAGCTTTTGTTGTACGATAATGTCGCTAGTCGTTATTCTCATAACTTGGCAATTTCAATATAGCCTATCATCCATTCCATGAATTCCTAGCAATTTCCTTGTTGATGAGGTACAATGTCTCAGGTTTTGGGGAGAGGAACAAAAGGGTTAAGTGAGCATACCTCATGATACTGGTAAACTCTATAGTTATGGATAAGTCCTCTGTCGATACCAAGAGAGGATGTTATTATGCCAGTAATGATATTTATCTACACATGAAATGGGGGATTCCATGAAAGAAAAATTACTAAATCAAGTTCGGGTTACTAAACTTGAAATCGTTAAAAAAATTAGTTCCTATCTACCTTATTTGGTTACAAGTAAAAGGATTAAGGAATTACCCGATCAGCAATGCTGTTTTCCAAATTTAATAGACGATCCCGAAAATATACTGTCTAGTGCCCCGAAGCTAGTTGATCTTCCCTGGGGTGGTGTAAATCCCAAGTTCTACGGTTACACCGATAGTTTCTTGGGTAGTTTACAGAACTCTTTTCAAACCTTCTTGGGGACTCCAGATGATCAAAAGACAATTGTTTTCGAGAATGTTCTTTATGATCCTAAAGAGCGTTGTTTATACGATGCAACGGGAAAAAGAATTTCCTCAAGTTGTAACTTTCGACTGAAGGGACGCACAGCGAACGCCACTCAGTCCAAGAAAAGCATCGAAGTACCGAAAAAGTTAAGAAAAGTTTCTGGGACAGCAATCTATGTCGGTTATTTTCAAATCTATCACTATGGTTTGTTTATGACTGAATCGATTTCTAGGCTATGGTATTTAGCCAAGAATTTAGAGCATCCAGTATTGGTTCAAGGAGTCGATCAACGTTTAGCATTACGACAAAACTATATTGATTTTTTCTTTAAAATGGCGGGACTAGATAATGAGCGATTGATCCATTTTAGTACACCGACGTTGATAGAGAAAGTGATAGTTCCTTATCCGTCTGTGTCCTTAGAATGCGAAATTTTCGATGCTCAAAAGTTAGTTCCAGAGGCGATAGCGAATAACTACTTGCAAGAGCGAGAAGTTTCTCCAACCTCTCAACCTTTATATCTGTCGAGAAAAAAAATGCCTAGTTATAAAAGATTGATTTATAATGAGAATGAGTTAGAACAGATGTTAGCTGGTCGGGGATGTGTGATCGCTGATCTCCAGGAACTTCCTCTCGGAGAACAGATCGCTCTCATCAATAAACACGATACAATAATTAGTACGATGGGATCGGCTCTGCATAATATCCTTTTTAATGTCACTGGACAGAAAAATATCGTATGCCTGGGATATGAAGATTATATAAATCCTAATTTTTTGATGTATGATGCTATCAAGAAAGTTAGTGCCACCTATATTGCTGGGCTGCAGCGCGACCCTAGTTGTAATAAAAAAGGCAACTTCGACAATCAAAACCGATTTGTGGATTTATCCTTAACCTTATCGGCTTTGAAGGATATTGACTTGCTTTGATTTTTATCTAAAGTATTTCAATGTGATCGATAGACAATCAAGTGCTTTTCTGGTGTTTTGTCCGAGCATAACTGTCAGAATCCCCTTAACTTCACCATCGTAAAAGGAAAACAATGCTTGAAAGTAGGTTTGAAAGACTAAACGCATTAGCAGATATTAACTCCGCCTCTAAATATTTGGAAATTGGAGTTAGCTCTGGGGAGACTTTTATTCGGGTTAAGGTTCCCAAAAAAATAGCTGTAGATCCCTGTTTTAGGAACGATGTTCATAAAAAATATGCCAATGAAAACTCAATTTTTTATGAGATAACGAGTGATTCTTTTTTCTCCACTCTCGCTCCGCAACAGGGTGAGTTCGATCTGATATACTTAGATGGATTACATACTTTCGAGCAAACGTTTAGAGACTTTTGTAATTCTTTGCGATACTCTCATTCCCGCACCATCTGGCTTATTGATGATACCTATCCGATCAGTTGGGTTGCCTCTATATCTAATTACCGGCTCTTTTGCCGATTAAGAAAATGGATTAAGATTAAGGATTCAAGATGGATGGGGGATGTCTATAAGGTCATTTTCGCTATCCATGATTTTTTCCCTCAATTCAGTTATGCGACTTTTCCCGGTCACGGGCAAACTGTACTCTGGTTGGAAACCCGAAAGGATTTTACCCCGACTTGGGATTCTTTGGAGAAAATTAGTCGTCTTAGCTATTGGGATTTCGAGAAGTTTAAAGACACTCATCTACTTATCCGCGATCCCGAGACTATTCTTGATCAAATCAAGAAAAGCTTTGCTTAACCGCTGCTCCCAAATCCGCTTTTATATAGTACGATTAACTGCTCACTCCCTCACTTCCCATCAGCCCACAGTTCCTGACTGATAACTGATAACTGAAACTGCCTAAACCCAAGAATGGAGAGCGCGTAATTGGGGCGTTTTTTTAGCTTGGTGGGTCTGCATTCTTTGTAAAACATCATCGAGAATTGTCACCGCTTCGCGGATATATTCCCCCTTATTCAGCATGACACATTCGGCCCTTTCGGCCATAGCGGCATCGGTAATCTCGGCCCGGGAGGGAATACTTTTCTTGACCAGATTTTCTAGGACTTGGGTGGCCCAAATTACCGGAATATGGGCCGCTTCGCATAACCAGAGAATTTCCTCTTGAATTTCTGCGAGTCTTTGATAGCCAATTTCTACGGCCAAATCACCCCGGGCAATCATCACCCCAAAAGGTTGTTTACCGGCGGCATGGATGATTAATTCGGGTAGATTTTTCACGGCTAAAGGTGTTTCTATTTTGGCCACGATTGCTTTTTGTCGCCAAGCATCCCCCAAACGACTTTGTAACTCTAGCTGTAGTGTCTCGATATCGCTGGCTTTCTGTACAAAAGAGTAACCGATAATATCGGCATTTTCGGCAATAAAATCTAAATCTTGCCGGTCTTTTGCGGTCAAAGGATCGATATTTAAGACGGTATCGGGGAAATTTAGACCTTTATCTGCTTTAAGTTTTTCCCCTTTCTCCCTGGCGTGGGTAATTTTTAGTAAAAGACCTTCCGGCATTATGGCAATAACTTCAGCCCCAATATGACCATCATCAATCCAAACTTTCGCCCCGACGGGAATTTGGGGAATAATTTCCGGTTGGGAACAATTAGCCTGAAAATACTGAGGATGGGCAGTATGGGGCGGTTGGGTGGTTAAGAGAAGAAAATCCCCTTGATATAGTTTGGTTTGGGACTGGGGGGCTAAAATCTGTTCTAAACGGATTTTTGGGCCAGCTAAGTCCATATAAACTTTACAGGTATGTCCATTGACTAAATTTTCGGGATTTTTGACCGCCTCGCGCAGATTTTCGATCATTCCCCGCCACTCTTTGGGTCCATCATGGGCGCAATTAATGCGAATACAGTCCATCCCGCAACGCAGTAATTGAGCGATAAAATCGGGGTCGGTTGCCGCCTCCGTCGGCATTGTCACCATAATTCGCACCCGACGCCGGGGGGAAGGCAGACCGAAAACTTCCGCGCTATGGGAAGCTAAAAGTTGATCTCCTTGGAAAAATGCCTCTAAAGGGGGATGTTTGGGTAATAATGAGGCTTCTTGATGACAAACCGCCCCTAAAGTGGCAATTACCGCATCGAGAGTCGGTAAAACTTTCGATTCAATCCGGCCTAGGGAAGATAATCCCCAGGGCATTAAAGCTAATTGTAAATCCCGGATATCTTCTTGTCTCAGGGCGAGATAATAGGCTAAATTACGGGTGCTAGGTTGAAAATTCTCCTTTTCAATGAGGTTGTTCCACTGCTGCAATTTCTCCTCTCCTTCCACTGTCACAAAATGCCGTAACCTTTGCAGATGATGGAGGAGAGTTTGGGGATAGGATAATTGTTCTCGTTTGAGTTGTTCTGAGAGAGTTAAAGACATAAAATCAAGTAAAAAGTAAAAATCGTCAATTACTAAGGCAATATTTGCCTAGAAAATGCTCACTTTCGCCGCTTATACTGCTTTTGGCTGGTTATGGGATCATTTCTCAGGTATAATCTCTCTGTTTCTATACTAAGCAAATATCCCGTCTCTAGAAGTTAATTTTTGCTACGATTTACTTCCCCCTTAATATTAAACCTCTTGCATAATTAGGGTCTGCTGAAAAAGTTTTTCCTGGGGGTAGGAGTCGGTCGTCGGTCGTCGGTCGTCAGTAGCCGGTCGTTTCAGGCTTTGTTGCCCTTGGTTTTTGTACCAAGCGATGTACTACAAGGAGAATAATGCAAGGTTTTTGAGGGTTCCAATCCGATTTTCTAGCACTAACATCGGATTTTAACAGGTCAAAAGCCTTATTTTCAAAGGGTTTTACCATTATTCAGCCAGCTCTAATTAATTTTTGAGGGTTCAAAAATGAGAAAAATAGGCATAAAATTGCCTAAAATCACTAAATAGAGCCTTTAATTGATTATTATTTATTCTTAATTCTCCTGACTACTGACTCCTAACCCTCACAACAATTTTTGATTTTTGCCAGAGGTCTATTCATTTACGAACAGTCTCCCAAGAAGGTTTGGGGCTGAATATTGAGGAGATAATCAAGAAAAGTCTTGGCGATTACCGATAGTTTTTTATCCTTGGGATAAACCACATACCAATGGCGTTGGATGGGAAAATCTTCCACGTCAAGGATGGTAAATTCCCCATTGGGATGATCTAAATTTAAGACGTGCTGAGACAGAACCGAAATTCCTAAACCACCGGCGACCGCTTGTTTAATGGCTTCATTATTGCCGATTTCCAAACGCAAAGATACAGTGATGCCATGGTCGAGAAAAATTTGCTGCACTGCCCGTCTAATTCCCGATCCCATTTCCCGCATGATAAAAGGTTCCCCTTGCAGTCGTTTAATTGGAATTTTTTTCTGTCCTGCTAGGGGGTGATCTTTGCGAGCAATAACCACGAGGGGATTTTCCAGAAACGGTTGAATCTCCAGGTTTAGCTCTTGAGGGGGTTCGCTTAAAATATATAGATCATCAACATTATTGATCATCCTTGTTTCTAGGTCTTGGTGATTGGTCAATTCTAAGGACACATCCACCCCTTGGTACTGTTGACAAAAAGGACCTAGGATCTGAGGGATTAAATATTGGGCTGTGGATACCGCCGCTAAACGCAGTTTACCCTGTTTAATGCCCTTGATATCGGCGATCGCCATCTCAAAGTTATCAAGATCCTTGAGGACTGCTTGACAGGTGACTAATAAACTGCGTCCGGCCTCGGTTAAATACAAACGTTTGCCTATCTGTTCAAATAAGGGTAAACCCACTGATTTAGTCAGTTGTTTCATCTGGGTGGAAACGGTGGGTTGGGTGATCGATAGTTCTTCAGCAGCCCTGGTGAAACTGCCATGACGAGCGGTCGCTTCAAAGACAATCAGTTGATGTAAAGTGGCGTGAATCAAGAGAGGCCTCTAGAGAGCTACACTTCTGTTACTGCCTTGAGGAGCTTTGCTAAACAGAAGCAGGAATGGAGGGGAACGAGTAAAAACCTCCCCACCCCGCTTATATCATAGGTTTAAATCAATACTTTTGTAAAGATATATCGATTTAAACTCAATTTACAAAAATTTGCTTGTCAAGCTATCCGTTCTAGTATAGATTTAGAACAATCGATCTTTAAAAACCATAAAGTTTTGTCTATCAAGGCTGGTCTGTCAACCGCCAGCTTTGTTATGGCAAAAAATCCTTTGCTCAGTTGGATTCTCATGGAAATAACCAATCGTATTCATTTTGACAATTTGCGGGGCGATAGCTTCGGTGGTGTAACAGCTGCCAGCGTTTCTCTCCCTCTAGCTCTTGCCTTCGGGGTGGCTTCTGGGACGGCGATCGAGGCCAGTTTAACCGACAAAAATCCCGAATTAGGCTTACCTGCGGACTTGACACTGTCCAAAGTTCTGCCCGCAACAGGTTTGCTTAAGGGGTAAAGAGCCTTACTCTTACTCTCTTTCAGCTTTTGAAGGTTCATTTAGTTCGTTTATATTCAATACTCCTCATCAGGGGAGGCTTAAGGAGGTATTCGTGGATTTTTTCTCATTGTTTGTCATGGACTTTATCCAGCAGTTGCAGTCGCCAACGCTGGCCTTTTTGATTGGTGGCATGATCATTGCCGCTCTCGGTAGTGAATTGGTCATCCCAGAGTCGATTTGTACGATCATCGTCTTCATGCTGCTGACCAAAATCGGTCTGACCGGCGGGATTGCCATCCGCAATTCCAACCTGACGGAAATGGTATTACCAATGATCTTTGCCGTCATAGTAGGGATTATTGTGGTCTTCGTCGCACGCTATACCTTAGCCAATCTGCCCAAGGTGAAAGTGGTGGATGCGATCGCAACTGGGGGGTTATTTGGAGCCGTGAGTGGCTCGACTATGGCCGCCGGTCTGACGGTACTCGAAGAACAAAAGATCCCCTACGAGGCCTGGGCCGGCGCACTCTATCCCTTTATGGATATCCCGGCGCTGGTAACGGCGATCGTGGTGGCTAACATTTATCTTAACAAGAAGAAGCAGAAAGAATCGGCCTACGACCGCGAGTCTTTTAGCAAGCAGCCGGTGGCGGCCGGGGATTATTCCGATCAGCAGGATTATCCCAGCAGTCGGCAGGAGTATCTCAGTCAGCAGCAGCCTACGGATAATCGGGTCAAGATCTGGCCGATCATTGAAGAAAGCCTTCGCGGACCTGCCCTATCGGCCATGTTATTAGGTCTGGCTTTGGGCATATTCACCCAGCCGGAAACTGTCTATAAAAGCTTCTACGATCCCCTCTTTCGTGGCTTGCTTTCAATCTTGATGCTGGTCATGGGGATGGAGGCTTGGTCAAGGGTTGGCGAACTGCGTAAAGTAGCCCAGTGGTATGTCGTCTATAGCGTCCTAGCACCCTTTGTGCATGGTCTAATCGCCTTCGGTCTCGGCATGGTTGCCCACTACGCCACCGGGTTCAGCTGGGGCGGTGTCGTGGTTCTGGCCGTCATCGCTTCCTCTAGTTCCGACATCTCCGGGCCGCCCACGTTGCGGGCCGGTATCCCCTCGGCTAATCCCTCCGCCTATATAGGCGCGTCCACGGCCATCGGTACGCCCGTAGCGATCGGCTTGTGCATACCCTTCTTCCTTGGTCTCGCCCAGGCCCTCAGCGGCGGCTAGGATTGTGGTCTGTGGGCGCTCCCTTGACGGGGCTTACCAAGCAAATAAATGTACACATTTAAGGAGATAATCAACATGGCCAAACCAGCCAAAAAGCTCGTCATCGTCACAGAAAAGATTTTGTTGAAAAAAGTCGCCAAGATCATCGAAGAATGCGGGGCGAGTGGTTACACGGTGATGGATACTGGCGGTAAAGGCAGTCGCAACGTGCGCTCGTCGGGACAACCCCACGTTTCCGAAACCGATACGAATGTTAAGTTCGAGATACTTACCCCCGATCGAATTATGGCCCAAAATATTGCCAAGCAGGTTGCCGATCAGTTTTTCCTCAATTTTGCGGGCATGATCTATCTCTGTGATGCGGAGGTTCTGTACGGACAGAGTTTCTGTGGACCAGAGGGCTGTGAAATCTAGACAACTAAGCTTGTCTTGATCCGGGCCACCCCATCTGCAGCCTGACTGTCCTTGAGCGGTGGCCCTTTTTCCTATCCCCCAGTTTTATGACCACCTAGGGCTTGCTGAATAAATCTAAAAACCTTGTTGGATAAGGCTTTTAGGCTTTTTTCCCTCAAAAAGTGCTGACCATTGGAGTGATTGGGGGTAAAATTCCTGGACTTTTTCCCTGAAAATTAGGTAACTGACTACCTCAAAATCGGTAAAACCCTACACCCCACCCTGCCCCCCCGATGTCGGGGGGGGTTGGGGGGCCACACCCTGCCCCCACGAAAAACTTTTTCAGCAGACCCTACCTAAAACCTTTAAACCCTCATCCCTTTAAACTCATGATTTTGTCCCCTATTCTGCCTCCTTTGATCGGGGAGATAGCGGCTCCCATGGCTCCGCTCCCCTTGCTCGCCACCGTTGTGGCCGAGGATTCACCGATTATTCTCTCTGGCGTATTGCTGACACTGGTGGTGATTTATCTGGCCAGCAAGCTCGGCGCAGAGGCCGCCCGACGATTGGATTTTCCTCCCGTACTGGGAGAACTGGTCGCCGGTGTGATTGTCGGCGTTTCGGCCTTGCATCTGCTCATCTTTCCCGAAGGGGGACTATCGGCCTCTGACTCGCTTATTATGACGGTACTGCAAGGATTGAATCAATTGGCCCCGGCTGCCGTGGACCGGATCTTTGAGTCCCAAAGTGAAGTGATTTCGGTTCTAGCTGAAATCGGTGTGATTATTCTGCTGTTTGAAATTGGCCTAGAATCCGACCTGCGACAACTCAAGGAAGTGGGAATTCAGGCCACGGTTGTGGCCTGTGTGGGGGTTGCGGCACCTTTTGCGGCAGGTACGGCCGGGTTAATGCTCGTCTTTCATGTGGCGGCTATCCCGGCGATTTTTGCGGGGGCAGCCTTAACGGCAACCAGTATCGGTATTACCTCGAAGGTGTTGTCCGAGTTAGGTCAACTCAAATCCAAAGAAGGGCAAATTATTGTCGGTGCGGCGGTGATCGATGATGTCCTCGGTATTATTGTTCTGGCTGTGGTCGCTAGTTTAGCCAAAACTGGTGAGATTGATGTGACCAATGTTATTTATCTGATTGTCAGCGCTACGGCCTTTTTGATCGGATCAATTTTGTTGGGAGGTATTTTTAACAAAAGTTTTGTGGCGATCGTGGAGCGGCTGAAAACTCGGGGCAATATTGTTATTCCGGCATTTGTCTTCGCTTTCTTTATGGCATTTTTGGGCAATGCTATTCATCTTGAAGCGATTTTAGGGGCTTTTGCTGCGGGTTTGGTGCTTGATGAAACTGATACCCGGAACGAGTTGGATGAGTTAATTAAACCGATCGCCGATTTGCTTGTACCAATTTTCTTTGTGACGGTGGGAGCGCGTGCTGATCTCGGTGTTTTAAACCCAACGGTACCGGAGAATCGGGCCGGACTTTTGATCGCTGTCTTTTTGATGGTTGTGGCGATCATCGGTAAACTGGTGACAGGCTGGGCAGTTTTTGGCATATCTGGAATCAATCGCCTCGCCATCGGTGTGGGTATGATTCCCCGGGGTGAGGTGGGTCTAGTTTTTGCTGGGATTGGTTCGGCCAGCGGAATTTTGGATAAGCCTTTGGAGGTGTCGATTATTATTATGGTAATCCTGACGACTTTCCTGGCCCCTCCCTTCCTCCGAATCGCTTTTGGTAAGACGGAAGCTGTTCCCGAAACCCTAGAAAGCAAGGATTCGGCTAATCCTATTCCTTAATTTTGCGGGTAAAATCTGATTTTTTAGACGAGGCTGAAGCATTTTCAGCCTTTTTACAAATCTATGCTAAGGATCACCGGAGCGATCGAGGTAAGATTTGAGAGTATCTAATCTTTTTCCTATGTTCGAGCAGACATTTAAGAATATCGACGATATTCTCCGAAAAGAGGCGGGATGCGCCACGGAGTTGGATTACGCAGAACAGATCTCCTGGATTCTCTTTTTGAAATATCTCGACGATCGGTCGGTCGATCGCCAGAATCGGGCATTATTGACGGGGGAAGACTACGATCCGTTACTAAGCTAAAACGCACTTAAACCACCTAAAATAGAAATAGTAATTTTAGAAAAATCCTACTTATACCATTTTTCATAAGTAATGGCAGAGATGGTTAATCGCCCTAACCCCCCACCCCCCCAACCCCTAGGGCTGTTTCATTCTCGCAAATGTCATTCAATCAAATCCTTATCTGGCAAGGTTTTCAGTCAATTTCTCAGAACAAATATCTGAAAAATTTTTAAAATGCCTTGCTTTGCTTGCCCCGTAAGCGATTGAAGACAGACAAACAAGGAATCAAACTAGAGAATGAATCAGCCCTACCCCAACCCCCCCGACGTCGGGGGGGCAAGGGGGGGTAAGATACCTGCCAAGAATAAAGAAAAATCCTACTTATGCCAGCTAAAGATTTCCTAGATTTAGAAGAAAAGAAAAACTTACAAAAAGCTCTTAAAGAAGAAGAAAGAGCAGAGGTTAGGGAAAGAATTTTAATGTTTCTCTTGCTAAACGACGGAAAAACTCAACGAGAAATAGCTGAGTTTATTGGCTGTTCACTCAAAACGGTCGCCCCTTGGTGTGTTCACGGCGATCCTAACAATTTAGAAAGTCTAGAAGATGGGAGAAAAAATGGAAATCATAAAAAAGCCACAGA
>NZ_JACJQV010000072.1 GCF_014696875.1 Microcystis wesenbergii FACHB-1317 | reverse complement strand
TTATGATTTTCCTTGATCTATCTGGGTTTCAGCGATTTTGGGCTTCTCGAAGTAAATCCCAAGCGGGGATTGGAGTTGAGGCTTTTCTCGATTTGTTTTTTGTCTAAGTCCCATTAAAAACACTTTTATGGATCTTGGATACGTATTAGGTGCTTTTGATTGTGATCGATTGACTGGCGAAGTTTCCCTAATCAATAATTCCTGCTTCAATCAAATATATTATCCTAGTAGTTGGTCTTTATTGACTTGGCTGGGGTTAGGGCAGCGTGATACTATATTTTTAGGAGTTTTATTTGCTTTAATTTTTTATGTGATAACTTTAATGATCATTGGCAGATTAAATTATCAAGAAGCTATAGTTTATGCCCTAATTTTATGCTCACCACCGGTAATGCTTTTAGTCGAACGTGGCAACGTAGATATTGTTATCTATTCTTGGCTTGGTGTCGGACTAATGATAATTAAGAATAGCCGAGCATTAATTTTTAGGTTGTGTGCCTATTTGTTAATATTTTTTTGGGGAGTTATTAAACTATTTCCCATTTTCGGTCTGGCGGTAATTATTAAAGAAAAAAGAAATATATTTCTGTTCTTGGCGGCTATTTTTGCGGCTGCTTTTATTACTTATTTTATCGCTAGTATAGAGGAGATGAAAACTATCTCACAAACATTTGATGTTGAGAGTGTTTGGTTTCGTTTTGGACATCAAGCCCTCTTTTTGAAAGTCAAAACTTTTCTATTAAATCTTTCTTTATCTACTGGCGGAGAAACTGATATTAAAAAGACGCTCAGATATATGATGTATATAATTATGAGTTTATTGACGCTATTAGTCTTGACCAGAGTTTTATTGTCGAAATTTAAGATTTTTAAAGAATGGCTCAGTTCCGATTTTGTCTCAGCAGATTCGGGCAAATCTTTAGATAAAAGTCAATATATTGATTATTTCCGTCTGGCAGCAGGCATTTATTTAGGAAATTATCTGGTTATTGGCCTTGTTATGGATTACAAATTAACTTTTCTAATCTTTGCCCTTCCTCAAATCTTGGATTGGATTAAGCAAGAAAATCAATTGAGCTTGTCTTCCAGTATGGCTTTAGTCGCTATAGTGGTAACCTTTTACGCCAGTCCATTCTTACATCCTTGGGCAATTGATGAAGTTATCAATTTGCTCTTATTTGCCAATTTATTATACATGGCAGTTCTCTCTATGCCTGAATGGCTAAAAAGTTTAGTCCATAAGAGATTGTCTGGCAAATTTTCTGGATAAAAGTTTAACCACAGCCTAATATATAGCCAAACTAGATGAATTGTCAAATCCCCTTAACCAATTGACATCCTCGGTCAAGTTCCTGTATAGTAGCTCCCAAAGAGTTGGGGTGATGGGTTTAAGCCTTCACAAAGACTCTTTGGGAGCGGTTACTTGCACAAAGCTGCTGCAATTAACTGAAAACCCGGTACAGCGAGTCTATTTGACTTGTGAACAATCATCGCTCCCCTCTCCTTCTGGGATGAGCCTGATGGGTTTTGGCAGTGCATGGATACTTATCGAGAAATGGAAATGGTCAATCCCCTTGATGACAGTGGACAAGCTAGATGGAAAATATGGTAAAGAAATCATTTTGGTCGGGCAAAAAGGTCTTTATTACTGGTCATACTGGCTTTAAGGGGTCTTGGCTGGGGTTTTGGTTACTCCATCTAGGAGCAGAGGTAAAAGGCCTCAGTTTAGCTCCCAATACCACCCCCGCCTTATTTGAGCAATTAGACTTAGCTCAAAACCTGAGTCACCATATAGGAGATATTCGAGAGGCTGAGTTAGTGGCTCGTTTAATCGCTTCATGGCGACCGGATGTAGTCTTTCATTTAGCGGCACAACCCTTAGTGCGACTTTCCTATCTTGAGTCGGTGGAAACGTGGAACACAAATGTCATGGGGACTATTCACGTTTTAGAAGCCCTCAAAAGCCTGACTCATCCCTGTGCCGCCGTGTTTATTACTAGCGATAAGTGCTATGAGAATCGGGAATGGGTCTATGGTTATCGGGAAAATGACCCCTTAGGGGGTTACGATCCCTATAGTTCTAGCAAAGCTGGGGCGGAATTGGCGATCGCATCTTGGCGAAATTCCTTCTTTAAAACCCCTCAAACCCCCATCGGCATTGCCAGCGCCAGGGCAGGAAATGTCATCGGTGGCGGAGATTGGTCTCTAGACCGGATTGTACCCGATGCGATGCGGGCCTTGATGAAGTCCGAAGCGATTCCGGTGCGGAACCCTCTAGCGACTCGCCCTTGGCAGCACGTTTTAGAGCCTTTAGGTGGCTATTTACGGTTAGCTGAGTCGATTTATGAGCAGTTGATGACGGCTAATTGGCAGCAAGACAGCCGGGGGTTATATGGGGCGTTTAATTTCGGTCCGTCTCTGACTTCTAATCGTCCGGTTAAAGAGTTAGTTGAGTCTATCCTACAACTTTGGCCGGGGACTTGGCTCGATCAAAGTGATCCGAAGGCTGTTCATGAGGCTAAATTGCTTAATCTAGTCACAGATAAGGCTTTCCATACCCTAAAATGGCAACCCGCCTGGGATTTTCGGCAAACCCTCAAGGAAACCGTGACATGGTATTATCAAGCGGCGCAAATGGACTCTGAAGATAAAGCACAATTCCAAGACCTTACTCGCCAACAAATCGAATATTATCAAAGTTGTCTGAGCGATTAGCGAACTCAAGGCTGATCATAGTGCAAATTAAGTAATAATTAAGTACAAATTTCTCCCCTGAAAGGAAATTAACCATGACTCAATCTATTTCTCCCCCCAATACAAATACTGAAGCAGAACTGCGAGAGCAAGTCTTTCAAGCAGTACAAGAATATTATAAGCACAAATTTCAACCCCGGGCTTTTGTGGCGGGGCAGACCTATATTCCGGCATCGGGTAAGGTATTTGATGAGCAAGAATTAGTCAAATTAGTGGATTCTTCCCTAGATTTCTGGTTAACGACGGGCAGATATGCGGCAGAATTTGAGGAACGTTTTGCCCAGTGGATGGGGGTAAAACATTGTTTATTAGTCAATTCCGGCTCTTCGGCCAATTTAGTGGCCTTAAGTGCCTTAACTTCCCCTAAACTAGGGGAAAAACAACTTAAACCGGGGGATGAAGTCATTACCGTCGCCGCAGGTTTCCCGACTACAGTTAACCCCATCTTTCAAAATCAGCTAATTCCCGTCTTTTTAGACGTTAAACTACCCGGTTATGACCTCGACATCGAGCAGCTGGAATCCGCCTTGTCAGAGAAGACTAAAGCGATTATGATCGCTCATACCCTGGGAAATCCCTTTAATTTAGAAGCGGTGATGGCTTTTGCCGAAAAACATGACCTCTGGGTAGTTGAGGATAACTGTGATGCGGTGGGAAGTCTTTACAAAGGGCAAAAAACCGGCACCTTTGGGCATTTAGCAACGGTTAGCTTTTATCCTGCTCATCACATGACTATGGGAGAAGGGGGTGCGGTTTTAACCAGTGATACCCGCTTGAAAAAGATTGTCGAGTCATTCCGTGACTGGGGCAGAGATTGTTGGTGTCCTCCGGGGGTAGATAATACCTGTAATAAGCGCTTCGGTTGGCAGTTAGGAGATTTACCCTTTGGCTATGACCATAAGTACACCTATTCTCATGTGGGTTATAACCTAAAGATGACGGATATGCAAGCCGCCGTCGGGGTAGCGCAACTGAATAAATTGCCAGGATTTATCAAAAAGCGCCGGGAAAATTTTGCCTTTTTACATCAACAATTACAAGATATTCAAGATGTTTTGACTCTACCCCAAGCCAGCCCGGATTCTGAACCGAGTTGGTTCGGGTTTCCGATTTTTGTCAAGGAAAATGCTCCTTTTAGCCGCAATGATTTAGTTAAGCATTTGGAGGAAAAACGCATCGGCACAAGGCTATTATTTGGAGGAAATTTATTGCGACAGCCTCTTTATAAGGGGTTAAATTATCGAGTTATTGGGGATTTAAGTAATGCTGATAAAATCATGAGTAGTGTTTTTTGGCTGGGCATTTATCCCGGATTAACGGGGGAAATGTTAGAATATGTTGTCTTGACGCTAAAAAATTTCTGTCAAGGGTGATTAAGGGAAAACCGACTTTTTTTAAGTATTCTTGGCTTTTCTTAATGAAAAAGAGATAAACATGACACCATCTGCTATTGATTTACCGACAAAATCAACGATAATCACCTGGGAAAAACTGCCAGATGATTTTATTCTACCTGACGAACCTGTGGACAACAACTTGCAGCCCCTATTAGCAGCCGCTTTACGAGAATCGTTAGAATTAGCAGGACTAATTCTAGAATCGATGCTAAT
>NZ_JACJQV010000071.1 GCF_014696875.1 Microcystis wesenbergii FACHB-1317 | reverse complement strand
TCTGTGGCTTTTTTATGATTTCCATTTTTTCTCCCATCTTCTAGACTTTCTAAATTGTTAGGATCGCCGTGAACACACCAAGGGGCGACCGTTTTGAGTGAACAGCCAATAAACTCAGCTATTTCTCGTTGAGTTTTTCCGTCGTTTAGCAAGAGAAACATTAAAATTCTTTCCCTAACCTCTGCTCTTTCTTCTTCTTTAAGAGCTTTTTGTAAGTTTTTCTTTTCTTCTAAGTCTAGGAAATCTTTGGCTGGCATAAGTAGGATTTTTCTCAAGTTACTATTTCTATTTTAGGTGGTTTAAGTGCGTTTTAGCTTAGCACGATCGATTTAACTTGACTAGGAATGGATGAGGGCAAATAATCAATTAATCGATCGAGATCAAGACTCAATGTCTGATAACTTGTTATTGGTGGGGTAGGAAATCACCTAAGTCACCCTGTTGAATTATTGATTGTCATTAAAAATGTTTAAGCGATCGCTTTTCTTGCCCCTGTTAATTTTATCCCTTAGTTGTACGCTGCTTTTTAGTGCTTGTCGTCAACAAACAGCTAATAATCCCCCAGCAACGGAAAATAATAATCCAGAAACTTTAAAACTTTTATATTGGCAAGCGCCGACGATTTTAAATCCCCATCTCTCCACGGGATTCAAAGACTCAGAAGCGAGTCGCATTACCTTAGAACCTTTGGCTAGTTTCGATGAAAAAGGGGAATTAGTTCCTTTTTTAGCGGCAGAAATTCCTACTATTGAAAATGGGGGAGTTGCCCGGGATGGTAAATCGGTGACATGGAAGCTAAAAAAAGATATTAAATGGTCAGATGGTACTCCTTTTACTGCCAAAGATGTCATCGCTACCTATAATTTTATTACCAATCCGAAAACTGGTTCTACTAGCGCCGGCAATTATGAAATAGTTAAAAGTGTAGAAGCGATCGATCCCCATACGGTTAAAATAACTTTTAAGCAAGTTAATCCCGCTTGGTCATTAGTTTTTGTGGGAACAGAAGGGATGATTTTACCCGCTCATCTCTATGAAAAGTATAGCAATGAAACGGCACGCCAGGCCCCCGCTAATTTATTACCGGTGGGAACGGGTCCCTATAAAGTGGTAGAATTTAAACCGGGAGATACGGCAGTTTATGAACCAAATTCTTTCTTTCGAGAAGCGGATAAATTAGGTTTTCAAAGAATAGAATTAAAAGGAGGAGGTGATGCCACTTCGTCGGCACGAGCGGTTTTACAGACACAGGAGGCGGATTATGCCTATAATTTGCAAGTAGAGGCCAAGGTTTTAAGTGATTTAGAAAAAGCGGGTCGGGGTCAGTTAATATCTAGTTTCGGTTCTTTGATTGAACGAGTTTTATTTAATTTGAGCGATCCTAATCAAGTTACTCCTGAAGGTGAGAGGTCTAGTATTAAGTTTCCCCATCCTTTTTTGAGTGATGTGAAAGTAAGAGAAGCTTTATCTTTAGCCGTTGATAGAGATACTATTGCCACGCAGCTTTATGGTATTACTGGGAAAACAACTCCCAATTTTATTGTGATGCCATCGGAATATAATTCTCCCAATACTCGCTATGAATTTAATCTAGAAAAGGCTAAGAAATTACTAGATGATGCGGGATGGAAAGATAGTAATGATGATGGCACTAGGGATAAAAATGGGGTAGAAATGAAATTAGTTTTTCAAACTACTGTTAACACTCTCCGTCAGAAAACCCAAGAAATTATCAAACAAAGTTTACAAGCGATCGGGGTAGGAGTAGAATTAAAAACTATTGATGCCAGTATTTTCTTTTCTAGCGATCCTGCTAACGATGACACGGTAGAAAAGTTTTATGCTGACCTACAAATGTACACTACAGGTAATAATAGTCCCGATCCGAAAGCCTATTTTAAAACCTTTACCTGTGGCGAAATCCCTCAAAAAGCTGATGGTTGGGCCGGGGATAATTATGCTCGTTATTGTAATCCTGAATACGATAAATTATGGCAAGCTTTTAGTCAAGAATTAAACCCAGAAAAACGGAGAGAAATAGCGATTAAAATGAATGATATGTTAATTAATGATTTTGTGATTATTCCCCTAGTTCATCGTGCCGATGTGGTGGCAATTAGCAATAGTTTGTCGGGGTTTAAATTAACTCCCTGGGATAGAAATACTTGGAACATCAAAGACTGGAAGCGTAGTAAATAAATGCTCAAATATTTTCTGAGAAGATTATTATTTTCGATTCCCACTCTTTTAGCTATTAGTATGGTGGTTTTTGGCATTTTGGCCCTAGCACCGGGGGATCCGATGGGAGAATTTGCCGCTAATCCAGCTATTACGGAAGCGGTGCGAGAAAATATTCGCAAAAGTCTCGGATTAGATCAACCTCTTCCCGTGCGTTATGTCAAGTGGTTGTTAGCATTTCTTCAAGGAGATATGGGCTATTCTTTCACCAGTCGCAGCCCAGTTTTTACCCTCATTTGGCAGCGTTTACCCACAACTCTCTGGATTGTCGGTAGTGCCTATATGTTCGGGGTTTTAATCGCTTTTCCTTTGGGCATAATTTCAGCAGTTAAGCGCTATTCTTGGTTAGACAAAATTATCTCTACTTTTTCGATGCTTGGCTTTTCTTTACCCACCTTTGTGACGGGATTGTTATTAATTATTATCTTTAGTGTGCAGTTAAATTGGCTACCATCTTTTTATAACAGTACCCTAAAAATCAGTGATTTTAATAGTTTGATCGAGCAGGTGAAACAGTCAATTATGCCCGTAACCGTATTAAGCTTATATCAAGGAGCGATGTTGATGCGTTTCGTGCGTTCTTCCGTAACTGAAGAAATTCACCAAGAGTATGTTAAAACTGCCTTAGCGAAGGGACTAACTAATTTTTCTGTCCTAACTAAGCATATAGTTCGTAACGCTTTAATCCCCGTTGTCACCCTGATTGCTCTCGATATTCCCTCAATTTTTACTGGAGCTTTAGTCACAGAACAAGTGTTTCGTGTGCCGGGTATCGGTGCTTTATTAATCGATTCTATTTCCCGCAGTGATACCCCCGTAGTGATGGCGATTACCTTTATCTATGGGATTTTAATTGTTATCTTTAACTTAATTGCCGATTTAACCTATAGTTGGCTCGATCCGCGAGTCAGATATTAACTATGAACATCACAAAATCCTTACACACGGCGATTTTAGTCACGGAGCTAGAAAAAGCCGTTAACTTTTACGAAAATGTTCTAGGATTGACTAGAATCGATCGCCCTTTTCAATACGATGGGGTTTGGTATCAAGTGGGAGATTATCAAATTCATTTAATTGTCGATACCAATTACCAAAACTACCGTCCCAATCCCGAAAAATGGGGACGTAATCCTCATCTTGCCTTCGCTATTGATGACGTGACAGCCATGGGTAACTATCTAGAAAGTCAAGGTTATACAATTCAAATGAGTGCCTCGGGTAGAAAGGCCTTATTTGTCAGTGATCCCGATGGTAATATCCTAGAAATGAGCCAAATTTAGCCTGAAAAATTCCCCAATATGTTAGACCAATTACAGACTCAACTCTATCACCTTGAACAATACGCCGATCGCTTAGTGACTTCCCAACTAACTCACCTTAGTTTTGTCAGTATTGCTGTGATTTTTCTAGCCGGTTTACTCACCAGTCTTACCCCCTGTATGCTGTCGATGTTGCCGATTACCGTCGCTTATATCGGGGGTTACGAAAATAAAGGTCGTTTAGCGGCTTTTTGGCAGTCCACATGGTTTTCCCTGGGATTAGCCACCACCTTAGCGGGATTGGGACTAATTGCCGCTACTCTAGGGAAAGTCTATGGACAGGTGGGGATCGGTTTACCGATTATCGTCAGTGCGATCGCTATTTTCATGGGGTTAAACCTCTTGGAATTATTACCCCTGCGCTTCCCCTCCCTTGGTGCTACCGATTGGATTACTGGCGATTTTCCCCCGATTTTGCGGTCCTATCTTCTCGGTTTAACATTTGGTTTAATCGCCTCTCCTTGCAGTACACCTGTTCTAGCGACTCTATTGGCATGGGTGGCCAATACGGGAGATTTAAGCTTAGGAGGGGGATTATTATTATCCTACACTGCCGGCTATGTTTTACCCTTAATTATCGTCGGTTCTTTTACTGCCTCGCTGAAAAGCTTTCTTTCCCTGCGTCAATGGTCCGGGTGGATTAATCCTGTCAGTGGGGTTTTATTAATCGGTTTTGGAGTTTTTTCTTTATTATCCCGTCTGCTGTGATGGTGGAGGGTTATGATAGATAATTGGCTAGAATTGCAAAACTTTTAACTATGACTATATCGGAAACTTCCTCAAATTTAAAGAATAGACCGCCTCAATGGGGACGTAAATTTATCCAGACTATTGCCGATCTGCGATTAGCAATTATCCTCTTACTTTTAATCGCTATTTTTAGCATTTCTGGGACGGTAATCGAACAGGGACAATCCCTATCTTTTTACCAAGCTAATTATCCTGAGAAACCCGCTTTATTTGGCTTTCTGACTTGGAAAGTTTTATTACTATTGGGATTAAATCATGTTTATAGTACCTGGTGGTATCTATCATTATTAATCCTCTTTGGTTCCAGTTTAACCGCTTGCACCTTCCGACGACAATTTCCCGCTTTAAAGGCCGCAAGAAACTGGCAATTTTATCAACAATCTCGCCAATTTCAAAAACTAGCTTTAAGTGCTGAATTAGAAACCGGTTCCCTAGAATCCCTCACCCCCCTATTAGAGAAAAAAGGCTACAAAGTTTTTCTAGAAAATAACAGTCTTTATGCGCGTAAAGGTCTGATCGGTAAAATCGGTCCGATTATCGTTCATGCAGCCATGTTAATTATTTTAGCAGGGTCGATCTGGGGAGCGTTAACGGGGTTTTTCGCTCAAGAAATGGTAGCTAGTGGCGATAGTTTTCAGGTTAAAAATATTATTGAAGCTGGACCCTTATCTAAAAATTCTCTCCCCAAGGATTGGGGGATTAAGGTTAATCGTTTTTGGATTGATTATAGTCCTAAAGGTGATATAGAACAATTTTATTCTGATTTGTCGGTGATCGATAATCAAGGACAGGAGATCGATCGCAAAACTATTCAAGTTAATCAACCTTTGCACCATAAAGGGGTGACTTTTTATCAAACCAGTTGGGGAATTGCCGGGGTAAAAGTACAGGTGAATAATAGTCCGATCCTACAGCTACCGATGGCTAGTTTAGACACCAAAGGTAATGGACAAATCTGGGGAACTTGGATTCCGACTAAAACCGATCTTAGTGAGGGAGTTTCTCTTTTAACCAGAGATTTACAAGGTACGGTAATCGTCTATGATGCTAAGGGAGATTTAACCTCTGCTGTACGAGAAGGAATGACGATTCCTATCAATGGAGTTAATCTAAAAATAGTCGAATTAGTGGGCAGTACAGGGTTACAAATTAAGGCAGATCCGGGAGTGCCTATCGTCTATTTAGGTTTTGCTTTATTGATGATGGGAGTGATAATGAGTTACTTTTCCCATTCGCAAATTTGGGCTTTACAATCGGGAGATCGCTTTTATATTGGTGGTAAAACTAATCGCGCTCAAGTCAGTTTTGAACGGGAAATAATTGATACTATCGAAATGTTAAAGTTAAAGTAGAATTGGCGTTAATCTGGTGTCGTTTCCCGATAAAAAGTTCTGTTTATCTATCTTTTTCCTTTTGCCTACCCTAACCAAGAACTTAATTTTGTTCAATCACTTATATGCCAGAATTGCCAGAAGTAGAAACGGTGCGTCGCGGGTTAAATCAAGTTACCCAGGGCAAAAAAATTATCGGTGGGGAAGTATTATTACAGCGTACCCTAGCCTATCCTAATTCCCAGGCAACTTTTCTGCAAGGAATTGCTCAGACCACGATTACCAATTGGCAGCGCCGAGGCAAATATCTCCTCGCCAATTTAGATAATGGTAGTAGTATCGGGGTTCATCTGCGTATGACCGGACAATTGCTCTGGGTAAAAGATACCACTCCCCTGCCGATTCATACGCGCTTACGCTTCTTTTTTGCCAATCAGCAAGAATTGCGCTTTGTCGATACCCGCACTTTCGGGAAAATTTGGTGGATTGCCGCCGATAAAACCCCAGAAAGCGTGATTACCGGTCTCAAAAAACTGGGACTAGAACCCTTTGATCGCAATTTTACCCCCGATTATCTCTATAGTCACTGTCAAAAAAGTCGTCGTCCGATTAAAACTTTTCTTCTCGATCAAAATGTAGTCGCGGGAATCGGCAATATCTACGCGGATGAAGTTCTTTTTAAAAGTGGTATCCATCCCCAAACTGCCGCTAATCTTTTAAAAATTGAGCAAATAGACTTATTGACAAAAAACATTATTTCTGTATTGGAAACAGCGATCGCTGAAGGCGGCACCAGTTTTAGCGATTTTCTCCACGTTACGGGAGTTAATGGCAATTATGGCTCGATGGCCTGGGTTTATGGTCGTACTGGCGAAAATTGTCGCCTTTGCGGTGCAACTATTGCCAGAATTAAATTAAGTGGACGCTCCTCTCATTTTTGTCCCCAATGTCAAGTCTCAACAGTAATCAGTAAACAGTAATCAGTAAACATCTCCAAAAATTATAACTCAATCACAGCTTGCTTTTATGCTATGTACTGATTAAGTAGGGTTTGCTGAATATCAGTATAATCCTTGCTAGGAAGAGTTTTTGGGACTTTTTTAACCAAAAAAGTGCAAGAAACAAACGTTGAGAAATCGATCCGAGGGACTCAAAACCCTTGCACTTTTATTGGCTATCGCCAGATAAAATTCAGAAACTAAGCGACGAAATTACCATTTTGCCAACTGTGTAGCCCCTAGATTCCCTCTGGGGACTTATTCTGCAAACCCTAAGTAGTTCGATAGCTAAAAACTCACATCCGATAACTGATAACTGATAACCGATAACTGTTGTAAGCTGATAGCTAGATGGTCAGGTCACGGAAATCGATGCAAAGTTCACTGAAAAGGATTATCATCGGTGCGAGTTTTTTTCTCGCTACGGTAGTCGGGGCAACTATCGGTTATATGGCCTACGGTTGGAGTTTTCTAGATGCCGTTTATATGGTGATTATCACCATATTTGGGGTAGGTTTCGGGGAAGTTAAACCGATTAACACTCCCAGTCTGAGAGCTTTTACCGAAATTTTGGGTTAAAGCCCCGTCCTTTTAGGACGGCTTTTTAAACTATATCTTGTTAACTTAACTTTTATTGTGCTATACTGATTTTGTCTAAGTCCCCCCTGCGTAAAATGTTTGTCTTAGAGTTTAAAGTTAAAGCTAAAACTCAACAGTATCAAGCCATA
>NZ_JACJQV010000070.1 GCF_014696875.1 Microcystis wesenbergii FACHB-1317 | reverse complement strand
CAATAACAGAGGGACAGAGGTGGTTAGCTGAACGTTGGGAAAAACTGATAGTTTTATCGACGTAAGAAGCAGAAAAATTAGCTAAATTAACAGGATGTACTCTCAGAAAATTTGAAGAGAGATAGGCTTTTAGTGGCTTGGGAACAAGCTTTATCAATTTATTCATAATCAAGATTGGCAGAGGATTAAAGATTAGTTATTGTCACTAACTCTTTTGATTAGAAAAAGATAAACTTGAGAATTTTCATTCAAATTTATTGACTCAAAATCCGCTGTACTTAATTTAAATGAATCAACCCTACCCTGCCCCCCTTGATAAGGGGGGTGCCGATGGGCGGTAGGGTTGATTCATGAATCAACCCTACTATGAATCAACCCTACGATAGGCGGGGGGATCCCCCCTGCCCCCCTTAATAAGGGGGGTGTCTGACAACTTTTAACACCTACCTACTTAAGTGATTTTAACGAAAAAACTCAACAAGCTATTCAGAATATTGAAGAACAAAAAAACTTAACTGTTTGCCAAGATCAAGTTGAACTATATCAGCAGCTAGGAATTTAATGTTATTAACCATTTATAATCTATAATCGCCATACATAAGGAGAATAATTAACTATGACCGAAAATAGAAACCCGATTCCTGTCGTTGTCAACGGTGCAGCCGGCAAAATGGGACGGGAAGTCATTAAAGCCGTTGCTCGTGCCGACGATATGATCTTAGTGGGTGCAGTCGATCGAAATCCAGCTTTTCGAGGTCAGGATGTGGGGGAAGTGGCCGGTTGTGAACCCCTAGAAGTGCCGATTCTCGACGATTTACAGAGTGTTTTAGTCCTGGCAACTCAGGAAAAAGTGCAGGGGGTGATGGTGGATTTTACCCATCCCGACGGTGTTTATGACAATACCCGCAGTGCGATCGCCTATGGAGTGCGTCCGGTGGTGGGAACTACAGGATTATCGGCGGCACAACTGCAAGATTTAGCCGAATTTGCCGAAAAAGCCAGCACTGGCTGTTTAGTTATCCCCAATTTTTCCATTGGCATGGTTTTACTACAACAGGCTGCCGTGCAAGCATCCCGCTACTTTGATCATGTGGAAATTATCGAACTGCATCACAATCAAAAAGCAGACGCACCCAGTGGCACAGCCATTAAAACCGCCGAATTACTGGCAGAATTGGGTAAAACCTTTAATCCTGCCCAAGTTTCCGAAAAAGAAACCATCCCCGGCGCTAGAGGCGGTTTAACTGCTGAGAACATCCGTATTCATAGCGTGCGTTTACCCGGTTTAATTGCCCACCAGGAAGTCATTTTCGGTTCCCCCGGGGAAATCTATACCCTTCGTCATGATACCAGCGATCGCTCCTGTTATATGCCGGGGGTTCTCCTATCTATCCGCAAAGTTACTCAGCTGCAATCCCTCGTTTACGGTTTAGAAAAAATCCTCTAAATCGAGATATTAAGGAGAGGAAAAGGGCAAAGAAGAGAAATCTCGACAAATTGCCCTAAAAATGCTTTTTGCTGGTTTTTCTATCCCAGAAATCGCCCGATTTACCGATTTATCCCCTGACGCAATCGAGGAATTACAAAGACAAAACGTTCACGATGTTTGATAATATTTGTAAATTTATTGCCGAAAACTTCTCCGATGATCTAGCCACTTGGTTATTGGGTTCTCCCCTCTCCTTAACCGTCCTCGACCCGACGGAATTACAATTAGACCCCATTCGTGCCGATTCTCTGATTTTTTTGCAGTCAGAGCAACTAATTCTCCATACCGAATTTCAAACCGACCCCGACTCCAAAATTCCTTTCCGAATGCTCGATTATCGCCTTCGCGTCTATCGTCGTCATCCCCAAAAACAAGTGCGTCAAGTGGTAATTTATCTGCGACGCAGTGATTCCCCCCTAGTACAAGAAAATACCTTCCGTCTAGGGGAAACCTTTCATTCCTTCCAAGTCATCCGTCTTTGGGAAGAAAATACACCGCAATTTTTTCATCATCCCGGTTTATTACCCTTTGCCGTCCTCAGCAATACTGATGACCCCGAACAGGTGTTAAGTCAGGTGTCCCGTTCTTTAGAAACTATCTCCCAAAAACAGGTGCAAAGCAATAGAACTCTTGCAAATTAATTATATGTTATAATGATGGGTTAACTAATTTTTTGGGGAAAATTAGTTAATCAGTACATTTGTCCTGAATGAAAACTTGAAGTTTAACTTTTAACTCAAAACTCTTTAGAGCTGCTTTAATTTGGTTATCAAAACCTCTTTATTTAAGCGGCACAAACTATCTCAATTATAAAA
>NZ_JACJQV010000007.1 GCF_014696875.1 Microcystis wesenbergii FACHB-1317 | reverse complement strand
ACCAAAGAATTAGAACAATTGCCACCTTTCAACGCAGCGTTCTGAAACTTTGCCCAAATGGGATGTGACGGTTCTGCCCTCCTAGCTGGCATCTTATTTTTACGCAAGTCCCTAAGCTGACACGGAACTGTCTGTGCTGCCTTTTTTCAAGAAAATCAGCCGCTAATAGATTGGGTAAATGCCCAGCCCTTAGCCCCCATAGTCACAAGTCTTGGGGATGGTCATGATGGAATCTGGAATCTCATGGCTCAGATAGGGGAAAGCTATCAAAGAAGAGAAGTTCTCGACTGGTTTCACTTGAACGAAAACTTACATAAGGTGGGAGGTTCTAATCAAGTCCTCAAGCGGGTGGAAAATCACTTGTGGGCAGGAGAAATCGATTTAGGCTATTAGGAATTGAAAGATTGGAAAGGCACAGGGGGGGTCAACTTTCGGGCTTATGTGAACAAGCACCGCTCCCGAATACCTGATTACGGTTTGTATCAGGAATTGGGAATCTGTATCGGCTCAGGCAGTGTCGAGTCAACGATTAAGCAGATTAGCGCTCGGATGAAAATTGTCGGAGCGCAGGGTCAAGCGGAAAATGTGCCACAATATTTAAAGCTCCGTTGTGCTTATCTCAATGGTGCTATAGCCCCAGGCGTAGCTTCGTTGGTCGCTTAAGCATTTATACTTATTGCACAAGTGGGATGCTCCCTCCAGAAAACGGGTTTCTTGAAGAAACCCGTTTTCTCAGTTTCTCGTAGTGTTCACTACAAATTTTCCTACTCTGTCTTTTTCTTTCTGTTTTTCAACCTGCGGAATGTGGTATGATAAATGAAAACCTAAAGAAAATTAATCTAGGCGGTAGTCACTGATAACTGAAATGACCTCTCCCCGGCTCTCTCCTACGAGGAGAGGGAGAACTACAGGGCGCAACTAGATGTCCTAACTTGACAACATCTACCTTACTGCTTGTTCCAAGGCTCTGTCTTGGAACATAATATCTAAGTGGGCATTGCCCATCACTATAAGATGTTTTATTTGGGCTTGATAGCCCACCTTAAGCTGATTGAGGTACAATTAATAGATTTTTGGCAAAAGTCCGGCTCTTCTCGACTTTGTGTGATAATTTTTGCTTATGTAAGGTTAAATGTTTACTGGGCAAGACTTTTAGGACTATTTTGTGGAAGAAACTATCAGTATAGACCTCGTTTCCACACAGAAACCAGAAGAGCCAAAGTCCTAAATCCCTCAATCCAAAATCCAAAATTAGAAATCGTCAATTTCTCTGATTTATGCAAGAGGTCTAATGTGAAATATCAAATTCAATTCAAGCCTAAAGCTATCAAAGACTTAGAAAAAATGTCTTCTCAAGAGCGGACTCGGATTATGGCTAAAATTGAAGCAATGAAGGATAATTTACAAGGAGATGTCAAGCAATTAAAGAATTTTACCCCTAATTATCGGTTAAGGGTGGGTAACTATCGAATTCTGTTTGAGGTTGGAGAAATAACTTTAGTGATTTATCGTGTTAAACATCGACAAAATGCCTACACTTAAATTAAGGAGAAAACAATGATTGAATTACATCCGGAATTCTTAATCAAAAATGGCAAAAAAGAATTTGCTGTTTTAACTTATGAGGAGTTTATGAAAATTAAAGAAATCTTAGAAGACTTAGAGGATTTGGAAGATTTAATACAAGCAAAAGAAGAAGAAAAGGATAGTCAAACTTATTCTCTAGATGAGGTTAAGAAGATGCTAAATATTGATTGATTGGTTGTATCTTGTTTTAATCTCGAAATAATTAACCTCCTATCATCGTTTTATCAATCTTGTCATTATCGTTATTGTAGTGGGCAATACCCACCACCACCCCTGGCTAAGAGTTTAAAGATGAATTGGTGGGCAGTGCATCGCCCTACGATAAGATGTTATTATTGGATTTGGGTGCGGCTCTTTTAGAAAGACGTATGGCAAGTCAAACAAGCATCGCTGTGTGTCTTGAAGTAGTAGAACAACAAGCTTGAATCACAGTTGTGAGCAAATGAACACCATCTTGATACAAAGCCAGCAATTCTCATTTTGAAGAAGAGAAGAACTAAGTTCTCCTTTTAAAATAGAGAACTAACCGAAAATCCCCCTGTTTCCTTTGCTCTTTTCCTCCTAGATTTATAGGCTACATACATACTACACAAAAACGAACATAACCGACCGTTCCTAATTCTTTTTTTTATCAAAATTAGGTATTTTTTCTTTTCTTTCTTAGTTAATTTATTGACTTTTGTTCCTCACTCTCATAATTTTTGTTGTGACTTATTTAGCTTGTATTAATGAATTTCTTTTGCTCACCTTCTGATATTATATAAACAAATAACTCTGACCAATCTTCAAACCATTCATATTTGACCAAAGCTCTAATATCATTAAAAAAGGTTTTTCTTTTCTCTAATTTTTGTCGGGCTTTTTGATAGAGTTCATTAACTAATTCTCTGGAGTTTAGACTATGAGAAAACGTCTCAGATAACAAAAAATAGCTGAGATTGAATAAATTGAGTCAAAACTTGGTCTAAGTTACCCTACTTTTTGTTGTTTTTTGTGAACT
>NZ_JACJQV010000069.1 GCF_014696875.1 Microcystis wesenbergii FACHB-1317 | reverse complement strand
ATTTTATCATCAAGATATAGGAATCGGAGACGGCGTTTTGGTCTGAGATTTAATTTAATCGCTGGCATTTACAACTATGAACTTGCTTTAGGCTATCATCAAGTAGCTGAATAGGACTTTTGCAGGAGGTCTAATCAATCCCATGAATTCATTGCAGCTGAGGATTTAGTGGAGGATCTGCAAGCCCTCGTCACCATCTGTTACAATCGTCTCTACCCACTACATAACCCAGATCATCAGCAATTACTGGAATACCTAGAAGCGCTTAAGAATGTCAGTGCGGGTTAAAATTGGCCTTGGCATCGGTTTCTCATCCCTCTTTTTAGTTGTCTGATGCCGACTCTGCTATTCCCCGAACAGCGGCCAAGAATGTAATATTTGAGATGATCCCCCCTTGCCCTAGGGTTGATTCAAGGTAGGGTTGATTCAAGGTAGGGTTGATTCAAGGTAGGGTTGATTCAAGGTAGGGTTGATTCGAGGTAGGGTTGATTCGAGGTAGGGTTGATTCGAGGTAGGGTTGATTCGAGGTAGGGTTGATTCGAGGTAGGGTTGATTCATGAATCAACCCTACCCCTGGCCCCCCTTAAAAAAAGGGGGGAAAACCAGGAAAGTTCCCTTTTCCCTTTTCCAAGCTGGATTGAGGGGGATCAAATTGGCGGACGGTTATAATAACTCTACATTAACGGCAAATGAAACTAGAAACTACGGCGATTAAACGGATTCTTGATGCTAACCTTGACCGCGCTAGAGAAGGACTGCGAATTATCGAAGAATGGTGTCGTTTTGGCTTAGATAATCCTGATTTAGCCCAAGAATGTAAAGAAATGCGCCATCAGTTGGCTAGTTGGCACTCGATCGATCTGAAACTACATCGGGACACGGCCGGGGATATCGGTAGGGATTTAAGCCATCCCAGGGAAGAAATCCGGGAGACTGTCGAGGGACTGCTGCAGGCCAATCTGGCTCGCGTACAGGAGGCTTTCAGGGTTTTAGAAGAATACGGTAAACTCTATGATCTGGATCTAGGGATAGCCTGTAAACAGCTGCGCTATCGGGTTTATCAGCTAGAGAGTAAACTATTAATCTCTCCACCCCTAGAAAAACTGCAAGCATCTCCTCTCTATCTAGTCACTTCTCCCGCCGAAAATCTGTTAGAAATCGTTGAATTAGCCCTAAAAGGGGGTTTAAAATTGGTGCAGTACCGCCATAAAACCGCCGCTGATACGATTCGTTTAGAAGAAGCCGCTAAACTGTGTGAGTTATGCCACCGTTACGATGCTTTGTTTATTATGAATGATCGCGTCGATATTGCTCAGGCCATTGCCGCCGATGGTGTTCACCTCGGTCAACAGGATGTACCGATTTCCCTAGCGCGGCAATTTCTCGGCCCCGGGGCAATTATCGGTCGGTCCACCACTAATCCCCAAGAGATGGCCAAAGCAATCCAAGAAAAGGCCGATTATGTGGGAGTGGGGCCGGTTTATGCCACCCCCACCAAAGCAGGGAAAACCCCCGCAGGATTGGAATACGTCCGTTATGCGCGGGAAAATTGCCCTTTACCCTGGTTTGCGATCGGTGGTATTGATAGTAATAACATTAAAGAGGTTTTAGAGGCAGGAGCGCAACAGGTAGCTGTAGTCCGGGCGATCATGGAAGCGCAGCATCCCGATGTGGTGACACAAGAATTATTAAACCAATTAGGGCTGGCTGAATAAATCTTATCCACGAGAATAATCCTTTCTTGGCAAGAAGTTAAAAAACGGTTTTTTTGACGCTCCCATCGCTAAAAGCGAGGGATTCCCTGTTCAACCAGTTACCTTATCTAACAAGCTTTCACCTGTTAGACAGTGGGTAGTCTGTAGTCGGGCTTGAATTTCTGTCCGCCCGACAGTATTTGCTTTATGAAGTATGTTTATAGCGGCGTTTTCATCCCGGTCTAAAACGCAACCACAAGAACAAATATGTGTCCTTATCGATAATGTTTTCTTGACGATATTGCCACAATCAGAGCATTGTTGGCTAGTGTATTGGGGGTTTACCGCTATGACAAACTTCCCGTGAATTTTTCCAAAATAGTCTAACCAATTGGTGAACATTGACCAACTCGCATCTTGAATTGATTTAGCAAGTTTTCGGTTTTTCACCATATTAGAAACCTTCAAGTCCTCGTAGACTACCAAATCGTTAGATTGGATTAACGCTTTTGCTGTCTTAACGGCAAAATCTTTACGTTGTCTAGAAACTTTTAAATGAAGGCGGGCTACTCTAGATTTCTGCTTTAACCTTTTTTGGCTTCCCTTTTTCTTTTTTGAGAGTTTACGTTGAGCCTTTTTTAGTCTTTTTTCAGACTTACGAAGAAACCGTGGGTTATCAATTTTATCCCCATTAGAGTCAGTCAAGAAATGGTTTAAACCTAAATCAATCCCTACTTCTTTTCCTGTAGAGTCAAGCGGTTCCACTCTCTCAATGTCTAAAACAAATTGACAATAAAAGCCGTCTGCCTTTTTAATAAGCCTGACTCTTTTGATTGTGGTTTTGTCTAAGAGTTGACGGTTAAAAGTCCCGATGAGTTTTAGCTTCCCAATCCCTGTTTTATCCGTGATGTGAATAAACTTTTTATCTTCCGTTAATTTCCAACCAGAAGATTTGTACTCTACAGACCTTGAGAACTTTTTGAATTTAGGATAGCCTTTTTTCGCCAAACCCTTCTTGCTCCGTCCGCTCGCCGAATTCGATTCGGCGCGGGCGGTGCGCTTTTTACAATTGTTGTAGAAACGGGATATAGAAAACCAAGCTCTTTCAACACTCGCCTGACGAGCCATAGAGTTAAGTTTACCCACAAAAGGGAACTCAGGATTTTGTGTTAAATCTGTGACTAATCGGCACAAAGTAGCATAGTTTACTTTGTCTTCTTTGGTAGAGTCCATCCAAAATCTTAAACACTTATTCCTGATGAACTGTCCCACCCTGATAGCTTCTTGAATGGCTATTTCTTGGTGAGAATTGGTCTTTAACTTAAACTCTATGACTCGCATTGACTCGACCTCTCAATGTGCTACGCTATGATTATAGCAATCCACCGTACAAAGTGTCAAGGGCATGAAAGTTAATTATTTTAAGACTCGTAGGGCTACCTTTAATCTCACTGTACATATAGTCCTCGTGACAAAATATCGTAGGAAGGTGTTTCAAAAGGAGCATTTGGAGTTTTTGAAGGTAGCTTTTAACTCTATTGCCGCTAAATGGGATGCGGAAGTAGTCGAGATTAACGGAGAATCAGACCATGTACACATTCTTCTTACTTACCCACCCCACAAGCTGTTAAGCGGGTTAATAGCCAACCTGAAGTCAATCTCTTGTAAGCTATTGTGGGACAACTACCCTGACCACTTAAAAAAGATATATGGTCAAGACAAGCGAGTTTTGTGGACGGGGGCTTATTTTGTGGCTAGTTGTGGCGGTGTCACAATAGACCAACTCAAAAAATATGTCGAAAATCAAGACAGTCCTGATTTTTAATCGTGCTTCGCTGTTCTATATTGGTCGGCTTTTCATCTCATCGGTAAAACCGAGAGCCTTCAAGCCGACATTTTAGGTAAGTGAGCTATCAAGTCTTTGTTCAAGACCCACCCCCGCCCATTTTGTCAAGGTTTTTGTTATTTATATTTCTTATGCTTTATCTAGCTATTGATTACTCGATTGGGGATTGAGGGCGATCTCCCAGAGATGCGCGAAGGGGTGCGCTTTTCTGGGGTGCGGGGGGCGATCGATCAAATTGACATATACTATAATTATTAGAGTGATCAATGTTTATCTGGGTTAAAGAGAACAATAAAACTAGCGATCGATGCGCGTGATCAGTAAAGTCAAATTACGAGAGTTTTGGGAACGCCACTCGGACGCGGAAGACGCTCTTAGCGATTGGTATAACTTCGCTAGTAAGGCTAACTGGAAAAATTTAGTAGAGGTTCAAGGTCGCTACCCGAAAGCGGAGGCGGTGGGAAATTTTACAGTTTTTAATATCAAGGGAAACAAATACCGTTTAATCGCTGACATCAATTATTCTCGTCAAACCATTTTCGTTAAATATATTCTAAGTCACGCTGAATACAATAAGGAGAACTGGAAAAATGATCCCTACTTCTAATCCATTAACCTATGGTGATTTACTCTTGCAGTATCAACCGAAACCAATTAATAACTCCCAAGAATACGAGCGATTTTTAAGCATAATTGAAGGGATGATGTCACGGGAGTTAAGCAATGACGAAGGACTATTATTCGATTTACTGGTCTTATTAGTGGAAGAATACGAGCGGAAACATTATCCGATCGCCCGAACAAATCCTACCGCTACGTTAGAATCTTTACTTGATGAATTCGATATCGATAGGGAGTGTCTTATCGATATTTTCGGCGATCGGGATAGGGTAGAATCGGTGATAGGGGGGAAACAGGCGATCGCTCCCTCTCAAGCCGAGTCTCTAGCCGAATTTTTTAATCGTTTAAGTGCGAAACTGGCGTTAAACGCCCGTGATTTTCTCTTGTAGCCTCGCTTTTCCTTCGGAGACCGAGGGGGAAGACCATATAACAAATCCTTACTTTCTTCATAGCTTTAGATTAATTAAGATAATGTTACAAAACTTTATGAAAAAGGCGTAGTATGATAATTTACGCCAGTAAAGCGAACACAATAAGGAGCAACACCCATAATGCAGTCGGCCGAGATGTTGCTGACAGTCCCCAAAGAGTATTTAAAAGCACCGGGGGGCTTCAACCCAAACGTTACCATGTTTTTCAGTGCCTTGAGCCTAATAACCCTATCTACCTGTGGCTATTGGCTATGGTCCTGGCCCGACTGGATTTGTTTTAGTGCTAATGTCCTCGCTTTACATTTATCGGGGACAGTTATCCACGATGCCTCCCATAATTCTGCCCATAGCAATCGGGTATTTAATGCTATTTTAGGTCACGGCAGTGCTTTAATGCTCGGTTTTGCCTTTCCAGTCTTCACTAGAGTCCATTTACAGCACCACGCTCACGTTAACGATCCCGAAAATGATCCGGATCATTTTGTCTCCACCGGTGGCCCTTTGTGGATGATTGCGGCCAGATTTTTTTATCATGAAATCTTCTTTTTTAAGCGGCAACTCTGGCGAAAATACGAACTGCTGGAATGGTTCCTCAGTCGTCTTTTTGTTGTTACCATAGTCATCGTCGCCTGTCAATTCGGTTTTATTGGCTATGTGATGAATTTTTGGTTTGTTCCCGCTTTAGTGGTGGGAATTGCCCTCGGTTTATTTTTCGATTATCTCCCCCATCGTCCTTTCCAAGAGCGCAATCGTTGGAAAAATGCCCGAGTTTACCCCAGTCCCCTCTTAAATCTGCTGATTTTAGGACAGAATTATCATCTCGTGCATCATCTCTGGCCGTCGATTCCCTGGTACAAATACCAACCGGCATACTATGCCACCAAACCGCTTTTAGACGCAAAAGAGTGTGAACAGTCTTTAGGTTTACTGCAAGGTAAGAATTTCTGGGGTTTCCTCTACGATGTCTTCTTGGGGATTCGCTTTCACTCCCATTCTTCTAAAACTTCTTGATCTCACTTATCGTAATGGTGAGGTACAAAGTTGTCATTTTGGCAAGTCGCTGGTCGATTTTATGAGAAACTTTGTATCTGTACTGGTTTTGTTGTCAACCTGATTTTTTGAAGGAGGATTTTATGGGTCAACATTGGGGAAAAGCCTTAATTTTAACAACAACTTTCTTGACAATTAACATTAATTATGCTAAGTCTTTAACCTTTGGTGAGGCCGTGGGTATTGGAGCGGGGGCCTTGTTAATCAACCGGGTGGTACAGGATAATAGACAACGTTATCGATTTGTGCCACCAGAGCAAGAATTTCAGCGCGGACTAGAGGACGGGTTTAACTTTGCCCGCTATGATAATCCGCGCAATTCCAGAGACTACGATGACGGTTTTATCGAGGGACGAAGACGGCGGGAGTCGGGTTGGGCCAGTCCCAACCGGAGAAGTTAATTATTGTTTTGGTCTGCGTCCCACTTCGGCGGTTTCTTGAATGGAAAAGATCCTCAATTTGCCGTCGATGGGAGCGACTTTAGCCACCGCTTCCGATGCCACTATATAGTTATCACCCTCGGTGTTGGTAATATTGATTACCCGCTCGCGAGTGATCATCGCCATCTCGTTATTAGCAAGAATATCCACGTCCCAATTCTCAGAAAGAACCTCTATACTTTTAATATTTTTGTAGGATTCCTCTAAAAATATTTTATGTTCCGTGATACCATCTAACTCAAAAATTTCGGTACTAGCATCGGTTTTAATGGTCAATTGCGAGGAAATAAACGGGGCATAGTGTTTGAGGATTAGGGCGATATTTTTATCTTTAATAGCGGTTTGAATGTCTTCAATCATTGCTTTAATTTCCGCTTCGCTGATTTTTTGTCCCCCATCGCGATTACTCGATTGTTTCACTGGCACTATCGAGGGACTAGCATGGACAAAAGGGGGGGAGATGCTGGGGAGAAAGGATAAACCGAGCAATAGAACAATTAATTGGGGAGAACGCATAATTTAATAAACTTGGTAAATTCAACCCGAATCATAGCATTTTCTCGTTACCGAATAAATCCTCAAGGTGAAAGTCCCCGGTTAGGGAAACTAAGAGAGCAAAATTCTGGCTGTGCAAAGTCTAGGTTGATCCTTTAGCTATTTTGGGCTTGATATTTCCAGAATAACGGGGGTATGATCGCTAGGTTTTTCTTGTTTTCTGGGTTCTCGATCGATCAGACAATTAACGGCTTTTTCGTATAGCTGAGGAGTTAAATAAAGATGATCGATTCGCCAACCTCGGTTACGAGCAAAACCACCGCTGCGATAATCCCACCAACTATAATGTCCCGCTGCCGAGGTGAATTTTCTAAAGGCATCTTGTAAGCCAATTTCTAACACCTTTTCTAAAGCTTCTCTTTCTTTAGCTGAAGACATAATATGATTTTCTTTGCCCTTGGGATCATAAATATCTTTATCTTCTAAGGCAATATTAAAATCCCCACAGATACATAATTCTTCTGGTTGAGAATTAATAATTTTATCTAGATATTTCCTAAGAGTTTCTAACCATTTAAGCTTATAAATATACTTGTCACTATCTAGGGAAGAACCATTAGGAACGTAGAGATTAATAATCCGAATATCGCCGATTACTCCAGTAATTACCCGTTTCTGTTCGTCCAGTTCTCCCGTTAAATTTTCGCCGATAATGGGACTAAATCCCACGGTGATATCGTCCAGGGGTTTTTGGCTAAAAATCGCCACACCATTATAGGCTTTTTGTCCAGAAAGATAGAGATGATAACCCAAAGATTCAAAAGCTTCTCTGGGAAAATCTCGATCGATTACCTTGGTTTCTTGCAAGCATAAAACCTCAACGGGATTGAGTTGTAACCAGTTAATTACCTGCTCTTGTCGGCTGCGAATCGAGTTGACATTCCATGTGGCGATTTTCATAGCTAAAAACCGAGAATTTTTCTCACACTTCCTCAGCAAAACTACTACGACGCACAAACTCAAAGGGACCGGCGATCGAACCCCAGACTAATTGATCGGTTTCGGGATCTAAACCACGATCAACGCTAATTAATCCCCGTTCACTAATTTCAAAACTATTATCCAAATAAGTCATTCTATCTTTGCGAAAGACTAAACATTGTTTACCCGGTTTCACCACCCCTTTAAAACTGTTACCCGTCCAAGTTACATTCATATCACAACCCGCCATCGGTTCTAATAGGTCTAAGCTGAGATTTTTGAGACGTTGGGGTTCTCTAGAAGCACCAAAAAAGTTAGCTTCCTCTTTAACTTTAAAGTTTTCTAGTTCAATATGGTCATCGACTACCGATAATTTAAATACTCGCAAACGATAGGGAGTATTGAGCATAAAATCGTAGGCCTGTTCTAAAAATAAACTGGTTCCCTTCAGTAATTCATCGGGTAAAGGACGCATACACACGCGAATATGGGCAAAAAAAGGCGGATTAGCAAAAGCTTGTTCTTGATTACTAAAATCCGCCGCCATCCAGCGCGCTAGGGTTTTTAGATCTGTGGAATGAGTCATAATTTTTGAGATGTGAATGGCTATTAGCTATCAGCGATCAGCTAGTTAATCGCTCTGATAAATTTTCACTGATTACTGATAACTATGCCCTGATAATTGTTATTGTGCAATTACTTTAATTTCGATATCGGCACTAACTTCGGGATGGAGTTTGACTTGTACTTTATAGACTCCCAATTGACCGATATCGGGAACGGTAATACCACGGCGATCGATTTCTAATTTAGCATTTTCTAGAATAACCGTAGCCACATCTTGACTGGTGACAGTACCGAAAATTGCCTCGTTTTCACCCACCTGTTTAGGGATGCTGTAGGGACTGAGTTTTTCGATGGCAGTTTTTCTGGTTTCTGCTTCTTGTTTTTCAGCGAGGAGACGTTGACGCTCTTTTTCTTTCCTAAATTCTGCCTGTTTAATCGCGCCTTTGGTGGCTAAAACGGCCACCCCTTGGGGGATAAGGTAATTGCGCGCATAACCAGGGGCCACTTCCACCACATCGCCATTTTCACCTAATTTGCTGACTTTTTGATTGAGGATAACCTGCATTCGTTTCGCCATGATCTTGACCTAAAACAATAGTTCCAAAACCTCTATCATACCATGCAATCGTCAAGTCTCGATCACAAGTTAGTTATTGCCGGCGGCGATGATCTGGGTTAATAGGGGACCGATTGCCTGAAAGGCCGAGGGTAAAACCGCTACGGTGGCGGCTGCGATAATAATTGTCGTGGCTAATCTCAGCACTTTCTCGGAGGCTTTTTCGTAGGTGTCAAATTTATAGTCGAGTTTGTCTAATCTTTGGTCTATTTCCTGAAAGCGTTGCCCCATAGTATCAAAACGTTGGTCTATTTCCTCAAAACGTTGGTCTATCGCCTCAAAACGTTGGTCTATCGCCTCAAAACGTTGATTTACTGCTGTTTGGAAGCTTTTCAGTTCGTTGAGAACATCGGTTAGGGTGGGTTCTTGAGTGGACATGGTGACACCTTGGGGAATTTGATCTCATAGCACAATTATAACCTTAAGTCAAGCTTTTTTGATAAAAATTAACTCTTTTGTCGGTAATATTTTGACCTTGTTCCAGTGTTGGAGACAACCAGTATTTCTATTCTAATAAGGTCTCTTTAATTGTTGTTAAAACTTTGCTATCTTTGACCATCCAAGCATGAAACAATACGGGAATGGAAATTTCTTTGCCCACCGATAAACGGGAACTATGGGCGGGAAATATCATTAAATCGTAGGGAGTCCAGATAATTGTGGTTTTAATTTTATTTAAAATTTGTTGACAATCTTGATTTAAATCCTCTAGAAATTGACTCCCCGGCTGCATTTGTCTAATCCCATCTAAGGGTAAACTATACGCAGTTAAAGTGCCTCGATTCGGAGCAGAAATATTTAGGTAACGTTGCACTCTTGCCACTCCTCCCAATCTTTGCAGGTAGTAGCGGGTAATTAATCCTCCCATACTAAACCCAATCAGATCTACTTTCTGCTCTTTAGCAAAGTTTTTCTCGATATAATTGTCCACCTGACCGGCTAAAACTTCTAACTTTTCGTAACCATGATTGGGAATTAGATTAAAACTATGCACCTGCCAACCATGATGGTTTAAATACTTGCTCATCGGTTTAAAAACAGCAGTAGTGTCCAGAAAACCATGCACCAAAACAACGGGATTCATAGATGAGGTTTTATCCTTAAATTCTGAATCTATTCTAACGGATGATCGGGGTAATGAGCGAAAAATTTTTGGGAAGAGCCTATCTACTAGGTACGGCTACCGGCAACTTCTAAGGATTAGGGAAAAAACCAAAAAGTTTAGCGGCACCTCCTAAAATAGCGACTACCAATGCTATCAGAATCCCTCGATTGGTGAATTCCTGATAGGCAACCCTTGCAGTTAATCCCTCGATTTTTGTGCTTACTCGTTCATCCAAAGCTTTGATTTCTCCCTTGAGTTCGGCCTGTCCTATTTCTACTTTAGTTAACCGGTCTTCTATCTTGTCAAATCTCTCGTCAATACGGTTTTCCAGAGAGTCGATTTTCTCATCAATACGGTTTTCCAGAGAGTCGATTTTCTCATCAATACGTTTTTCCAGAGAGTCGATTTTCTCGTCAAGGCGTTTTTCCAGAGAGTCGATTTTCCCCTCAATCCTTGTCAGGACAGCTTCTAGGGAATAAGTGACAGTTTCGTTAGACATTTTGAGCAACTCCAAAAGTCAAATCTTCAGGGCTAAATGCTGGGGGCTATATCTTACCGAAAAATCAGGAGTCTATAGGCGGACACGGATTCCCATTATAATAAAATTATAAGTCAAGACTTGAGTTTTTGTCAAGCTTTTTTTTGACGGCAATCAATGGCAAGAATTTCGGGGAAGTATTTAGCCACCGATGCCTAACCGTCCCGCTAAACTAGGGCTTAAAGGAATCAGAGTCGCCAACATTAAAAAGAGTAGTAATAAACCCCAACCAGCGCGGTTGTCATCGGGTTCGGTTAACTCATTTAAACCAGGTCTTTCCAACTCTCTTTGTAAAAAAGCGACTAAAATTGTCCAATAGAGAGGAATGGGATTACTGGGATTAACTAAGGAAATAATGCCCAAAATGACCAAAGTGGCCACAGTGGTGCGGCGGGCAATTTTGCGACCATAAATAGCCTGAACAATTCTGCCACCATCTAACTGTCCAGCAGGCAGTAAATTAAGGGCGGTAATCACCAATCCTAACCAACCGATAACAGTTAAAGGATGCACGGAGATAACAGCATTTTGTAACTCGTCGCCCAAAACTATCCGCGCTAAAAAACTAACTAAAATTGAACTTTGGAAAAAGGTACTAGGGATTTGAAAAAGGCTGGCAGAATTAGATAAAGTCAGTCCAACAATTAACAAGATTAAAGAAACCAAACCTCCCAAAGCAGGACCGGCGAAAGCTATATCAAATAGAACACTGCGGTTAGGTAATAAAGATTCAAAACGAGTAATCGCCCCAAAAGAACCAATCTGCCAAGTGGGAAGAAAATAGGGTAAACTGAGACGAACATTATGGCGTTTAGCGATAATTAGATGACCGATTTCGTGGGCAATTAATACCGACCATAAACCCAAACTCAGGGGAATTGCTTCTCGATATCTCTGCCAATTACTAAACAAATCAAAACCCAATAAAATTCCCGCCGCTTCTAAGCTGGTGACAATAGTAGCTACTAACAAAACTAAAGAGAGATTTTTTTGAGCAAGAGTGGCAGGACTAGGATCATTAGTTTTGGGAAGGATAATTACCACCGGTTTTTCCTCGGTTCCTTCCACCAGAAATAAACGATATTTATCGCCAAAATGATCACTTAATTTCTGGGTTAAGCGCGAGTGAACACTATCCGGTTCTCCCCGTAAATTGCCTTTTAAAATGGCTCCTTCCTGAAAAGAGATAGTCTCAGTAGCAAAAAAAGTATCTATCCCAAAAATACTCTGAATAACTTTTAGATCCTGTTCGGAAATTGGCATCACATCCGGCACAATTGCTGTCACCGCTGCCGGGGTTTCTAGGGGAGTAACGGACTCGCTAACTGCCTGGTTAACTTTCGGTTCGATTATCTGATTGGTTTTCAGTAAGCGTAAACGGTTGCCTAAATAAATATAGATAATGGTGGCAGCAACCAGTAAAAAGAGAATTACCGCTAGATTGAGTTCAATTCCGGCCGCAAATAGCCCGAAAAAAATTAACCAAGGAGCGATTAGTACCAAGGATTGTAACCAAGCTAAAATTCCCAGTTGTCCGTAGGGTTTAGACCGATAAAAACTCCAAGTCAAGATACCAGCAGCGACGAGGAAAATAACAGCGATCGCAGCAATTTCCGAAGAAATATTAACCATAGGAAAGTCAAAATCAATAGGTATTTATCAATCAATTTGATTATAAGCTTGCAGAGCGGCCCGTAATTGACCCCGATGCTTTTGTAACAATTCTTGTCCTGCCGCCGCCGAAAGTCCCGTTTTCTGCATTAACAAAGCCAGTTTAACCCGGCGGCCACTTTTTTCTAGTAAAATTGCCGCTTCCTCACGACTAATATCGGTAAGGTGGCAGATAATCCGCAGGGCGCGGTCATGGAGTTTATGATTAGTAACAGCCACATCGACCATCTGGTTGCCGTAAACCTTGCCTAACATGACCATTGTCCCTGTGGAAAGGATATTTAAAGCCATTTTCGTCACCGTTCCCGCTTTCAGACGGGTGGAGCCGGCCAAAAGTTCTGGTCCTGTCAATAAGCGGATATCCACATCCACGGCGATCTCCACTTGTTCGGCGGGGACACAACTAATGGCAATCGTCGTCGCACCTCGCTGTTTTGCCGCCTGTAAAGCCCCATGAACGTAGGGGGTTGTCCCCCCGGCGGTAATCCCCACTACCACGTCTAATTCGTGAATTTCTCGCTGGGCAATAATCGCCGCCCCATCTTCCGCTTTATCCTCCAAATCTTCGGAACTACGCACCAGCGCCGCCGCTCCACCGGCAATAATTCCCTGTACCAATTCCGGGGGAGTGCAGAAGGTGGGAGGACATTCGGCCGCGTCCAAAACCCCCAGCCGGCCACTGGTTCCCGCCCCAATGTAAAAGAGTCTGCCACCTTTAGCCAGAGCCTGACCGGTCAGGGAGATCGCTAGGGCCAATTCTTGCTGGGCCATGGCGATCGCTTTTAGGGTTTGGGCATCCTCGCGATTGAAGAGATCCACCAATTCGAGCGGGTTTAATTGGTCTAAATTTAGGCTGTTTGGGTTAATTTGTTCGGTTAACAGGTGTCCTCTGCTTTCCCACTGTTCCATAACGGTTTAATTGAGTTTTTCGTAAGATTATTTTCAGTATATAGCCAATCGGTGGCTAAAAAGCTTGACAATCGCCCCCCGAATATTAGATAATAGTAAATTGTGTCAATTCCTGCTCGGATCAGGTGAGGACATTAGCACAAAAGCTGGAATTTTTTTCAGCTACCTGTACGGCAAAACGAGCGCAGAAAATTCATGAGTTACGCAATTATTGAGACCGGTGGCAAACAGATTCGGGTGGAACCCGGTCGCTATTACGATATCGAACTTCTTCCCGTCGATGAACAAAGTACCCATACCATCGACAAAGTGCTATTAATCCATGATGAGGATGATATTAGCATCGGTCAACCCTTTATCGAAGGGGCCACCGTCGAAGGCACTGTCATGCAACATCGTCGGGGCAAAAAAGTTATTGTCTATAAAATGCGCCCGAAAAAGAAAACCCGTAAAAAACGCGGTCATCGTCAAGAAATTACCCGTTTTATGATTGATTCAATCAATTATAACGGTAAAACCCTAGTCGCCACTGCTGCTACCTTTGGCGCTGAAGTTGTGGAAGATAGTAGCGATGAAGAAGAATAACTTTTAGAATCAAAAAAGCATTTGGAGAGAAATTATGGCTCATAAGAAAGGTACGGGTAGTACCCGCAACGGACGCGATTCTCGTTCCCAGAGACTAGGCGTTAAGCGCTACGGTGGTCAAGTGGTAAAAGCGGGAAATATTCTCATCCGTCAACGAGGTACTAAAGTTCACCCGGGTAAAAATGTTGGTCGTGGTGGCGATGATACTTTATTCGCTTTAATTGATGGTGTGGTCAAATTTGAATACAAGGATAAAAGTCGCCGTCAAGTTAGCGTTTATCCCGCTGAAGTTAGCGCCAGTTAATCCCATCAACCCTGATTAATTTTTTCCCTGTAACCTCCTAACTCATCCTAGGGGGTTTTTCAAATAATTTATATCTGTTGACAGGGTAGATCGATCGCTCATAGATTAGATATAGTCCGAAAGTAGCTCGGAAAAGATGAACTGAGTATGATTCTTAAAATTGCCGATATCTTAAAAAATTTGCCCTGGTCTTTCAATTCTACTGCCGAATTACCCTGGTTAGATCGCTCGCGAGCGGAAAAATCCCTGCAAAAAGCTCGTCAACAACGGCGAATTTCCGAACGAGAATATCAACTCCTTGACCATTGGCGAGAATTGGGTTATTGGTTTATCAAAAAGGCCCTGTGGGCCAGTCAATCAAGCATCAAGGCTAACGCAGGTAGTCTGAAAAAGTTCTACACTTTCTTACTGGAAAAAGGTCTAATAGATAAAGATGATTTGCAAGAACTTAAAGAAACCATCAAGGAAGAAATGAGTGAATGGCTGGAAACTCTAAAGCGATACGATGACCCATCGACTGAAAATATGTCGGATGTTTGGTGATTTTAACCGAGGGGCAATCCCCCACCCTTTGGCTGGGCAGCTATAATATCATTGTCAGGACACAAGGAGAGCGAAACAATGGAAACATTAGAATTAGAAAGCTGCCAGTCGATTCTTAAAGCTGGTCAAACGACGACCGAAAGAGCTTTACAATTGTTTGACGCTCTCGAACCCGTGAGTTTAGACTTTATGCTCGGTCTTTGGCAAGGTTCTGGACTTCAGACAAATCACCCGATGGATGGTTTATTAGAGGCATCTAATTGGTATGGTAAAGAATTTGTCGATACTGAGAATGTCCACCCCCTGTTATTTTTAGATGGTCAGGGAAAAATCTTTAAGGTGGCACCCAATCCCACGGCCATGAACTGGATTTTGAAGCTGCCGATACTGAAAAATAATTCTCTGAAACCTTTGCTAATGCTGACCAACTCCTTGCTAAAAACAGAGACAAGTCAGGCTAGACTGCGAATGATGAAATATCGGGATAAAGTTAGCGCCACGATGATTTATGATTATCTGCCGATTAATGACTCTTTTCGGAAAGTAGATGATAATACGGTGCTGGGAATTATGGATTTTAAAAACTTTCCCCAGCCTTTCTTTTTTGTTCTCAAGCGATGTCAAAAACATTTTAATTCTTGAGGTTGGATTTGAAATTGTTCGCCTTCGTCCAGTTGCCAAGCTTGTAAATCGATCGCCCGCCCTGAAACTACGGAGACAATTAAATAAGTATATCCTGACCAGGCTAATTGGCGATCAATTTCCGAGGGAATGGCGGCATGATCGGGATGGGAATGATAGATACCGATAATTTCTAGCTGGTTTTCCCGCGCCGATTTTTGAGCTTGTAAAAGCACTTCTGGGGCAATACTAAAGCGGTTTTTCCTATTACCTGACCAGTTATTTTCTGTTGCCTGTATGCTGATAACTTCGGCTGCTGTCTCGGTAATTTTTCCTAGGAGTAACCCACAACATTCTTCGGGATAGGTGGATTCTGCGTGGGTGAAAATGCGCTGGTAAATTTGGTCTGTAATCAGGATCATAAGGGAAAATTTTCAAAACCTATTGATGTTAGTTTGCTTTGGCTATAGGGAACTTGAAAACTGGGTGCATCTCAATTTGGTCGAAATATCTATAGGACATTTTTGACGCAGGTGATGCGCCCCTACCATTGGCTCCATAATATTATTGTAGGGGCCAATTGCCTTCGCCCCTTTTTAATAACTTCTGCATCACTGACTTAGGAATAACTTATTCTTGGCCAGTTCCAGCCAATGTTAAATTTATTAATAGACTCTTTAACTTATTGTCCCCTAACCTTTGCACTGAACTGATAAATGTCGATCGATTTTCGCAATCTTAATACACTTTGGGGTTCTATTTTAGTTGAAACATTGGCCCGTTTGGGATTGAAGATAGGGGTGGTTTCTCCCGGATCGCGATCGACTCCTTTAACGGTAGCCTTGGCAAGACATCCCCAGATTGAAGCTATTCCCATCTTAGACGAGCGCTCGGCCGCTTTTTTTGCCCTGGGATTAGCCAAACAATTATATCAACCGGTGGTTTTAGTCTGCACTTCCGGGACCGCCACGGCTAATTTTTATCCCGCAGTCATTGAAGCAAAAGAAAGTCATGTCCCTTTATTAATTCTAACCGCCGATCGCCCCCCAGAATTGCGTCATGCTCACGCCGGTCAGACTATCGATCAAGTCAAACTCTACGGTAATTATCCCAACTGGCAAGCGGAAATTAGCTGTCCTAGTGCCAATATCGAGCGTTTACGCTATCTCCGTCAAACTATCATCCACGCGTGGTTTCGCTGTCTCGATCCTGTTCCCGGAGTGGTGCATCTGAACTTACCATTTCGGGATCCCCTCGCACCAACTCCCGATCTAGAAATTAACAATTTAGAGGCTAATTTTGACCAAGAGGCTTTTTTTAGCCATATATCTCGGCAAAATATCCCCATTAACCACTCAATTCTCGAAATTCCTTCTTTACCCCGTCAAGGAATTATCATTGCGGGATTAGCTTCCCCGCAAAACCCCGAAAGTTACTGTCAGGCGATCGCTAATTTAGCCCGATCGCAACAATATCCCGTCTTAGCAGAAGCTTTATCTCCTCTGCGAAACTATGCAGGGTTAAATCCCCATCTCATCACCACCTATGATTTATTATTGCGGAATGCTGCCATTAAAACCCAATTAACCCCCGATGTTGTCCTGCAAATTGGGGAACTACCCACCAGCAAAGAATTACGGACCTGGTTAGAAGAAATCGACTGTCCGCGTTGGATTATCGATCCCCATCCCGATAATTACGATCCTCTACAGGGAAAAACCGGACATCTCAGGGGAAATATCGAGCAATTAGGGCATCTATTCCCAGAAAAACCCGATAATAACCGAGAATATCGGCAATTATGGCAAAAATTCGACCAGCAAGCTAGATTAACTATCGATCGCCTTTTGGCAGCAGAAACTAAACTGATTGAAGGAAAAATCCCCTGGCTGCTCTCCCAATACCTCCCCCCCCGCACCCCGATCTTTATCTCTAATAGTATGCCTGTTCGCTATGCCGAATTTTTTAACCCGCCTAGCGATCGCAAAATTCGTCCCTATTTTAATCGCGGGGCCAATGGCATCGACGGCAACCTCTCCACTGCGATAGGAATGGCTTATAAAAATGTCCCTAGCCTGCTATTAACGGGAGATTTAGCCCTATTACACGACACAAATGGTTTTTTAATCAAAAAATATTTTGTTGGCTCCTTGACCATAATTTTAATCAATAACAAGGGGGGAGGCATTTTCCAGATGTTGCCGATCGCCAAATTTGACCCTCCCTTTGAAGAATTTTTTGCCACTCCCCAAAATATCGACTTTTGCCAACTCTGTCACACCTACGGTATCGATTACCATTTAATCAGCGATTGGACTGATTTTCAGCAAAAAATCGCAGTTTTACCGGAATCAGGGATAAGATTACTAGAAATATCCTGCGATCGAGCTTTTAATACCCAATGGTTCCTCAGTAATTATGTGTAGGGTGTGGGGTGTGGGGTGTGGGGTGTGGGGTGTGGGGAAGTGGGGAGAATAAAGCTGCCTATTGCAAGAGTGCCTATCCTGATAGGTAGCATATACTCAACGGATTTAGTATTAATTCCCTTTTTCGAGAAAGTCAATACAATGGGTGGAAAGAGTTAAGTAGTCGGACATAAATTCTGTTGTCTATCTTAAGAAATGTAAATTGCCGCAATTCTTACTGACGACCGACTCCTTACCCTACAGTTAACTTTACTTTTGTCCAACTACTTAAAAGAGTCCGATGAATCGACAAAGACGGCAAAAATCAAGACAATTTTCTCTCCCTAGATATTCTATCTTTCCCCCGGAACAATGGCGATGGGGAGTGACTTCTTTGGTGATTAGCTTGGTCTTGTCCCTACTGATTTTAAAACTGAATACCTCTAGTCTCTCCACTGCCACCATAAATATTTTTAATCCCTCCACTGTGGGGGAGAATTTAGCCGGTAAGAGCCTAGATGAGTTAGAAAAGCAGAAAATCGCCGAATTTTTGCAAATTGCCCCGCCAGAAACCGAATTAACCCTCGAGCGCACCCCTTTGTTTATTCTCCACGACACAGCTTGGAGTATGACTGCGGGTAACATCGAAGAACAGAAAAAATATGCTCGCGGTCCGATGAAATTGGGTCCCAATGTTTACATCCCCCGCAAACCGAATTCCAGGGATAGAGACATTTTAGACTCGATCGCCCGGCCTTTTTTTGAACGTCACCGTCCCACGGCCACTTTTTATGAACAAGCGGCCGAAATGCTGCCCGCAGACACCAGAGATCAATTAGTGCGTCAACTGTGGCAACTTACCCCAGAAACTGTCCGCGTCAAGGGTTTTGCGCTTGCTTTAGAGGGTGTTCCTTTGAGTACGCGATCGGCCCCTGAGTTAGAAAAAAGAGCGAGAATTTGGTTAAATACGCCTTCAGAAGCCTTCTTTAAGCGTTTAGTCAAAGAATATCCCACAAATTACTTTGATGGGGCAAAAAGCACCGCATTATGGGCAACAGAGGCGATTTGTCAGCAGCTATCCCACCCTAATTGCGATCGCTTGCGGCCGGTTTTTGCCGAAAGAAATCGTCGGGTCATCTCCAGCGTTAACATTGAACTGGTACAAGCGCCGGGATCCCACTGTTTGACCAAAGGACGCTTGCAAACCCTCCCCGGTTACAGCGATTTTCAATACCAACAAACGGCGAAATATTATCTCCTAGCAGCCTTACAAACGGGACAATTACCGCAAATTGTCAGCCATTTTGCCGTGGATAGTTTTCTGATTAATCAAGGAAAATATCCCCATTGTGACCCCCGGGGTTTTGATCTACAACGTCTCTACAATCTCATCAGTCAAGCTTTGGATTATGACCCCGGCACTGTTTATGGTGTCGTCCCTCGTTACGGCACAAATATTAGCGCCGGTGATAATATTTGGTGGCATAATCGAGTTTTTGACGCGGCCAATTTACCCACAACTTTAAATTAGACCTGATCATTTAGAAATATCCACTTCTCCCAAAGCTTCTAGATAGGTAATCGCCGCTTCTAACGGAGAATCGTAGCTATAGGAAAACTCCTCAAACCAGCGTCCTTCCTCCGATTTGGCATCCAATTTATCTAACCATTGCTTCGCCTTTCTAGTTAAAGCTTCTCGCTTGCGCTGCTGTTTTAATGCCGCTGCTTTTTCTTTTTCCGCTGCCTCCTGTTGTTCCCTTTCTTGGTTTTCTAAGGCTAAAGCTTTTAAAAGCGCATCGGTAGAAGAATCGCCGGCATAATTAACCTTAAATTCGGCCGGGGAACGATCTTTTTCTTGGTGAGAAGAAGGGGATGGCATCGGTTTTTCCTGATCCCGTTTCTGGTATTCTGCCTTCATTTGTGCCAGTAAATCTTCTATTTCTCCCATAATGATCAAGTTAGAAAGTAAAAAGTTAAAAAGCGGGTTTCCTTATTTTTCCAAACGGACCACATACCATTGTAGATAACCCCCCTGCCCCAGGTCTAACTCGCAGTAATTATCGCGCAGATAGAGAGATTTTTCCTCAAAACTAGAGAATTTCGCCAATTGTCGGGGACAAATCTCCGGTTTTGCGGTGATTAAATCTTTTAACTTATCCCGCAACTGGTCGGGAGTCTGGAATTGTTCAGGTTGATCGGCCTCAAGGACAAGAAAATAGTCCCCTTGATACATAATAGAATCGGGCATCGCTGTTTGATAGTCTCAGTAGGAAAATTTTTTGGCTATCTTTATCACTTTATCGCCTCAACGCTCGATCGACACCACCACTATGACAGACCATCTCACCAATCCCTTTCTCAGTCTCCCTTACGAAAGCGCCATGCAGGACTTGGGGGACCAATACTACGATCAAGTTGCGGCTGCGGATTTTCCCCGTCATATCCTTCGTTTTCGCAATGATGCTTTATTACCTTTGGTGGGAATTCAGCCAGAATTAACCTTAGATGAGCATTTTATCGAGGCTTTTGGTAAATTTCAAGCCCTGACCCCCTTTTTGGCCCTGCGTTACCATGGTTATCAATTTGGCGAGTATAATCCTTTTTTGGGAGATGGTCGCGGTTTTCTCTACGGTCAAGTTAGGGGTATTGATGGCAAATTATACGATTTTGGTACGAAAGGATCGGGACGGACTCCCTATTCCCGTCATGCGGACGGTAGGTTAACTCTCAAGGGTGGAGTTAGAGAAGTCTTAGCCGGGGAAGCTTTACGCGGTTTAGGGGTGAATACCTCTCGCTGTTTGAGTTTGGTGGAAACGGGGGAACCCCTCTGGCGTGGCGATGAACCTTCCCCGACGCGATCTTCGGTGATGATTCGAGTTAGTAATTCTCATATTCGTTTCGGGACTTTCGAGCGTTTATTTCATATTAAACGTAGCGATTTAATTAAAAGACTCCTCGATCATGTGATTATTTATTATTATCCCGAAGTCAATCCCCAAGATAGCGATCGCTATTTAAAATTTTACGATGCTTTGATTGAAAGAACCGCTAAATTAGCAGCCCAATGGATGGCTGCAGGTTTTTGTCATGGGGTTCTCAATACCGATAATATGTCAATTACTGGGGAAAGTTTCGATTATGGTCCCTACGCTTTTATTCCTTCCTATAACCCCCAATTTACGGCGGCCTATTTCGACTACGGCGGCCGTTATAGTTATGGCAATCAGCCTTTTATCTGTCGCTTAAATCTAGAGTTACTGCAATCTCCCCTGGCCATGGTCGTCTCCTTGTTAGAGTTAGATCTGGCTTTGGCTAACTATGACCAGCATTACAATTTTTATTATCAAAAAATGATGCTCAAAAAGTTAGGTTTTGAGGATATTTTTACTCCCGAATCCGCTTTACTGGTCAGCAAAACCGTGGAAGTTCTCGAAGAAACTGGCCTCGGTTATCATGACTTTTTCTATCAATTAAGTGAACAATTTAATTACGGTTGGCGAGAAAATAGTTCTCTAATTCTTGAAAATATGGATTTACCGAAAGCTGATTGGCAACGTTGGCGAGAATTATATAGTTTGGTCTTAAATCAATTACCCTCAGATTCCTTGTCTCAAATTGGCGATACCTTAAAGCATTATAATCCTAAAACTGCTTTACTTAGACCGCTAATCGAATCGGTTTGGGAAGCAATTACTTATAAAGACGATTGGCAACCTTTCCAAGAATTAGTGATAAAATTACAAAATAAACAGTAATTAAGTAATAAGTAGTGGTGCAAAAGGTGGTTAAATATGCGTAATTAATTATCTCTAGCTACTTATTTAGGTCATTTCCTGAAATGCGTTGAACAAAAATTGACCAGACTTGGCGATCAATGTTTCCCTTCTAACCATTAAGAGTGTCAAAATAATAGTAAAATTTTGTGACAAAGTGCAGTCATATCTAAGAATCTTTGCTAGAATTCTGGAAGGATTCTTTGATCAGTCTCCTTAGAGGAGGCTGTTTGCAGTAAGCTCATTTGGTTAACACGCTTTTGGGTGTGATATAGGGAAAGTTAACCTATATCGTTACTCTAGAGAGTGTTGTGCAGAAAGTTGACCTATAATATGTAGTTAGCTAAAAAGAAAATGCCAGAATCCGACGGAGAAGCTGAGCGGATCGAATCCGCATACCAATATGCGGGAATCCCGCTTATGCCGGAGGTGATTCGAGAGCTGATTCTTGAATTGTATGCAGGAAGGATCGTTCGTCGAAACGATATAGTCACGAAAATCCCTGAGGTTCATACAAAACGTGGTGGCGTTGAAGCGAATGCCGCGAACCTCGAAGCTTCGGTTAAGAAGGCACTTCAATACCTGAAAAGAGAAGGTCTCGCGACGAATCCAGGATATGGAATGTGGAAGATTCGATCCGCAGACGAGTCGGAAGTGGAACATGAACTATCTGCCGAGGATGAACCCAATGACTCCGCAGGTGTTGTGGCTTCAGCCGAACTTGAGTTCGGTTCGGGAGAATCAGCAATCTATCTTTACTATTTCAAAGTCTACCAAAGTCATCCAGACGCAAAGGAGGAAAACCGGTGGCCGTGCAAGATTGGCCGCACAGACCGGGATCCCCTCCGACGGATTCTTAGTCAGTCGACCACTGCCCTTCCAGAAGTTCCCCACATTGCATTGGTGATGTGGACGCCCTTTCCTTCGCATTGGGAAGCGGCACTGCATTCTATCCTACGCTTAAGAGGACGGTCGATCAAAACCGCTCCAGGGAACGAATGGTTTTCGACAAATCCGACCGAGGTTCTTGAATTGATCCGCATGATCGACCCTGAAGGCAACATCCCGATAATGAGCTAACAAATCGGCGCACACAGTGCGATCGCCGATCTTGTAGGGTGCGTTCCCTAATGCAAGTCCTACTGCTCCACCGATCGATTTTTGGGAACGCACCATGCCCATGGATTGAAACTGTGAGTTTAGGTGAGATGTCGCTCTGGTGGGTCCAGTTGAGGAATGTTAGGGAAGATTCCCAATGTTTGGTTAAAATAGAGGGGCAAAAGTCGCTCCAGGGTCGCTTCAATGACAGTTCGACAACCCCGCTACAGTAAAGAAGAATTTGCTCGACGTGGTAATGAGATTTATCAATCTCAGGTGCGTCCCCAAGTCGAGGAGGGAAATCAGGGGAGAATTGTGGCGATCGACATTGAAACAGGGGCTTTTGAAGTAGCGGATGATTTGGTAAGCGCAGCGAAGCAACTTTCTGCACGAGTGCCTGATACTCAGACATGGTTTGTTCGCATTGGGCATTCAGCCGTTGATCACTTTGGCGCAAGGAGCCTGAGAACAAAGCCATGATGCAAGGTCGTGTAAATCAAGGGTGTGAGGCGATGTTGGCGATCGCGGTCAGAAATAATGAAACTATGCAGATAGTAGATGCTGTAATTGATACAGGATTTTCGGGTTTTCTCACCTTGCCGTCTGACATAATTGCTAGGTTAGGGTTTATTTGGGAGGGTCGAGATCTTGCGACATTAGGCGATGGGACTTTCTGCACGTTTGAAGTTTACATCGGGCTTGTGATCTGGGACGGGCAATATCGTGAGATTTACATCAACGAATCAGAGACGGTTCCGTTGATTGGGATGCAGCTATTACGAGGATACGATTTGCGAATTCAGGCAATTGAGGGTGGTTTAGTTACGATCGAAGCGTTGAAGTAGCGATCGCCGATCTGGTAGGGTGCGTTTCCTAATGGGGGTCTTACTGCTCCACCGATCAATTTTGGGGAACGTACCATGCAGATTGATTGAAGCTGTGGGTTAAAGTGCGATGCTGAAGGCACTGGGTAGCAGTACGCCATTGCTGCAGCAACGTGGAAGCTAGAATATATTAAGCCGTGCGAAACGTTTAGGCATGAAATAGGGTTGAAATACCTGAAATAACCGCCTAGTAAGGTCTTCAGTCCCCTAACTGAATCTAACAGGTCAACTCCGACCAACCTTATAACTGTTTATATGTCCCGACGTTTAGTATCACCCGATACCAAACTAGGCAAGGGGACTCAAGGTCAATACACTTGTAATAAATCTTTACAAGTTGAGAGTAACGGCGATAGCCACCCCCAGATTCAGAAGTCACAACTCTGGGACTGAAGCGGGGAA
>NZ_JACJQV010000068.1 GCF_014696875.1 Microcystis wesenbergii FACHB-1317 | reverse complement strand
TTCTCTCAATAACAGAGGGACAGAGGTGGTTAGCTGAACGTTGGGAAAAACTGATAGTTTTATCGACGTAAGAAGCAGAAAAATTAGCTAAATTAACAGGATGTACTCTCAGAAAATTTCAAGAGAGATAGGCTTTTAGTGACTTGGGAACAGGCTTTATCACTTTATTCATAATCAAGATTGGCAGAGGATTAAAGATTAGTTATTGTCACTAACTCTTTTGATTAGAAAAAGATAAACTTGAGAATTTTCATTCAAATTTATTGACTCAAAATTAGCTATACTTAATTTAAATGAATCAACCCTAGGGGTTGGGGGGGTGTTGCCTTTTGACTCTTGCCTCTTGCCTCGTCTCAACAAGCAATTTAAATTACGAACAGCTTATCAGTTATCAGGTGTGAGTTTTTAGTTTACTGTTCACTGATTACTGTTCACTGATTACTGTTCACTGTTTACTCATTACTCATTACTTTTGATTGCTCAGAAATAGTCGTAATTTCAATAAACTGAGAGTTTGACCGAGATTGAGGGGAAGGAGAGAAATGCCTTCTAACCGCGATTGTAACCAACCATCGCCCCAATACCATTCGTGATAGCCATCGATACCTTGACTCAAAAGCAAGCGTAAACACTGGTCATTGGCCGATAAAACCTGATGTTGTACGGGAATTAAACCTAACCAAGAGGTAAAAGTCAAACCTTCCTCTAATTTATCGGGTAGATTGGGTGAGAGCATTTGCGGCCACAGCCATTGACGGAGATGAGCAGTTTTGAGCAAACTATCCCGGATAGCCTGTTTACTGGCCGAGATTTCGATACGCAGCTGACTTTGTTGAAAATTGCCGAACATATGATTGTCTGATAATTTTTGTTAAGTTAGTTAAAGAATAACTAAAAATCGGGACAGCGTTTTCCAAGGATAACAGTAAGTAGTATGGCAGATAAATTAATCCGCGCCACGGCCGCCGATGGGGGAATTAGAGTAGTAGGAGTGATTACCACCCGTTTAACCGAAGAAGCTCGCCAAAGACATCAATTATCTAACGTAGCCAGCGCCGCTCTCGGTCGCACGATGGCATCGGCTTTACTCTTGGCTTCCAGTTTAAAAAAACCCGGTTCTAGGATCAATATTCGCATTAAAGGCGACGGTCCCCTAGGCGGTGTTTTAGTTGATGCTGGACTCGATGGCACGGTGCGCGGTTATGTGGACTGTCCCCAGGTGGAATTACTCCCCAATGCTAAGGGTAAATTAGATGTGGGTCGCGCCGTCGGTAACAAGGGTTATGTGCGAGTCTTACGGGAAGAAAAAGGCGAGGAGAGAAATGAACTTCAAGAAAGCATCGTCGAGATAGTTTCTGGGGAAGTGGGGGAAGATATCGCCTACTATCTAGACCAATCGGAACAAATTCCCTCTGCTTTGCAAGTGGGAGTTTTTGTCGGTACGACCACAGGAGTAACGGCTGCCGGGGGAATTTTATTACAAGTTCTCTCTAAAGAAGCAGCCAGGGATGAGGTCTTGGTGGCTCGTTTAGAGTCGAGATTGCGAAAATTAACGGGATTTACGCCCCTTTTACGGGCAGGAAAAGGACTAGAAGATATTTTTCAGGAACTTCTCGGAGATATGGGTCTAGAAATTTTTCCAGCTGTGCAGATGCTGCGTTTTGATTGTGATTGCTCTTTTGAACGGGCCTTAGGAGCTTTAAAATTCCTCGGGGTCGATGAATTAAAAGACATTATCGAAAAGGATAAACAAGCGGAAGCCATCTGTGAGTTTTGTCGGGAAGTGTATAATGCCAACGAGAGACAATTAATCGAATTAGTCGAGTCTCTACAGGCTGAATCTTGCTGAGAAGTTGGGCAATGAGCGCCATTAGGGTAAAATCTATCTAAAATATCTGCTAGGGAGTCGTGAATGTTTAAAGGAAAAGAATTAACCAAAAATCTAGTCAAACGAGAATCGATTGACTCCCTGACTCGTTGGCCTGAGAAAACTAAGTCTTTTCTTTTTCTCTTTTGGTACCGATACCAGCATCGTTTCACTTGGAAAGTTTGGGCGGCTTTATTTGTGGTGGTCTTTGGCAGTGTTGGCTTTCTCGCCACTTGGCAGTTATTAAATATGCAGAAGTCGCCCAATTGCCCAAAAATCTTCTGGCCTATCGCTTCTGCCTCCCTGCGTCTCTACTGCGCTCAACTTTCCGCCGATAGTCGCACCGTGGCAGGTTTACTCGAGGCAATTGCCCTAGTGGAAGCTTTACCCGATGACCATCCCCTGCGATCGCAAGTTAATCAACAGGTGGAAGAATGGGCGCGAGATATCCTGAATTTGGCTGAAAAAGACTATCAAGCAGGAAATTTAAGGCAAGCGATCGCTAAAGCTCGTCAAATCCCCAGTAATATGGCAGTAGCGGCAATTATTGAAGAAAGAATCGCCAAGTGGCAAGGAACTTGGACGGAAGGCAACGAGATCTTAAGCAAACTAGAGGAAAATCTCCGCGCTTCCAACTGGAATCAATCTTTCCGTCTGGCAGTGGATTTATTGAACTTAAATAACGAATATTGGGCAACGGTTAAGTATAATGAAGCGATCGCTAAAATTACCGTCGCCCGGGAAGATAGCAGTAAATTAGATAATGCCTTTAATCTCTTTGCCCAGGGCGGTCTCGACAATTGGTTGAAAGTCATCGAAGAAGCTAGAAAAATTCAAGCCAGTAGTTATGCCTATCAAGAGGCCCAAAAATTAATCGGGAAAACCGAGGATAAACTGCAAGAATACGCCGAAAGATTAATTGAGCGGAAGCAATGGCAAGCTCTTCGGGATCTGGCTAACCAAACCCCCAAAGACCTCAAAATTAAAGAAGATGTCACCGATTGGTCCCTCTTGTCCGCAGCGGCCTTAGATGCGGAAGCCGGCACGGTGGACGGATTAGAAGCTGGCATCTTGGGACTAGAACAAATCGACCCTTCTCGACCCCTCCATCAAACGGCCCTAGCTATGAGGGAGCGCTGGCAGTTACAGGTACAGGATCTAAAAATACTGTCTGAGGCTAGAGATTTAGCACAAGCAGGTACGATCGAGCAGTATAGTGCCGCTATCGTGAAAGCGGGCGAGGTTCCCCGGACTAATCCCCTCTGGTCGCAAGCACAGCAGGAAATTGGCTCTTGGAATCGTCAAATACAAGTCATTGAAGACCGACCGATTTTAGAACGCGCGCGGGAAATAGCTCTCCCCGGCGATATTAACTCCCTCAGTAACGCTATTATTCAGGCGCGAGCCATCGCTAACAATCGGGTCCTATACAGAGATGCTCAACGGGAAATTGGCGACTGGCAAGCGCGGATTGAACGCATGGAGGATCAACCCATTTTAGATCAGGCTCAAGCTTTGGCCAATCTCAAAGACTATAGCACAGCGATCGAAACTGCCAATCAAATTCCCCCCGGTCGCGCTCTTTCCGGGGAAGCATCCCAAAATATCCGTCGTTGGCGCCGAGAGTTGCGGGCCGGTCAAAATCTCCAGCAGGCTAATCAATTAGCGGCGACGGGAACCGCAGAAGGTTTAACCCGAGCGATTGCTTTAGTTACCAATATTTCCACTCAAACCGACGCGGGTGTGCAACGGAGTGAATTGCTGGAACGTTGGAGTTATCAGCTTTTGTCTTTAGCCACGGCCCAAGCTAATAATGGCCGTTATCTGGAAGCTATTCGCCTTGCTGAATCCGTATCCCCGGAAAGTACCGCCTACAGTTCGGCTCGCTCCCAAATGCAGGGCTGGCGCAATATTCTCCAACCTCCGGCCCCGGCGCCAATAGTTGAATCGACTCCCCTTTCCCCAGAGTCCCCGAGAGAAGCACCAAGTCCGGGTCAATAATCAGTTTTAGAGGCTGTTTTTGCTGTGGATTGCCCCTAAGAAAGTCCCTCATCCCCGGAAAGATGAGAGACTTAACAAATTGCCTAACCGAACTCAATTTAAAATCGATCGAAGTCAATCTAACACGGTTTTTTGCGGTAGAACAGTTTAGCTACCGATGCTAAAAATATCTGTGACATTGGCTCAGAAAAAGTTACTTTTTCCTAACCAAAAATCCTTGACAAGATCGTGTAATTATGCTAGGTTCCATCAAGTCCCCTCCCACCTCTCGGTATCTACTCCCTTGACAGGAAAAAAGCTGTAATGACAAATAATAGCTTTTTAGAGCTATTATCAGGGTTTTATCCCGAGAAAAGTCCCTGTTTACTTGATAAAGAAAACTTGACAAACTTATATAATAATGCTTGGTAGTGAAGCTTCTCAATAATTGATCCCCCATGACTTGGTTATATAAAACCCCCGGCATTCCCGATGAACTGTTTGAACGTTTGCCCGGGATTCCCCTGAGTAAACGCGAGGTGAGATTATTGATGATTTCCGCTTTGAGGTTAGGAGATGGGGGGGTTTTCTGGGATATCGGCGCAGGAACCGGCACTATTCCCGTTGAAATTGGCTTATTATGCCCTAATAGTCCGATTATTGCCATTGAAAGGGATGAAGAAGTGGCCAGTTTAATCCGCCGTAATTGCGATCGCTTTGGGGTTAAAAATGTTACGGTTTTTGAAGGCAGCGCGCCCGATTGTCTGCCCAATATATCCCTAGCACCCGATCGCGTCTGTATCGAGGGCGGCAAACCGATTAAATCAGTCCTGCAAGAAGTGTGGCAATATCTGAAACCCAACGGCCGCATCGTGGCTACGGCCAATAATTTAGAAACCCTCTATCAATTTTCTGAAGGCTTTTCTAATTTACAAGCGCGTAATATCGAGATTGTCCAAGCGGCAGTAAATCGCCTAGAAACTAGGGGTATTCACCAAGTTTTTGCCGCCGTTGATCCCATGTTTATCCTGAGTGGCGATAAACTTTAATTGGGGATAACCTTCCATAAAGTTTTCTTAATCTATATAATTATGACAATGCCGCCTAATTTCTCTGGATTAACCATGCCTTGGCCACGCATTGTCAGCGCTATTTTTGCTATTGCCTTCGCACTGGGAATTATTATCGTTGGGGGTTGGTATTTCACCCTCGGCATTGGTGTTATCGTCTTTTTGGGACAATTAGAGTATTTTCGCTTAGTTCGCGCTAAAGGCATTGAACCGGCAGCTAAAACCACTCTCGTAGTTTCGCAATTATTACTGCTGACGGCAACTATGGCAGCCCCCCTCACCGATGCCATGTTTCCCCTGGCTGGGGCGTTAATTTGTTTTTATCTGCTCTTTCAGCCCAAAATGGCGACAATTGCCGACATTTCCACCTCAATTCTCGGTCTGTTTTACGGTGGTTACTTACCTAGTTATTGGATTCGTTTACGGGTCGGTTTTTCTCCTGAAAGTAATCCTGTGGCCATTGCCAGTAACTTACCCCTGATGGGATATTGGCCGGAATCGTGGATGGAACCGAAATTATTCCCGGCCGCTTTGACGGTGACTTTTCTGGCCTTCGGTTGCATTTGGGCCGCCGATATCGGAGCCTATATCATGGGAAAATGGTTAGGGAAAACTATTTTATCGCTGATTAGTCCCAAAAAAACCGTGGAAGGTTCCTTTTTTGGCATTTTAGGCAGTATAGCGGTGGCCGATTTGGGTGCTTGGTATTTAGATTGGCCCTATTGGCAGCTGACGGGCTTAATTTTGGGCCTATTAATTGGTATTGTCAGTTTATTGGGTGATTTAACCGAATCGATGATGAAACGCGATGCCGGGGTCAAGGATTCCGGGCAGTTAATCCCCGGTCACGGTGGTATCCTCGATCGCACTGATAGTTATGTCTTCACCGCTCCCCTAGTATATTATTTCGTCACTTTACTGCTGCCCTTGTTGCGCTAGTAATTTGTTTCTTCTCCAGTGCTAAATTCAAGATTAAACCCAAATTTGCGATTATGTCAGCAGTCGTCCATCCCCAGGGTAAAGTTTATCTTCTCGGTGCGGGAATCGGTCAGAGCAGTTTTCTCACCCTGCAAGCGCGAGCAATTTTAGCCACGGCCGAGGTTTTGCTCTATGATGCCCTAGTGGATAGTCAAATCTTCTCCCTCGTGCCGAAAACCTGTGTTTTAGTCGATGTTGGCAAACGGGGGGGACAACCTGGGGCCGAGCAACATCAGATTAATCGCATACTGGTTAATTATTGTCAAGAGGGAAAACGGGTTATTCGGCTTAAAAGTGGTGATCCGGGGGTTTTTGGGCGAGTATATCCTGAAATGTTAGCCTTAAAGCAGGCTGGCTGTGATTTTGAACTGATAACCGGTATTTCCTCCGCTTTAGCCGCTCCTTTATTGGCTGGAATTCCCCTGACGGAAAAGGATATTAGTCGCTGTTTTGCGGTCTTGAGCGCTCACGCTCCCGAGTCTCTCGATTGGTCAGCTTTAGCAAAAATTGATACACTGGTACTATTGATGGCTGGTCAGTCTTTAGGGCAAATTATCGAGAAATTATGCGAAAATGGGCGAAATATTCACGAATCGATCGCTATTATCCGTCAGGCGGGACGCAAGGATCAACAAATTTGGCGCGGCACTTTAGAAAATATTCTCGCTCAAACCGCCGGGGTGTCCCTTTCACCCTCTATTATGGTCATTGGTCAAGTTGTGGATCTGGCGATTATGTCCTCTCCCCCACCCCTAGGAGGTAAAACTATTGTTATTACCCGTGCCGCCGAGCAAACGAGTCAATTTAGCGAAATTTTGCAAAATCAAGGCGCAGAAGTCCTAGAAATGCCCGCTTTAGAGATTCGTCCCCCCGACCGTTGGCAAGGTTTAGACGATGCCATCGCTCAGTTAAAAGAGTTTGATTGGCTGATTTTAACGTCTGCCAATGCTGTTAATTTTTTTTTCGATCGCTTGACATTTTGGGGAAAAGATGCTAGGGCTTTAGCGACCGTAAAAATCGCCGTGGTGGGCAAAAAAACCAGCCAAGTTTTGCACTCACGGGGATTAAAAGCGGATTTTATCCCGGGGGATTTTGTCGCCGATGCTTTGGTAAACGAGTTTCCCGACCCGATTAGGGGGCAAAAATTCCTCTTTCCTCGCGTGGAAACGGGAGGGAGGGAGATATTAGTTAAGGAATTAACGGCCAAAGCTGGTCAGGTGACGGAAGTGGCCGCATATTATTCCGGATGTCCCGCACGCATGGATAGTGGCATCTGGGAAGCCTTTCGAGATGGGAAAGTCGATATAGTCACCTTTGCTAGTTCCAAAACCGTCCAGAATTTTTATCGGTTATTGCAACAAGAAACGGCAGAATTATCGGTTAATTCCCTCTTAGAAAAAGTCTGTCTGGCTTCTATCGGTCCGCAAACTTCAAAAACCTGTCAAGAGTTATTTGGTCGTGTTGATATCGAGGCGCGAGAATATACCCTAGAAGGGTTGACTAGCGCTTTAATCGAGTGGAGTAATACCTGACATTCTCATCGCCGTATTTGCGGCGGCCCGGATTGGGAGGATCAAAGCCCCTGATCAAGAAGGATCAAAGCCCCCCTTATCAAGGGGGGTTGGGGGGATCAAACTTGCAATTACTCCACAAACTCCCTCAAAATTACTCAAAACTTCTTGATTAGTAAAAATGAACTTTAGGTGAGTTGCTTACCCAGAGGGCGATTCAGGAATATTTGAGGAGAATTTGCCCTCTCAATTGTTATACCATTTTTCTAAATTCCTGACAGACATAGAGCTTCTAAAATCCAAGACCATCCCGTCAAATACCCGCTCGTGTTATTGGATAGAGAATTTAAAAGATGGTAAAGTTTACTTCTTAAGTTATCAAGGGAGTTAAAATTGCCCCAGGCCAATAGGTTTTTCAAATATAGCCAAACTCTCTCAATTGGATTTACTTCTGGACAATAGGGAGGTTGATAAAATAGGATAATATTATCAGGTATTTCTAGGTCGGTCGCCGTATGTGCGGGAGCATTATCTAATTGAATAATATGTAATTCCTCAGAAAAAGCTTGAGAAAAAAGCGTTAAATATTGATTAAAACATTCCCCATCTAAATGAGAGAATTCATAGAAAAAACTGCTACCTGTTCGAGGTTCTATTAAACCATAGAGCCAGAGATATTGAAAATTATACTGAAAATTACCAAGGGGCTTTATGCCTTTAATTGTTATTTTATCTCTGACAATGGTATGACAGCCGAAGCGA
>NZ_JACJQV010000067.1 GCF_014696875.1 Microcystis wesenbergii FACHB-1317 | reverse complement strand
GATATTTCTTTCCAATACGTTAATTTAAATTGGCAGGATTATGTGGAGTTTGATCAACGTTATTTGCGTCCAGCGGAAGTGGATTTATTAATAGGAGATTCCACAAAAGCCAGAGAGAAATTAGGTTGGCAGCCGTCGGTGACATTCGAGGGACTGGTAAAATTAATGGTAGATGCGGATTTAGCGGCTTTGGGGATTAATCTTAATAATGGTGGTGATAGCCAACAGTTATTAAAAGATTTGGCTTATCTTCGCAATCGTTCCTTAATTGCCGTCGATTAAAAAGTCGGGTGGGTTAGGGAAGCGCAACCCATCCCCCGTCTTGATCCATCGCCATTTTTACCTGACTTTTAGGAATAAATAGGGTCTTTTTCCAGCAAACCTAGCAATTTTTGCATTTTAATCCAAGCCCTTCTCATTTGCCAGAATTTACTTTTTTCCATTGCGGCTATTTTACTGTCAGCTTCTCGATAATCCAATTGGGTTTTTTGCAATTCTTGTTGCAATTCTTGTTCATGAATTTCTAATTGTTTAATTCGTTCTCTAGCCTGTTCCAACTGAGCGAATATATCGACTTTTAAGGTGACTAAAGCGGCAAAAATGGCTTGGATATTTTGGGAGTAAAGTTGGGGATGATTATAGAAAAGCTGCGTATAGGAATAAATATAGTGTTCTGCGGTCATTGAGCGACTCATAGAATCAGCTTTTTGTCGATAGAAAAATAACACTTCTGGGATACGATAGACTTCTCGACCTAATTCGATCAGAGATAGCCAGAAATCGTGATCTTCCCAACCATAAATTAAATTAGTATTATAGCCGCCCACAGTTTCCCAATCGGATTTCCGAAACAAACCAGAGCAAAATATCATATTATCTACTAATATATCGGGAAATTTATACTCAGGCAGCGACCAAGTTCCTTGTCTATCGCCAAAATACTCCGCTTCGCAATAAACTATACCTAATTGCTCATTACTTTCTAGCAAAGTAACCGCTTTTTCTAGATAGGAATCGGCAATTTTATCATCGGCATCAAGGGGAAGAATATAGGTTCCTTGCCCTTGGCCAATTCCTAGATTTCTCGCTGTGGCAACCCCTTGATTTTCTGTGCGGATGATCCTAGTTTTTGGCTGTTGATAATCTTGTAAAATTTCCATGGTTTCTGGTTCTGTGGAGCCATCATCAATGACGAGGATTTCAAAGTTTTGGTATGTTTGCACTAAAACGGATGCGATCGCATCATCAAGATAGCGACCTTGATTATAGCAAGGAATAATCACGGAAACTTGAGGAGCATGACTCATTGGGGGCAATTCTCTCCTACTTGATCAAAAACTAGAGGTTATCAATAGCTTATCCCAAAAGCTCCCTTTTCTTGTTTTTCTACTTAAAGGAAGTGTTGATATCCCCACTAGCAATTTCGGGATAGTAGGACATATTCTGGATAAATTCTGAAATTATTGCGATTGGTGGACAAAATCACCCAATTGGGTGATCCCCGTGAGGGAAGCATCTCTTTTTAATAGAGGATAAGTTATTCAATAATCCGATTATCATTACAAATGATCTTTAATCATGGAAGCTCATCAACAAAAACAACTCCGCACTTTCCTCTTGGAGAAATTAGCAATTTCCCCCCGTTCCCTCGATATGGCTGTGCGTCTCTGTGAAGCATCGGTGGGTTCTTTGCCGATGGTTTTATGGCAGTACGGTTTAATCGATTTGTCGCAATTGAATCAAGTTTTTGACTGGATGGAAACTGTATAATTAATAATTATTTTCCAAGAATAGGTTCATTAATTATCATTTTTATTAAGAGAGCAGCAAGTTACTGCAATTTATTCAGTTTTATTTAATTTTATACCCCTTGCTTGCCTTTTTGCTTGTCATGATAGTAAGGTAAGCTGTTCGTAATTTAAATTGCTTGTTGAGACGAGGCAAGAGGCAACAGTAAACGGATTGGGGGAGGTTCGGCTAATTTAAGAATAAGCGGTTTAAATGCGTCTTAGCTTAGAAACAGACTTAATATAGCATAAGTTCTTGAGTTAGGCATCGACTATATGGAACTCTTTGAGGGCCGGATAGAAGTTGAGATTTTCGTGACCGGGACGACTGAGTTTAATCAGGGCAAAACGTTGGGATGGTGGCAATTTTTGCCATTGTTCTAAGCTAATTTCGATCTGGAATTCTTTGGCTTTTTCTAGGACTGTATCGGGAATCTGGCTATCATCTAGCCAAGCGGGATGGGGATCTATTGCTAGTTCTTCCGGGGGATTACCAGTTTTTTCGGCGATTAATTTTTGCAGAAAATCTCGATAGATTTTGGCTTCTGCTGCCGTCGTACAAGCCATATTAACTAATACCATTCTTTCTGGTTGACTCAACTGCATCCAATGGGATAATTTTAATTTAACTCCACAGGTATCTAGTTTCATTCTCACGGCCATCGGTAGGCAACGTAAGGAGTCAACAAATTCGGATTCAAAGTCAAAAAAGGTGTTCATATTATTGCATTGGTTGACTGAGGATAAATCTATAATACAGCGCTGGGGTATAATTGCTGGTGGCCAAATGTTATTTTGATTGAATAAAATTGGCTCGATATTGATGACTAGAAACGAGAATTTCCTCTAGTTCCTGCCATTTTTCTCCTGCAATATAGTCAATAATTTGCTCAAGATTTTGCCGATAATTCGCCAAGGATATCAATAAAGCTTGACGATTGTATTTAGCCATCATTAAACCTAATTCGGGATTGCCAGCACCGACGCGACTGGTATCGCGAAAACCAGAACTAGCTAAATTTTCCGCTAATTGGCGAATATTCAGATCTTGTTCTTTCGCACAAGCTTGGATTAAACTGGTACTAATCATTACTGGCAGATGGGAAATCCATGCCACGGCTTGATCGTGTTCTTCGGGAGAAGAATAATAAATTTGACAGCCTAATTTTTGTACTATTTCGGTTAAGATTTCCACGGCAAAATTAGGAGTAGATTCAAGGGTAGTAATCAGATATGGGGCATTGACAAATAAACCAAATTGTGCTGCATTAATTCCCTGTTCGGCTGTCCCAGCCATAGGATGACTACCGACAAAATTCGGCCATAATCGACTACAATTGACCACAATTGCCCCTTTAACTGATCCCACATCGGTGACAATGGTTTGGGTTTTTAAATAGGGAGTTAATTTTTCTAAAGTTGGCACAATTAAATGTATGGGAGTACAAATAAAGATTAAATCGGCAGTAGCTAATAATTCTAAACTGGTGCTAGATTCGTCTACCACTCCTTTTTGTACAGCGATATCACAGGTGGATTGTTGACGGGAAACTCCCAAAACCTTATAACCGTGCGATCGAAAATCTAACCCCAAGGAACCACCAATTAAACCCAGTCCAATAATGCCAATATTCATTAGTTTTACTCAAAGATAATTTCGTCTTCTACTCGCCAAGCAGGATCGACAATGCACAAGAAAACTAAGGGTTCCTCTCCACAATTATGAATATATTGTTTAGCTAGAGGAGGTATATAAATGGCGGCACCGACAGTCACTAATTGCACTTCCTCATCGATGTGCATTTCCCCTTGTCCTTGCAGAATATAATAAACTTCCGCAGTTTTTAAAGCGTGGAGAGTAGAAGTTTCCCCCACATCCACCCGCGCGTGGGCTAAACTATAACGTAGATTTAACGGCTGTTTATTGGGATGCAATAACTCACGCAATCGGGTATGATCACCGGCGATGAATTCCTGACATTCGAGCAGTTTTCTGATTAACATAGTAAAATTAAACCTGGAAGATTGTTTTTATTTTATCATTGAGTGAAAAGCTAAAGACTAATAGCCGTTATCATAGAAATATTCAGCATCGCCAGAATTAACGAATGACTTGGTTAGAACATAGTGTACAGGTAGAAGTGGACGCGCCGATCGATCTGGTTTGGGAGCTCTGGTCAGATTTAGAACAAATGCCCCAGTGGATGAAATGGATCGAATCGGTGAAAATTCTCGAGGAGGAGCCAGAGCTTTCCCGTTGGAAGTTAGCCAGTGGTGGTCTAGAATTTACTTGGTTGTCACGGATACTGAAAATTGTCCCCCATCAGATAATTCAATGGGAATCCGTGGACGGGTTGCCTAACCGCGGGGCAATTCGTTTCTATGATCGTCATGGTAGGAGTATTGTGCGACTGACAGCAGCCTATGCTATACCCGGTTGGTTAGGAAAATTGATGGATAATCTTTTCCTCGGTCGAGTGGTGGAATCAACCCTGCAAGCTGATCTAGAGCGTTTTCGCCTTTATGCGCTCAATATTGTCAATAATACGCCGCCAAGGTGAGGTAATCACCGGTAATAAGCTTTTGACTAGCTAAATTGCTCGTTAAGACTGTCTATGAGCAGGGAGAGTCGGTCTGAGCATTTGTACGAAAATTCCCATACCCAGTTCAAATGCAGTACAGCTTATTGCTGACGACCGACTCCCCAAAACGAAAACTTCGCAAGAATATCCCGAGCAAATTCCGCTATCACGGTTGAGGTATTTCTACTCGATTTTATAGAGATAGGCTTCCGGGGTTTCTAGAAGGGAAGTCATCGGGCGATCGAGAGGGGGAGTTTTGACGAGGGTAAAAATTGGAAATAAATCGTTCATTTGCATAGCCATTTTAAATTTCGGCTGTATGTAATAACTACCCGATGGGCAGGCATTGGTGATCGTTAGCTCTCTTTTGGTCATAAAGGTATCGATATAATCGTACTGACCATGCTCTTTTCTTTTGCCTTTCTTGGCCGGATCACAAAGGGTTGAACCAGCCGGAATCTGATTGATAATTTCCACTGTATCGGCCACGGATAGGAGTCTTTCGGAACCGTATTTACTAGCAAGATAACGTTGATTGAAATAGAGATTAGTTGCGATAGAATAGCCGATGATAATTGCTAGAACTAGGGCGAGTATCCTGTGGAAAGTCTTAGTCAAGTTTAGATAGGCAAGACTAGCGATACCCAAAAAAATAGGAGCAAACCAGAGTAAGATTTTACGATGGGAATAAAAATGCTCATCAGGATAATTAGAGGAAGCGTAGAGAAAAATTATCCAAGTGATCGCAAAAAAGCCGATCAATGTTTTATTGCCTCGATATTTTTTGATGACTATATATAGAGAAATCCCGAAAAAAATAGCCGAAACTACGACATTAAAAATCGATATATTGTCATTCAAAAAAAATACTTGATTGCCCAGATAAACCGTTTCCCAAATTGCTTTAAATAGACGAGTGAACAGATTGCTCGATGGTTCAGCGCTCGCCCCCTTCTCCGTGAGCGCTCTCACGATTCCCCTCGTATTGGCAAATCTCCCAACTATCTCACTGTGCCAATACATAATTAAGGCGAGATTCGCCGAGAGAATCGATAGAAAAGGCAAAAGACATTTAATAGTATTCTTGCGATTTCGATAAACAAACCATAGACAGGCGATAACAGAAGTCCCTGGAATAATTAACATCGTGGTGGTGTGTAAACTCACCAATATAGCGACGGTAATCCCGAAGAATATCCAAGCTATAGCCTGATAGAGCAGCGGCTTAGTCGTTTCCATCTGGAACCGATAGAGTAAAGCAAAAACGAGCAGGAAAAAGGGTATTGGGCTAGGGGCCCAGGAAAAATTATTAATGAAATAGTCCGCATAAATCGTGCTATACCAAAATCCTGCTAAACTGGACAGGAGAAGACGTTTATCTTGTTCTACATTTTCTAAAAGTTGATAAACAAAGTAGATTAAGAGGGGAATCGATAGAAAAGAAAATAGGCCATTGGTAAGGACTTGAAATTCGGGATCGGCACCGAAAATTGTCAAAGGAAATGCTAAATAACCATAGAGGGGAGGAATTACGAATCCATATTTTCCACCCCCACCCGCAGGTCCCAATTGAGGAAAGTTTCCCTTCCACATATCCATCCAAAAGTAACCACCGCTAATCTGATCGGGATCGGGTCCGATATCGAAGGTAACGTATTCAAAAATACTGACAATCCTCGTGAAAAAGGCAAAGGCGATCGCTAGAATCCCTAAAATCAGTGCCGTTCCTCGGACTTTATTGATTGATTTCCCCATAAGTGTCGGTATTTTTATCCTAAAATTTTCTGGTAGCTTCGTGGCCGTATCCCCGAATATTTATCTTCCCATGGTAGCACGAATTTCTAGTCCTATTCGGTTAGAATTTAGCTTTGCCGATCAAGATGAAGTATAACCTGATTTGGCATCGCCGGCCGACGGCCGACTCCCCAAAAGGAAAACCTCGTACCTCACCATTAAGATAACTGCTAGAAGATTTAAGAGCCTGTTTAGCAATAAACTAGGTAAGGGACTTGCGTAAAAATAAGATGCCAGCTAGGAGGGCAGAACCGTCACATCCCATTTGGGCAAAGTTTCAGAACGCTGCGTTGAAAGGTGGCAATTGTTCTAATTCTTTGGTCAAAACCTTCACCCCTTTTTCATAAGTTCCTTCTACCAAATTTACTAGAGGCTTTATGCCCTTCCAAGTCATGTTAGAAGCCCAATTAAGAGCCGCATCAATTGAACCTAAAATTGCCCCATTCCAATAGTTCTCTAAGACTGCCCAACACCGTTCAATGGGATTATATTTACTATGGCATTTGCGGGTAGTAGATGAGCCGTATTTGCCACTGCGTTTTTCGGGCAAAGCTACCATTCTTTTGATAAATTGGCTGCGGTTGCTGCGAGTGGCTGCTCCTGGTGTCTAAATCAATGACTAATTCTTCTAACCCTGGATAGATTGCTTGATTTTCTTGCCACCACCACTCTAAACAATCTACTACAAAATCTGAGGTTTCAGCCGATTGACCGAAATAAATTGACAGGCGTTCTCCACTCACATCTAGAATTCCTAAAGGGACTAAAACAGCCATCCATTCCCTATCATGAACGCAAAGCGCTCGCTACGCGAGATCATCAGCTTTTAATGGCTCGAGATAGCGGGCTTTCCCCTCACGAGACAAATTTCCTATCTTCCTATCTTCCTGGGAGCATCTCACCTTTGTAACTCCTAAATTAAGTTTTATGTCAAGCTATTTTGAAAGCCTTACCAGAAGCAAGTTTTAGCGACAAGCATAATTACTCACTTGCATAAGTGAGATGCTTCCTTTCCTATCTTAACTTTAGCTTTGCTAAGTAGGTGGGTGGAATTAAATATAAGATGAACGTAGGTTGGGCTTCGGCCGTGAGCTTTTGCGTTCGACAAAAGCTCACGCCGAGGTCCGAACAGTTGAAGCATGAAACCCAACGCCCGATTATGTTACGCTACCGCTAACCCATCCTACAAATAATTGTGCCTCCCTACTTATCCAAGGAAATTCTCAAAGATTTAGTCTGGTTGTCAGCGGCTTGATTGGCTTGAGCTACGTTGGCTAAAATTGCCTCGGTTTCTGGGATTTTTTTGAGCGGTTTTATTTTTTTTGTTTTTTTTAAACTATAGCCCATTCGATTCAAAATATCTCCAATGGTTTGACGAGAGGGCAATTCCCGTATTTCTCAGAAAAAGTGCGATCACCAACCCCAGAAGCTTTACAGAATGAGGGTTTGAACAGAGCGCTCGCCTCGAAGCACAAACGACAGTGTGTTGACCTTCCAAGACTTAAAATCATTGTCAATTAGACGTTAGGAAAAAGAAGCAATTAATTAACATTTTTTTAGGATAATTAATTGTTTGATTAAAAATTATAAGTTTAAAAAAACATAAAATCTCCTATAATTTAATTACAAAAATTATCTAAATAGACCAGTTTATGACTCCTACTTCTCGACTAAAAATCAGCCAGCAACTCAACCTTGGAAAACTTAAAGGAAAAGAATTAATCGCTAATTTTGATGGAGGTATAATCACCTCAGATGCGGTCATGTGTTGATAGCAGAGTTAGACGAAAAGCTGAAAATTACAGCTAGATTCGCCGAAGGCTTTCAAGACCATCGAAATTTATCTTACATAGATTATTCAGTTCATCAATTACTTGCGGCAAGAATTTATGGAATCACTTTAGGTTATGAAGATGTCAATGACCATGATAAATTACACCATGACCCTGCTTTGGCAATTGCTCTAAAAAAATTGAATTTTATTGACTCAAACCAAGTAGGTTTAGCGGGACAAAGTACAATTAATCGACTAGAATATTGTCCAGAAACAATCATAGAGCCAGAAAAAAGTCGCTACCATAAAATCGAACATAACCCCAAAGAAATTGAAAAAGCTTTTGTGGACATCTTTCTAGAATCCTACAAAAAGCCACCGAAACAAATTATTTTAGACATGGATGTCACCGATGACCAAGTGCATGGAAATCAAGAAGGTGCATTTTTCAATACTTATTATAAAGGAGTGTGTTATGCGCCT
>NZ_JACJQV010000066.1 GCF_014696875.1 Microcystis wesenbergii FACHB-1317 | reverse complement strand
GTTTTGAAAAATTCGTCATCAGGGCAAACTCCCTATTGTGAGGGGAATAAGTTGTCTAGATTCTATCTATAATAGCATTTTTTTCTGACTTTTCTCAACGTTCAACACTTCTGCATTATTGGGACTAGGCTGAACAATCTTAGCCTTAACCGTCCCCACCACATACTGCCCTAAATGAAACTGGCATTAACCTGATAGGAGATCAAATCTCCCTCAACAAAGAAGCTGAGGCCGTAGCGACCCGGTGTTAAATTCAAGGATAATCGAACTGGCAGAGCCAGCGCTTCGCTCCCGCCGTATTCAACCGAACCGACAACAGTTGCGACACCCTTACTATCGAATCGGACTAACTCGGTGATCACGTTGGGGTCGGTGGCGAGTTCCAAACGAAGGTTACGCGAAGTCCTGAATCTTAGTCTGTCCACACTATCCCAAACGCCGCAGCGATTAGTTTCCCCTAAATGACCGTCAACCTCGAAGCTTTTTCCCGTTTTAGCTTTTCCCAGATCGATCGCTCCGCCCCATTCCCGACTCAGATCGCGTCTGGCATAAATCTCGCCGTCCATTCCAGTAATAATATCTCTGTTCATAATTCACCCTTGCAATTTCCCTATCTCTACAGATCAAAAACTAGCGATTCCGTTTTCGCCATTCCCAGGGTGGCATCGGGTTTCCCCCGAAAATTCCCTTGCGGTTCGATCGAGTTTTGGTAAAAGCCCCTTCGATTTCCTTCCAGCTGGGACAGTCAGCCTTGAATCGATCGTAAGCCCAAACCATACCGTCCTTTACCTGCTGCAGTTGAACTAGCTGACCGTTGGCGTACACCTCGGCTACGGTACGCCCGAAGCGATCTGTATCGATAGCATTGATGCTGACTTGGTTATTCGCCCGGTTGAGTAGCGATCGCAAGTGGTCACGACTGACGATGCCGTTTTCCTGTTTGATTTCTGGGGTTATGTAGAATCCACATCGTAGAAGTATTGTAAAATTGGAATTTTTAATATAAAATTAGACAATGTAAGCTAAATTAGCATTCATGTTAATTGCCGCTTTAGCCATCCCCAACTGAGTTAAACATCTGCTAACATAAGTAAAACACTTAGTTTGAAGATAGGGTTGTGTATGTCGAGTGTTTCAGTGGGTGTCCGAATACCCTCTAATCTCTATGAGAGGCTCCTGGCTCACGCCAGTAAGGTTCATGCTTCTAGATCTGAGGTGGTTATCAGTGCCTTGGCCCACTATTTAGGGTGTACTGAGGATGTGCCACTGAGCGAGAGACTAGCAGATTTGGAAGCAAAAGTAGAAGAATTACAGGTTTTGGTCAAGAAATAGCCCTCCTCTGTAGAAAAGGATAAAGAGGAATTGATGGACAAAATGGAGAATGCTGATGAAAGATGTTTTTATTTGTGGCTCTTCGTTACTTGGTATGGTTCGATAGGGGGGCATAAATCGACTAAATCCTTATCTGGCAAGGAATTTAATTGATTAGTTCGCTCTAGATCGAAAATAATTGACAAAAATCGCTAAATGCCTTTCTATATAGGGGTTCCATCCCTTATAACCCCCGTCCATTGCATAACACAAACCGAAGAGCCTTATTTGTCACGCCAGTGAAGATAAGCCAGGAGTTGTAGAACCTCTTGTTGATGCATTTGAACAAGCGAATATTTCTTATTGGTATGACAAAGCTGAAATCAAATGGGGCGATAGCATAACTAAAAAAGTAAATGAAGGTTTAAGAATTTCCCATTTTGTAATTGTTGTTATTAGTAAGGCATTTCTATCAAAAAACTTCCCTCAGACTGAACTTTATTCAACATTAACTAGGGAAATTTCATCAGGAGAAGTCAAGATACTTCCTTTAATTGTTAAATATAATGATGAAGAAAAAAGAGAGATTTTAGAAAGCTTATCTTTAATGCAAGATAAGCTTTATCTCACCTGGGATAATAATCCCAATAAAGTTATAGATGCTTTATGATCGCGCTTATCAGACAAAAACAACGGCGAGGACACCCCCAACCCAGAGTCTCTTGAAGAAGATACTGAATCGAATCAAGAAGCTTCAGCTACACAAAATTTACAATTAGCTTCACCTTCATCTACAAATGAAACTTCTAATCAAGGGTTTGAAATGCAAAACATCAACTGGCTTCATCTTTCCGATTGGCATCAAAAAGGAAAGGAATTTGGTAGAGAAGTTGTACGAGATAAGTTAATTGAAAATATCAAAAAACGTGCAGAGATTAGTCCTGATTTAGCGAAGATCGATTTTATCGTTTTTAGTGGAGATTTAGCTCATTCTGGCAGTCAGCAAGAATATGAAGCTGCTAAAAGCTATCTTCTCGATCCCGTACTTGAAGCAACTGGGTTAAGTCGGGAAAAGTTATTTTTTGTACCTGGCAATCATGACTTTGATCGTAACAGGACTGATTTATTTCCACCAGAAATTAAAGATCCTTTTGCGAATGAAGAGGATGTCAATAAATGGCTAACCGATGTAGATAAACGTGAAGCAATTTTGCGCCCATTCAAAGCTTATAAAGAATTTGTAACTCTATATAATCACCAAAATCAGCCGGAATATGCCAGTGTCCAAATACTAGAAATTAATAACGAAAAAGTTGGTTTATTAGGTATAAACTCAGCTTTAATGACTGCACGGAATAAAGATAACAACGACAAAATAGCAGATAAAGTATTTTTAGTAGTAGGAGAACCTCAGCTTCATACATCTCTTGATTCAATCCAAGATTGTAATATAAAAATTGCTGTACTGCACCATCCATTTGATTGGCTAACTGAATTTGATCGCAAGCGGATTAAACGTCGTCTTGGCGAAGGTTGTCACTTCATCCTTTGTGGTCATGAGCATCAATCTAGAGTTGATAGAATTAATTCTACAGATGGAGATTATGTATTTATTCCTGCTGGTGCAAGCTATGATCGCCCTGACTATCCTAACAGTTACAATTTTGTCCATCTTGATTTCGAGAAGGGTGAAGGAACTATATATTTACGCCGTTGGAGTCGTGAGAGAACAAAATGGATTAGAAATGAAGATTCTTATGACAATGGACAATTCAAGATTTTGTCCCTTCCTAAACAATTAAGTTCATATCCTCAGCCATCAGTCCCAAAGTAACAGACCCAACTTTTTTGAGTTTAATCTCCAATGAAGGAAGTTGGGTTTATTTAGGCAAGGATAACTATACTCAAAATGCCATTTTTAGTTTTAAAGCCGGATTTACTTTGCTAGTTGAAGCATTTGATATAACTATCCTTTCCTTTGAATGCGTTTACTTGACATCTGGTCATGCGTGCCTGAATGAAAGGCCGTTGCTTTCTATTAATGACCAATCGATATCCTTAAATAGCAATTGGGAACTGAAGCAACCCTGTAAGTTAAAGAAAAATGAAACGATATCTATCGCTTATCAGAGAGAAGTTAGACCTCCTACAATGGAAGGTGTACCAGCAGATTGTGATTATGGTTATATTTTTGTGTCAGTTAAATATCGAGTAAATTCAAATATACAGAACTCAAAATTTTTCTTCAAATATGATAAAGACAAACCCGTTAATTTAGTATCTGTACAGCTTTCTTCCTCTCTTTTAAACATTCTTGAGCCATCTAAAAAACAAGCTCACCAAATAAATGCTAAATACTATACTCCTTTTCCTCTGTTAGCACTATTAAAATCTTCAAATGAAGTTGCTGAATACTTTAATCAGCTAAGACAAGGTTTGGCTGAAGAATTTATTTTCAAGCTTAATAATTATATTAATCATACTCTTCCAAACAATAAAGGAAGAGAAAGATTTGAAGACTTTACATGGGAAGAGCTTGACATTGTACTCGAAGCTTTTCTGTATGCCCAGCAAGATAGCTCTCTAGAGATTTCAGAAAAACATTTACTGTTAGGAATTTTAAATAGTAAATCAGCTACAATTAAAAAAATGAAAGACTTTTTTAATGAGAATAATCTAAGCCTTGAAAAATTAGTAAATAAAATTACAACTCCATCAACAGAATTGAAAAATAAATTAGATACTCCTGATATAGAAGGCGTTTTTAGTGAGCCATCGGATACTTCCGATAATCACTTAGATACCCCTGATGTAGACAAAATTTTCTAATCAATAATCTAGAGGTTATTTTATGGTAGAAGAAACTCCTGATATCTCCTTCAACTCTCCACAAGAGAAAGAACTTAACTCTCTCTTGGAAAAATCTGAAAATAGATATACATTTAGTTCTATAATTGCTAAACGATATCAACTGATTCAAAAAATTGGTGAAAGCCAAAAGAGCGTTGTTTTTAAAGCCAAAAATCTAATCGACAATAGGTTAGTTGCTGCTAAAACTATACACCCTGCTCTATCAAACCATCCTAATATAGATCAATATGTACAAAAATTACGTCAAGAATACGAAACTGCTCTTACCTTCAATCATCCAAATCTAGTACCTGTTTATGAATTTATCCAAGAATCAAAAGATTGTTTTTTCTTGATTATGGATTATATTGAAGGACAATCTCTTCGTGAACTGATTAATTTGGAGAAACCGATAGAACCACATCGTGCAGTAAAAATAATTCTGCAATTGGCTGAAGCAGTAGCTTATCTTCATGAAAATCAATATTATTATCTAGATTTAAAACCAGAAAATGTTCTCCTTAATAATCAGGGGAAAGTCTGGTTAACGGATTTTGGTACTGTTATTAAAGAAGAAGATCTTTGGTCTCAAGAAGGAAAAGTATTTACAACTTATCCTTATGCAGATAGCAAAATTCTTGTTGGTTTGACACGCCAAACGGATAGAACAACTGAAGTATATTCTCTTGGAGTCATGCTCTACGAGATGATAACAGGTAGTCGTCTGAGTTCAGATAACACAAAAGAAGCCGCTTTTGTTAGTGCTGTCTTAGCTGCCAATTCTCCTCCAGAATTTCCTGATGGAATTCCTGGAGAACTTTGTAATATTTGCCTCAAATGTATTCAAAGAAAGCTTAGTGATAGTTTTCTATCGGTCAACGAACTTATAGCTAGTATTCAAGAATTTCTTGAAGCTTCTCTGAGCCAGAATCATATTGATAATTCTCAAGAGGTTAATCTAATCAAAAGACAACTTCTTTTGGCTTGGAAATTAGGAGTTAATTTAAGTAAAGCATTTATTTATCATTCTACCTATAAAAAGTTAGTGGTTGAATTGGCAAACTCAAGCTCTGCAAATAACGCATCTAACTATAATCAAATAGGCATGGTTATACTTCAAGAAATAGGAGCATTGGAAAGTTTTAAAGAGAGTCAAGAATTAGCCTTAAATATAAACCTCAATTTAGCTGCTATTGATGATAGTAAGTATCATAAAATAATTCGCGCTCCTCAACGTATATCTATTGATGAAATCCAGCAATTACCAAAAACAGCAGAGGAGATAAGCGGCACTCTAGATAAAAGTTTACAAGATGTTAATAAGCATTTTACAGAAATGGGAGAACAATATTATCAAATATTCGAGACAAGATTTTTAGCAGGATTATGGAATCTCTCTAATGGACTTGCCAATCAAGTTTTAGAAATGGCTAACCAAGCTCCACTGCCAGAGGAGTGTAGGAGTCAATTATTAGAGCTAATAGAACATTCACCAAAAGGAATTTCTCAAGAAGAAATTAATCATACTCTCGACCAAATAGATAGATGTGTTGAACGCTATCTGCTCTCTGTTAAAAGTTGACTCAATCAAAGTAAAATGAAGATTAATTTTTTTGTCTGCCTAAGTTAGTAATTAAGGCTGAACTTCAAAAATTCCTACCTTTGCCTCAAACATAACCTTACAAACCCCAGTCGCCCCATTACGATTCTTCCCCACCTGAATCTCCATAATCCCCTTATCCCCAGTCCCAGAATTATAATACTCATCCCGATACAACAGTAGCCCCAAATCCATATCCTGTTCTATATCTCCAGAATCCTTAATATCGCTCATAAAAGGACGTTTATTCGCCTGTCCCTCCACTCCCCGATTAATCTGCGCCAACGCAATAAACGGCACGTCAAACTCCTTCGCCATATCCTTAAAAGCACCAGAAAACTTCCCTACCGCTTGCGCCCGATTTCCTGCTGCCCTATCCCCTAACTTCTGAATGTAATCCATCACCACTAAGCCAATTGCCCCTTTTTCCGCCTTAATTCTCCGCAACACAGAGCGCATTCGAGAAGAGGTTAAGATACTAGCAGGGGTGTCATCGATGATGATAGGTAACTCACAGAGCCTTCCTAATCCCTGCCTCAAAGCATCATACTCATCCTTATAGATTTCATTGTGCATCAGTCGGGCTGAATCAATGCCTGAGTGCATCGCCAGAAACCGCTTGGTTAGCTGTGCCTTGGACATTTCCGCCGAGAAAAACGCCACCGTCCGTTGGTAGGTGACAGCCAGATGATTCGCCAAGTAACAGGCAAGCCAGGTTTTTCCCATCGATGCCCTCGCCGCGATGACGATAAGATCCTGTTTGTTCAAACCTCCAGTAAGCTTGTCCAAAGCCGCTAATCCTGTAGAATATCCTGGTTGCTTTCCTTGTTCCAATTCCACGAAAACATCTCGTAAACAGTCATTGATGGATTGGGGTTGAAAAGGGTCTTGTTGATTGACGGTGACGTTAAAGATTTTCGCTTCTGACTGTTCTAAGACTGAGGGGAGTTCCGTTGCCGTATCATAGCCCAACTCCTCAATTTCCTGTGCTGCTGCTATCAGTTGGCGGCGTTGGTATTTATCCACCACCAAAGCAGCATAACGGTCTATATTGACGGCTGAAACCGTTTTTTCCAGCAGTTGAACCAGTTTGGCTTGACCTCCCACTTTTGTCAGCAGGCGATGGTCTTTTAACCAAGTGGTGACGGTCATTAAATCGGTGGGCTGATTTTTGTGATAGAGTTCCAAAGCCGCTTTGTAGATTTGCTGGTGTGCCATGACGTAGAAAGCTTCAGCCGGGAGACTATCAGCAATACGACTGATGGCAGACGGATCTAAGAGAATACCTCCTAATGGGACTTAAACAAATTTCAAGCCCAAACAAGGCCGAAACTGGCTTTATAAGCGGCAAACACGTCATGATTGTCGAGCAGCCACTTAAAGAAACGGAAAGACATCGCTACGCGAAAAGCTGCCAAGGCCTCAACAAAAGTGTTTAAAGGTCGATTTGCCCACCGCCTTTGTAGTCCCCCAGTCAACTTATGCCACAGGATAAATGTATAGGCACAAAACACCAAGATAAAATGACGAAGTAAGCTTCGTTTATCCCTGACTTGGTATTCCCTTAACCCTAACCATCCTTTGGCTTCTCGGTAGAATACTTCCACCCAATTTCTTTCGGTGTAAGTCCTCACTATCCACGACGCTGTTACTGTATCTGTCTCGACTACATTGGTGATAAAATAGTCAACTTCTGTCGCTTTTTCCCCTGAACTTGC
>NZ_JACJQV010000065.1 GCF_014696875.1 Microcystis wesenbergii FACHB-1317 | reverse complement strand
ATTCTCGATTCTCAAGGTCGTGTAATTGGTACTTGGGCCGATGTGTTAAACCGCGCTGGTATCGGTATGGAAGTAATGCACGAGCGTAATGCTCACAACTTCCCCTTAGACTTAGCTAGTGGTGAACAGGCTCCTGTAGCTCTGACTGCTCCTGCTATTAATGGTTAATTCCTAGTCTGAAGGAAAAGGCACTCCCGCAAGGGGGTGCTTTTTTGTTGTTAGAATTGGGGTACAATGAAAAACGCTGCAAAATGCTTATTCTTAAACAATCATCATTATGACCGCTCTCACTGGAAAATATACTCTTAGTCAATATTTTGAGCAGGAAATACAATCCCAAACTCGTCATGAATATCTGGATGGAAAAATTATTGCTATGACAGGAGGGACACCGACTCATAATCGCATTATTAGTAATTTATTAGTGGCTTTATATACTGGACTAAAGAATCAACCCTATGCCGTTTTTGTCACCGATCAGCGTTTATGGATACCTGAGCGTCAAATAGCTACCTATCCTGATATTATGGTGATGCCTGAACCTCTCATTTATCAAGAAGGACGCAAAGATACTTTAATTAATCCTGTTTTAATCGCTGAGGTTTTGTCTGCTGCAACGGCAAATTACGACAGAGAAGAAAAGTTTGCCGCTTATCGAACCATTGCAACTTTTCAGGAATATTTATTGATTTCTCAGGAAAAATGTTATATTGAACATTTTCAAAAGGAAGGCGATCTTTGGTTGTTTACAGCTTATGAATCTGATAGGATAATTCATTTAAACTCTTTGCGGGTTGAGGTGGAGATAGCAGATATTTATAACAAGGTAATCTTTAGTTGAAGCTTTAAATTTGAAACTTTTGTTATCATTAAACTAGACTAATCTTGGTCAGGAGTTAATTTTATGATATCCCCTCAAATTATTGAACTTGAACAAAAGTTACGAAATTTTTCGTTTGAAGATAAACAATGGTTATTAGAACAGTTACACAAGCATTTAGAAGTTTTAAAAGAAAATGTAAATAGAAAACAGGCCAAAGATTTGATTATGGAAACATTAAATGAGGTTCAAAATATGCCCGATAATTGTTATCATGAAGTTTGGCAAAAATTTGATGACGCTTGTGTGAGAATTTCAGGAAACTTAGAAGAATCTGATTTACTATGATGTTTGCTCAAGATTCACCTCTTGTTATTCTTGATACTTCGGTTTTTCTTTCAGCTTTGTTAAGTAAAAATCCTAACAGTGTGCCTTGTCAAATTATTCGTTATTGGTGAGAGGGTAGATTTAAGTTAGTTATTTCTCCTCAATTATTGGAGGAATTGGTTGAAAAACTATTACTGAAAAATATTGACAGAAATGATATTAAGGATATTTTAACGGCTATTTTTTATACTGCTATCAAAATTCAAGGTATTTATCAAGCAACGCTACTCGATCAGGTTGATCCAAATGATAATATGTTTTTGGCAGCCGCTTACGAAATAGGTGCTGATTATCTAGTTTCTTTAGACAAAAAACACATTTTACCGCTAAAGCATTATCATCATACACAAATTTTATCCCCAAATTTATTCTTACAAGTCTTACAAAATAGTTAAAGGTAAAAATGCGATCACATCTATTTTTAAAGAGATAATCCTAATCGTTAGGATTTCTTTGAAGATAGGATTTAAACACAGGATTAATAGGAAAATAGGACGAGGTTTCTGATGGTAATTTATCCAGTAAACAGCGTCTCATTAATGACTGAATAGTTGCCCAAAATTGGGATTGAGAAAGGTCAAGATTACCAGTTTTGGGAAACTTTTCTACCGCTTCAGTTTGATTAGCTAACCAGTGCATCACCTTTTTTTCTGCTGCGGATAAACGCTGTAAATGACATTCGATCGAGTCTTCTATATCCCCCAAATAAATTTCATTTTTCATTTGTTCTAAAAATAAGGATACTTCTCCATCAAATAGTTCAATAAGGGTTGAGGAGATGATATTTAACCAGTTAGGATGACCTTGATAAAGTTCGCTCAGTTCCGTCCATTTCTCCTCACTTTTTAAACCGTATTCTTTGAAGATTTCTTCAAATTCTGTTGTGAAACCTTGCAGGTATAAAGTTTTAATTTTATCGGATTTTAAGGTGACAAAATCTCTGGGAAGTTCCCAACTAATTAAAATCAAGCAACTTTGATGAGATGTGGTAGCAATTTGCTGAAAAAATTTATGATAATCCTGACAGTCGCTTAAATATTTACCTGCTAATTCCCCCAGTTTAAAAATATTCTGCACATCATCAAGAATAATTAAACAATGATAGGAGCTTAGATAATCTATTATATCAGGTAAGGGGGTTGATAGAGATTGGCTGAAAAACTGTTTTAGATCATCTTTGAGAGCGATTAATTGAGGAATATTTTCCAGGCTGCGATAAATAATATAATCAAATTGTGGGGCAATTTCTGAAACTAATTTAAGGGTTAAAGCTGTTTTTCCGATTCCACTTAACCCATAAATAGTAATTAATCGAGTTTTATTATCTAGCCATTCTTTTAAGGTTGATATTTCTAACTTACGTCCATAGTTATACCTTAATTCAGGAGCTTTTGTTAGGTTAATTATTGGGAATTGATGATCATTATCTGGAAAATTTGAAGAATTTTTTAAGTTGTTTTCTGAGTAGGGATTATTTTCTCTACAGATATTAACGCGACTGTTACTAATGTTATTACTGTTAGGATAGTTAACAAAGTGATAAATAATAGATGAAGCTTTATTTTCTAAAATAGAACGAACATTAGACTTTTTTATATCTTCTTCAAAAACATCAGATAACAGTTGCCATAACTTCCATGCTTCTTTTTTTATATGGTCATAACTGCGCTGATTATTTTCGGCAATTTTTTCATAATCTTGATGTTCCCAAATACCCTGTAAGATAGATTCTTGCAACGAATCAAGATGTTTACCGGTTTTCTCTAATACCTGTTTATCTGTCCATTCTAAAAGGTTTTGAATATCCATATAAGTAAGTGATAGAACATTTGTATTGCTGGTTGGGATAAGGGAACATATTTTAGTTTTCTTGTTTTTTTATCAGACTGATAATCATTTTACTTTACTTTTGCAAAATATCAACTATTATTTTATCTCTTTTTGCTCACCTCATCCTATCCGTCCAGATAGGAGAAGATAAGTTTCTAATTTATGAATTGAACCCTGCGCTATATTTAAAAATCTGACATATTCGCTACGGACTACTACGGACTGATGACAACTTTCTGTTAAAACACACCAAGTTGTAATTAGGGGTTGAGAAGAATACTGTGCTAAGGTTTGCTGTGCTATTAGATGATATTGATCTTTATTGTTAAATAAAGCCACCCAGAACCCAGTATCAACGATGATCATATTTAGCTTTTAATCCTTCTTTGAGAACGGATTTATAATTAGTAGAAAGGTCTGATTCTGCACTAATACAACCGATTAATCCAGATCCTTTTAAAATGTCTAGGGTACTTTGAGCTTCAGGGTTTATTTTTGATGCAATCTCTGGCTTTTTTGCCAAAGAATAGCGTTTTTTTAATAACTCAATAAAATCAATCAGTAAGTTTTGTGCTTCTTCAGGTAATTGGTTAATATCTTGTTGAATTTGTTCTAAGTTAATCATTAATTTACCTCTGTTAAGGTTTTTAAATAGGCTGCTAATCTTTAAGCGACTGTTTCTGACATTTAAACCTCCTGATTTGTTTCCGACTGTCCCCTGTTACTTAATCGATTAATATCAATTCCAATGCTTGATTAATAATTTGATTTTTATCGATCATAGCCTCAATTTCTTCGGGTTGATATATACCTTCAAAAGCTTCTAATGCCGCTTGTCTTAAAGCGGAAGAATAAGCATCATCTAAGGTTTCTTTTAATTCTTCTATTGTTAGATAATTTCCTCCAGTTTTACGTCGTTGATTAATGCGTTGAATCTGTTTAACAGAATTAGAAATAGAGGTTTCCCATGAGCGGGTACTGCGTTTTTCTGCTTGCTGCTTAATCAGATGTAATAGGACAATAATACTAAAGCTAAAAATCTTATTGATCTTATCATCCTTACTCATTTCTGTCATTTCCTCTACCAAGATTAAGGCATCGGGAACATTGCCAGCTAGTAATAGATTTTTTAACTCTAATAATTCTTCCATTTTTTGCCTTTTTTTGACTGATTAACCTCTTAATTTAGTAATTTGTTCCGCATTTAAATTAACCCAAGTTGCTAGTTATAAGCTTCGCTAGTTCGATCCCCCTAAATCCCCCTTAAAAAGGGGGACTTTGAGTCTGGTTCCCTCCTTAGAAAGGGGGACTTTGAGTCTGGTTCCCTCCTTAAAAAGGGGGACTTTGAGTCTGTTTCCCTCCTTAAAAAGGGAGACTTTGAGTCTGGTTCCCCCCTTTTCAAGGGGGGCTAGGGGGGATCGAACCTAGAAATCAAATTTAGCCTTTTTTATGATCCTTGCCCTCCTTTTTGTCACTAAATCCCACTTTATCCCACGAAAATTATTATATCAGAAAATCCAAAATGGCCACAAATTCCCACAGACAAAACCAAAGTGAACATCTAGATTGTAAGAATCACTTAGTTTTTTGGAGTCTTATCAGGTTATGAACAAGATACTAGCTAATTGTATCAGCTTAGGGATCGGATTGGGTGCGATCGGGGTGTCTTTCCCCGCACAAGCCGCCTCTTTTCAGGGGTTAGGAGACTTATCTGGGGGGAGTTTCAATAGCGTAGCTTATGGAGTATCAGCAGATGGGTCTGTTATTGTTGGTTCTGGCAATAGTGCTAATGGTACTGAAGCATTCCGTTGGACACAAGGGACGGGGATGCTTGGACTAGGGTACTTACCAGCGCCACCTTGTGTCACATGGACGGAGATTCCATATTGCCCAGAGCAGCAAAAATCTAGCAGTGCTTCAGGAGTATCAGGGGATGGGTCTGTTGTGGTTGGTTCAGGCTCTCTTTATACCTATCTTGATACGGCATTCCGTTGGACACAAGTAGGGGGAATGGTCGGACTGACGGGAGGAAGCTATAGCAGTGCTTCAGGAGTATCAGCCGATGGGTCTGTTGTTGTTGGTTACGACAGTGTTTACGGAGATGCATTCCGTTGGACACAAGAAACGGGGGTGGTCGGACTGGGGTCCTTACTAGTAGGAGACTATAGCAAGGCTAATGGAGTATCAGCCGATGGGTCTGTTGTAGTTGGTAAAAGCGGTGACGAGGCATTCCGTTGGACACAAGGGACAGGTATGGTAGGACTAGGGTACTTACCGGGGGGTAATGGTTTCCTTGGCTTTAGCGAGGCTAATGGAGTATCAGCCGATGGGTCTGTTGTTGTTGGTTACAGCAATGGTGGTAATGGTTTTAATGGTAATCTTATTGAGGCATTCCGTTGGACACAAGCAGGGGGAATGGTCGGACTAGGGGTACTATCTGGAGGTATAGCTAGCTATGCTAATGGAGTATCAGCCGATGGGTCTGTCGTGGTTGGTTACAGCGCGACAGACCCTTTCACCGGCGCAGAGGCATTTATCTGGAATAGCACCCAAGGGATGCGGAGCTTACAACAGGTTTTAACGAATGATTATGGTTTAGATTTAACCGGTTGGTCTTTGAATCGAGCTAACGCAATTTCTGCCGATGGGTTAACAGTTGTGGGTTTTGGGACTAACCCTAATGGTCTGACTGAAGCTTGGATTGCTCGTTTAGATGGAGAACCAGTTCCTCCAGGAACAACGCCTACCAATCCGCTTCTCCCTACCCCAAATCCAAGCAACCCCGACGGTTTTACCTTTCCTGGTGTTCCCGTCGGTGATAATGGATTGGGTACAATTGACCCCATCTTTTTCGATCCGATTGTGTCGGTAGGATATGATTATTCAGTGACAGGCGGACCCTTATTCGCCTCTGTTTTAATCCCCAATGCTCTCCCCCAAGGCGACAGTAACTTTATCCTAGAATTACCCGGATTTGGCAATTATTCTCTAGTTGCGGGAACGACTTTCAACTTGTTGGGTGTTAATCCCCTTGGCTTTAGTGATTTTCGCATCAGTGATATCGATCCTGCGGAAATGCTCGATCCAACTAATCCTACTGCTTTTGTGACGGGGTTAACATTTACTGCTGCTGGAACAGTAACAGTCACCCAAAACCCCATTATTCAAAATACTGGTAGCGTTAGTGTTCCTGAACCGTCCAATTTATTGGGTTTAGGATTACTCGGATTCGGTGCTTTCTTCACGGGAAAATTGAATAAGAAGCAAGCCAAAAAAGACTCTTAATAGCAATTATCGTTAATCCTGTTGCTTATACAACATGATGGCGATTTCCAGCTTCAATCATCAACCTAACTTTGATGGTAAAGTCCATAAACTCCCTATTTTGGGGCATTTCAATCAGTTAGCGTCTAAATCATTAGATAAAAGGGCATCCTCGAAAGGGGGGCTTTTTTGTTGTTCGGATGTATCGATCGAGCTACAATAAAAGGGACTTCTTTAGGCGAAAATATGGCTACAGGCATTGATATTAGCGAATTTATTGTGGCTAGTCCGGATATTTGTAATGCTCGTCCCCGGATCGCGGGAACTAGAATCACGATTCAAAGTTTAGTCATGGATCATAAAACGGGAATGAGTGCCGAAGCGATCGCTAGGGAGTATCCTCAGTTAAATCTGGCTCAAATTTATAGCGCTCTAGCGTATTATCACGCGAATAAAGAACAGATAGAGGCCGATATCGATGCTTACCGAGCCGATTGTGAAGACTGGGAATCCCGATATCGAGCCGGTGAATTGTAATGAGTCAAATCCGGCTCTACCTTGATGAAGATGCGGGTCAACGCTCGGTCGTGGAAGCTTTGCGGAATCTGAAGATTGATGTAATTACCACTTGGGAAGCGAAAAACATTCAGCTACCCGATCCTGATCAACTGGTTTGGGCAACCCAGCAAGGTCGGGTAATTTATACTTTTAATGTAGGCGATTTTTGTCGATTGCATAAATCCTATATGACGCGCTCGATCAGCCATACGGGAATTATTGTGGCCGCAAAACAAAGATATTCCGTGGGAGAACAGGTAAAAGCTATTGCTAATTTAATCGCTACCCGCTCTGCCGAAGATATCAAGAATAAACTCGTCTTTTTAGGGGATTATCTAGAATAGAAGGCGGTCAGTAAGGTATAGCCATTTCAATTAAAATTGAGAATATTAATCCCAGAGTTCATAAGGGTTTTGTCGATCTAGAGTGTATCAGACTTATCTGAAATGACTATAACTAATGATTTCGTTAGTACCGGAGCCTAGTTCTATTTTAGGGTTAGGCCTGTTTTCTTTGGTGGGTTTTTTAATTAAGAAACGGTCATAATCTAACCTGACTTTGATGGGAAAGTCTATAAACTCCCTATTTTTGGGCATTTCAATCAGTTAGCATCTCAATCATTAGATAAAAGGGCATCCTCGAAAGGGGGGCTTTTTTGTTGGTGTATAATGGCGATATATTCTGAAGGATTGAGGAATAACCGATGACTCATGCCAGACAAAGTTTATCATCTATCTATGAAGAAGATTATCAGCAATGGCTAGATCAGACAGTTTTATTGTTAAAAAATCGTCAAGTTGATAGTTTAGATTATGAGCATTTGATTGAGGAGTTAGAAGCTTTGGGAAGGGAACAAAAAAATACGGTTGAGAGTTTAGTAATTCAAATCATACAACATCTTTTATTCTATCATTATTGGTCAAGCGAACGAGAAGATAATGAGCGACATTGGCGAGGTGAATTAATTGGTTTTCGGACTCAATTAGAATTAAGATTAACGACCAATCTCAGAAACCATTTATCTAATCGTCTCGATTATCTTTATGGTAAAGCCAAAAAAATGGCAGAGGTGAAAACGGATTTAAAATTACCCTCAGAGAATCCTTATGCTTTAGCTGATATTTTAGACGAAGATTGGCTTCCTGAAATTAGGTAAAGAATTATTCAGAGAATTTTAGGCTCTTCGGTTTGTGTTATGCAATGGACGGGGATTATAAGGGATGGAACCCTTATATAGAAAGGCATTTAGCGATTTTTGTCAATTGTTTTTTATCTAGAGCGAACTAATCAATTAAGTCTCTTGCCAGATAAGGATTTAGTCGATTTATGCCCCCCTATCGAACCATAACAAGTAACGAAGAGCCGAATTTTAGCTAGGATGGAACCTAGTTTTTTAAGATAATTATTAATTTAAAATCTTCACTTTTTGGATGCTTAGATTCTTGAGCCTATTCTAATTCATCTGTAGAGATTTAAGAGAATATAATCACCACAAAATCAACACCATTGCTTGGTAAATAATCGCATTTTTATTCACAATTTCTGCTGATTCGTTGACTCCATATTTTCCTTGAAAAGCCTCTAAAGTAGATTGTCCTAAAGCTAAATCATAAGCGTCCTTTCAGGTCTATCGCAATTCTTCATCTGTTAAATAATACTCTGCTGTTTTACGCCGTTTATTGCTTCTTTGAATCTGTTTAAGCTAAGACGTATTTTAACCCAGCTTAATTAACTTATTCAGAGAGGAATCGTCTGATTAAATCTTCCCGTGAAGACTCTAACAAAAGGCGACTAGACTCCATCGGTGATAACTTGAGCAAATCATCAATGACTTTTATTAAAGACTCATCCAATTCTCCAAACCTCACTTGCATTAAATTTTCAATAATTTGTCGTTGTCCTTGTTGAAGTCCTTGTTGAAGTCCTTCCCGTTTAGTCGCCTCTTTCCACTCTAAATAAGATTGAGATAAAGCCATAAATACCTCCCTATCTTCTGATTCTAAAAGATTGTTAACTTCAACACTCACACGCCAACTAATCAATAATTCCATGACATTTTGACGGAAGGAATCGCCGGAAGGCAACTCAAGCAACTCTCTCACCGCTTGGCTTTGGGTTTTCCCCCGTCCCAACAATCTTAACAGTAAAGTGTCCGGGGTAATAGGTAACTGATTAATCGCTACAATTGCCGTTCGGTGAGAGGGAGATAAAAAGTAAATCCCTTCTGTCCAGTTTTCTAGTTCTAATTTAGCATCAAAACTCTCTAGGATGTGTAAACTAATAGAAGTAGCCAAAATCCATAATCTAGGTAAGCTTTTACGCATTTAAGTTACATTGACAGCATTACCCTTATTTTTAAGTTTTCTACTCCATTTAATAATCAATCCCCCTTCATTTAAAAGCTGATTGACTACTTTTTCCA
>NZ_JACJQV010000064.1 GCF_014696875.1 Microcystis wesenbergii FACHB-1317 | reverse complement strand
AAAAGCGTTTAAACTCTTCTGGATTCAAATTTTTTACTTTTTCGTAAGTCATTGTTTTTCTGAGTGTTTTACTTTATTTTACATAATCAGTTCCTATTTTTGCAGGAGGTCTAAGGAAGCAGTATCGGTTTTTCCTCCCCTCATACCTCTGGAGTTTCTCAATCCTCTCAATCGACCACTGCTACCAGTTTCTCCTCCTCACCGATGCAACCGATGCAGTCGATGAATTTTGCCCCCATGGAAATGCAAATGGGAGAGCTGAAAATGAGTATGGGAGACACAAAAACCGTCAGTAAAGTCCGATTTTGTAGTAGCTGTGGTCATCAGTTACAGCAATAGGCAGTCAGCTAGATATGTAAAACCTGTTTAGCTAAATCTATAACTCCTTTTGGGGCAAAATTCTGTTTATATTGGCTGAATTGACCCGCTTCTAACCATATTCCCTGACAACGAGCGCACTTTTCGTACCAAATCGCGTGTTTATCTATGTCTAACATTCTCAACATCTGTTGACGACAATGGGGACAAGCGGAGACTGGCGATCGCTGTTTATTTCTTGGTTTAGTACATTTGTCTAAAGATTCCGAACCCTTAATCTGTTTCAATTTTTCCGCTTCTAAACGATCGAACCAGATTCCCTGACAATGATCACAGCGATCAACTTCTATCTGTTGGTAGATGACTTGGTGTAACTGTCCACTACATTTGGGACAACCGATGCACTTCATAAAAAAACTTGAGGAAATTTTCCTTTTGGGGGGATGTTACTAGACTAACCGATCGAGGGAAAATATAGGAATTTTTTTCGGGCATTTTTGGCTTTTATGGTAAGTAATCGGACAAAATTAACTTCTCAGACTAAATCCGTTTTTAATAGTGTGATTAACTCCCAATCGAACTTGAAAAACCCAGTTCTCACTCTCCTATACTTTTTCAACAGAATTTAGCATCAGAGGGGGAATATATCCCCTATCTGGTTTTAATCCGAACGGAGGTTAACCACAGCTAATTCTAATCTTGGCTCTTCCTTTTCTAGCTCCTTTTTGCTAAAACTTAACACCTCATCCAGACAATCAATTACCACCGTATCCCCTTCCATAAAAGCTTGTTCGAGAATTTTTGTGGCTAAAGGATTCTCTAACTCCCGTTGGATAGCACGTTTTAAAGGTCGCGCACCGTAGGTAGGATCGTAACCAACAGTAACGATATGATCTTCTGCTGCCGTAGTTAATTCTAGATTGATTTTTTGTTCTCCTAATAATCTTTCCAGACGCTGTAATTGCAGACGAACAATGTAACGCAATTCTTCTTTTTTCAGGGTATGGAAAATAATTAAATCGTCGATACGATTCAAAAATTCGGGACGAAAATGACTCCGCAAAGCTGTTAAAACCCGCTTCCGCATCTCCTCATAATCGGCATCTTCGGAAACATTTAAAATGTGGTCACTACCAATATTACTGGTCATGACGATAATCGTATTCCGAAAATCCACCACGCGCCCCTGAGAGTCGGTAATGCGCCCATCGTCAAGCACTTGTAATAAAATGTTAAAAACATCCCGATGGGCCTTCTCCACTTCATCCAATAAAACCACAGAATAGGGACGACGACGCACTGCTTCCGATAGTTGTCCCCCTTCCTCGTAACCCACATAACCTGGAGGCGCGCCGATTAACCGCGAAACCGCGTGTTTTTCCATGTATTCCGACATATCGATGCGAACCATGGCCTCCTCGGAGTCGAACAGTAACCCCGCCAAGGCCCGCGCTAACTCGGTTTTACCCACTCCTGTGGGTCCCATAAACAGAAATGAACCAATCGGACGCGAGGGATCTTTCATTCCCGCGCGTGCGCGTCGAATCGCCGCTGCTACTGCCGTGACCGCTTCATTTTGTCCGACAACTTTTTTCTGTAAATGAGACTCTAATTCTAATAATTTTTGTCGTTCCGATTCCATTAACCGATTGACGGGAATTCCCGTCCACCGGGCAACTATTTCGGCAATATCAGCATCAGTTACCTGTTGTCTTAACAGGGTCGAACCTGCCGCTTGAATCGTTTCTAGTTCTTTTTCTTTTGCTTCTAATTCCCCTTGTAAAATTTCTAGTTTACCATACTTTAATTGGGCTGCTTTATTGAGATCATAAGCACGTTCCGCCTGTTCCACCTGTAGGCGCAATTGTTCTTCTTCCTCTCGCAATAATTTAATTTCCTCGGCGATATGTTTTTCCGTTTGCCATTGGTCAGCAAGAGGCTTTTGTTTACTTTCTAATTCCTCAATTTCTTCGATAATTCTTTCTAAACGCTCTTGAAAAGCTCGATCTTTTTTCTCCTCTTTTTCTAAGGAGAATTTTTCCATCTGTAACTGCATTAGGCGACGATCTATCATTTCCAAATCGGCGGGTTTAGTGGTACTTTCTACCTCTAATTTTGCCGCCGCTTCATCGACTAAATCGATCGCTTTATCGGGTAAAAAACGATCACTAATATAACGATGGGATAGGGTAGCTGCTGCCACTAGGGCCGAATCGGTAATTGTCACCCCATGATGCAGCTCATAACGTTCTTTTAAACCCCGGAGAATCGAGATAGTATCCTCCACGGAAGGTTCCTTAATATAAACCTGTTGAAAACGTCTTTCTAAAGGGGGGTCTTTTTCAATATGATTGCGATATTCATCTAAAGTTGTCGCCCCAATACAGCGCAATTCTCCCCGAGCTAACATAGGTTTTAATAGGTTGCCCGCATCCATCGATCCCCCTTCCCTAGAACCCGCACCGACAACAGTATGTAGTTCATCGATAAAGAGAATAATTCGCCCTTCTGATTGGGTCACTTCTTTCATGACTGACCGCAATCTTTCCTCGAATTCGCCTCGATATTTTGCCCCAGCGATTAAACTTCCCATATCGAGGGAAATTAACTGACGATTTTTCAAAGATTCGGGAACATCTCCGTTAACAATCCTTTGGGCCAATCCTTCCGCAATAGCGGTTTTTCCTACTCCCGGTTCACCGATTAAAACCGGGTTATTTTTCGACCGTCGCGAAAGGACTTGTACCACCCGTCGAATTTCTTCATCACGACCGATAACCGGATCTAATTTGCCTTCTTTGGCCGCTGCTGTTAAATCCCGGCCATATTTATCTAAAGCTTCGTATTTTTCCTCTTGATTGGGTTCAGTAACCTTTTGAGTACCGCGAATCGCTTTGATGGCTAATTCTAAATCTTGGGGGTCAAGATTGAAAGTGCGTAAACATTTCCGGCCAACCCTTTCATCTTCGGCAAAACCGACGAGAAGATGTTCGACGGAGATAAATTTATCTTGCCAACTTTCCCGGGATGCTTCCGCGCGATCGAGCAGCAAATCGAGACCACGACCTAAGTATAATTGATCAACGATGGCCACTTTCGGCTGTCGGTTGGTGAAGACTTCTAGCTGTTGTTGCAGTCGGGGAATTTCTATATTAGCTTTTTGTAAAATCCGGGTGGCTAGACCGTTATTCTGCTCTAGGAGGGCAATAATAACGTGTTCCACCTCTAAGGTCTGATTTTTAAAGCGTCGCGCAATTTCTTGCGATTTAACAATCGAATCCCAAGCTTGTTCGGTAAATTTATTCGAGTCTGTGGGTTGCATTCTGCACCAATGAGGAAAGCCAGTGTCAGGAGTCTAGTATAGCAAGGAGTCTCGATCGATCACAAAGTTCTAGGCTCGACAAAGGGTCTGACTTGAAAGAGGGTGTAGGGTGTGGGGTGTAGGGTGTAGGGAAGGAAACCTCTTTCATCTGTGGGGGTGAAAATTTTTTCATCGGGACTGACTTATTTATCGCTATTACCCAATTGGGTTAAAGCTGTCCCGGTGAGACGACAAATTTGCCACTCTTGGAAGACCTTAGCCCCCATTTTTCCATAAAAATCGATCGCCAGTTGATTCCACTCTAAGACAGTCCATTCTAAAAGTCCTGCATCCCTAGCGACGGCAATTTTAGCCACAGCCATTAGTAAAGCTTTCCCGATACCTTGACTGCGATAATCGGGTAAAACGAAGATATCTTCCAGGTAAATCCCCGGTTTAGTTATAAAGGTGGAATAGTTAGTAAAAAATAGGGCAAAACCGACTATTTTACCCTCTACTTCCGCCACCAATGCTTCGATGTAGGGTTTTTCTCCGAATAAATGCTCCCCTAAAGCTTGACTATTTCCTGTCATTAAATGGCTGAGTTCTTGATAGGCCGCTAAGGCAACAATTAAGTCAAAAATAGCCTTGACATCGGTAGCAACGGCAGCACGGATGGAATAATTCATGATTGCTGGTCAAATCTTGATTTTAATGCTGATGATGTTTATGGGGAGATTCAGCAGGGGGAGAATTAAGATTGGAAAAATGGCCGTTATTTAATCCCATCCCAACGCTACCAATACTGAAAAGTCCCATGGACACAAAACCGGCTGCAATTGTCCCCATGGCCACGGTTCCAATGGAAACTACTCCCATAGGAACAATACCGATGGAAATAACGCCCATGGGAACAATGCCAATAGAAATTATACCAGTGGGGGCAATACCGATCGACAACCATTTTCGCCCACCACAACTATTCTCTTTTTCTTGACCTAGATTGGAATCCATGCTTTTAATCCCGAAGATGCTTTCAGCCTTCCCATCCTAGGTTAGGGGTAGAATTGTTGTCAAAAGACCGCTAGTCAAAATGAAAGTTAATTTTTTCTAAAAACTATTGACTTTTCATCTCAGTTATGTATTGGCGGGATACCGGCCAGATCGAGAATTTTCGGGACTAAATCCTCTCGTTTAATCGCCATGATGTGGACACCTTGACATAACTGCTGGGCTAATTTTATTTGTTCGGCGGCGATTTTGATACCTTCTTCGAGGGGATGAGGTGCATCAGCGAGTCTTTGAATGATCTGATCGGGAATTTGTACCCCTGGCACATTTTTATTTAAAAAAGCGGCGTTTTTAGCTGATTTTAACAGAAAAATCCCCGCTAGAATCGGTTTGTCGGCGAGGGAGGCCACCTGCTGCATGAACTTATCAAGACACTCGAAATCCGTAACTAATTGACTTTGAAAAAACTGCGCTCCCGCTTCGATTTTACGCTCAAAACGGCTTTGAAGACCGGACCAACTTTTTGACTGCACATCAACGGCAGCCCCGGCAAAAAGTTCTAGGGGTCCATCTGGTAAAGATTTATCGTTAAAGTCAAAACCCTTATTTAATTTATCGATTAATTTTAACAAACGTACCGATTCTAGGTCAAAAACTGCCCTAGCTTGGGGATGATCTCCTGCTTTGACGGGATCTCCGGTTAAAGCTAGTATATTTCTCAATCCCAAGGCATGAGCGCCCATGAGATCTGCTTGTAATCCGATCACATTGCGATCGCGGCAGGCCATTTGACAGATGGGTTCGATGTCGTGTTGATAGAGAATAGCGGAGGCAGCCAGAGAGGACATTCGCACTACGGCGCGACTGCCATCGGTAATATTAGCCGCATGAACGCGATTTTTTAGCCAGAGGGCCATTTCTAGCATATGACTGGCATTACCCCCTTTCGGGGGAGTAATCTCGGCTGTAATCAAAAATTCTCGGTCTTGAACCGCGCGTCGTAAACGAGTAGTCATCGAGTTATCTAGGTTTTAACCATAAATTCTATAGCAGATTTAGCCCGGAAATGACTCTTAGGGAAGCAATGATCATCGGGCTGCTTTATACTGGTCGGTGTCAGTGCCTGGCTGATATCTAAGTTAACTGGCAGGAAAAAATTTCTAATGTAGTATAATACACGGACAGTTTAACCAAATTCGTTTACAAGTGTAAAGGACAACCGATTCGATCGAGCGATCATGCCAACTCTTTCTCGTTTACCTACTAAAGACAAAGCCCTAATCATGACCCATCCCCTCAAAATCGTCGCTTTAGGTGATAGCCTTGTGTATGGCTATGGCGACCCCGTGGGTGGCGGTTGGGCCGAGCGCCTACGTCGTTTGTGGATGGAAAGTGCTGGTCATGCCCTGTATAATTTGGGGATTCGCGGCGATCGAGTGGTACAAGTGTCCGAACGTTTAGAACAGGAATTTCGTCTCAGGGGGGAAATTCGCAATCGTCTTCCTGACCTGATTCTTCTCTCCGTCGGTGTTAATGATACAGCCCGTTTAGGCCGGCCCGATGGTCGTACTTATACCGATCACGATCTTTTTCAAACTCAAATCGAACATTTACTCGGCCGGGCCCGTTCTCTTTGCCCGGTTTTGTTTATAGGTATGATTCCCGTGGATGAGCGGAAAATGCCCTTTTTAGATTGCTTTTACTTCAACCATGGCGATCAGTATAGTTTTAAAGAAACCACTAAACAAGCTTGTCTAGAACAAAATATTCCCTATCTCGATTTATTTGATCTCTGGATGAACCGGGGTGATCTGTGGTGTCAAGAAAGATTAATGGAAGATGGACTTCATCCCAATGTGCAAGGTTATCAATCAATTTTAGAGGATATTTTAAACTGGTCGCCCCTCACCTCCTTTGTCGGTGTGGATGGTTTTATTCAACCGTTCACAGGAATTGCACAAAAGTGATGTCCTCTGTTCTCAGTGGTTCTAGCGGCGTTACAGAAACGAGAATATCTGGTAATATAAGCGAACTTACCCCCTACATATCTACTACAATGCTGAACAGGCAATTGCGCTACTCGTTCAAAATGTAGTAAATTAAGGGGCAAAATTTGCCAATCATTGCTCTAAATTTGTGACGCAATCAATTCTCGAAAAGGTGAATCAAAAGTTAATTTTTCCAGACTATATTTTATCGCCATTTCCCAAAAACTACCTTAACTAAGATAAACTAGATTTTCTCTTTCATTAATCATAATTTTATGGTTGTCTCTCCATTGTTTATTATTAGTGACATACCAAAGAAATACATAAGTATTTATTAAAAATTTGAGCCTAATTATTGATCATCTTCAAAATCAGTTAAAGGGGCATCAAAATCATCGGCTATCCCAACTTTTCCCGCAGCACTTCCAGGTTGACACGGCGGTTTCTTGGCTAACTTTACAGGACTTAATTTAACTACAGATTCATTATTTTCTGTGATGATAATTTCTTCACCTTTAAGTACAGATTCCAATAACTCATTTAAGTTGATTTTTCGCTTGTTTTAATTCAACTGTAGTCATTAGTTTACCTCACTGATCAACAACACAAACATTAGTTTAATCTAAATCAAGAAAAGCGATGGATTAAGTTATATCTAGGGTTTGCTGAATAAATGTGAAATGTAGGCAAGGTAAGAGTTTTGTGGCTTTTCTCGCTCCCACAGGTGCAAATTTTGAGAGAATCGTCGTTCAAAACCTTGCGTCTTCATCGGCCCGCGTCCTGTAGGGGCGAAGCATTCGGGCAATAACCTATCGGTGAAACCGTAGATTTTCTATCCGAATGCTTCGCCCCTACTTTTTGCCGCAAACCCTATCTATATCCTTACTTTTAATCATGATACCAATACTCACCCCCTGTCAGGAATGTCAGACACATTCTCATACTTTCTAGCGGAATTATCGCCATTAGCCTGTAGTAGTAGTAGGTTGGGTTGAGGAAGGAAACCCAACACACGATAATTGTTATGATTTCTTGGAGCAGGTTGAAAAATCGATCTTCTATGTTCAGCAACAGCACAACATCAGTGAAGAAATCTGCACTCGGCAAGGGGCAGTATGAAAATGGGATCACTTATTTAGATTTCAGATGGTATATGGTAAAATTTGCATAATTCAGTAAGATTAGTATTATCCTATATTATTTCAACTCAACTTCCTATGAGTAACAAATCTACGATTAAATTGGTGATCGCTTTTAACGATCCTAACCTGGAGCCTGAAGAACGCGACGAACAAGCCCAAGTATTACTGACAGAACTACAACAGGCAGATGAAGTTGAATCGGTTAAACGTATTCTTGATCCCAATCCCCCTGAAGGTAATAAGTCGTTGGGCGGTTTTTTGGGAGGAATGTTAATGACCGAAGTTAACCCCGCTAATGGCAAAAAACTGTTAGGGTTTCTTGGCGATCGCCTGGGAGGTAAACCGATAGAATTGTCGGTAGAGGCCAATGGTCGCAAGTTGACGGTTAAGGGTCACAGTCGAGAAGAATTGGAAATGGCTATTAAAGCGGCTCTAGACTTTATCTCAGGTTAAAGAAGGTATTATGGCAAAATTTGCTTTGTTAATTGGTGTGAGCGAGTATTCCGAAGGATTGCGCCCAATTTCTAGTGCCATTCTAGACGTTGAAGCAATGCGCCGAGTATTAGAGCATCCAGACATGGGAGCCTTTGATCAGGTTACAGTTTTGCCTAACCCAGACAAAGGGAGCATGGAAAAAGCAGTTGAGGTTTTAAGTACCTAAGCAAAATTAATTACACATTTCGATAAAGCTTTTGCCTCTTGCCTATTGCCTCTTGCCTGTCTTCACTAGGAAATTTATTTTGCATGACTACTTATTTGCTAATCGACAGAAAGATGATTTGGTGCTTTTATATTTTTCTGGGCATGGACTTAAAGCTCAAAATGCTAAATTTTTTCTAAGTACAAGAGAAACTGGGCGTGATCAGAATGGAGATTTTCTTCGTGCAACAGCTTTAGCGGCAAGTAAACTTCAAGAGTACATCACAGATAGTCGTTCCCAAAGGCAGATAATTATTCTCGACTGCTGTTTTAGCGGAGCATTGGTTCAGGGAATGCCAATCAAAGGGGAATTTAACATTCAAGAGGAATTAGGAGGTAGAGGAAGGGCGATTTTGACCTCTTCTAGTCCGATTGAATATTCTTTTGAGTCGGAAGATAACGATTTGTCCATCTATACAAAATATCTAGTTGAAGGAATTGAAACTGGTGCAGCAGATCAGGATGGTGATCAATTAATTTCTGTTAATGAATTGCATGAGTATGCCAGCGAACGAGTAAAGGAAGCTGCCCCGGCAATGACTCCCAAATTTTATCTTTCTCTTGAAGGAGATGATACTATTTATTTGGCCAGATCTCCTCTTGCTGCTAATGATCCTAAATTTAAGTATCGTAAAATAGTTGAGGATATTATTAAAAAGTGGAATGATGAGGATATTAAAGATTATTGTTTTAAGGAGGAAGACTTTTCTGCTGCAGATAGGGCAGTTTTGGATGCAACAATAGATCAATTAAATCTCTCACCAGATGAAGCCAGAACGATTGAAACAGAAGTTCTTAACCCACTGCTACGGCGAAGAGACAATATCAAGAAATATAGGAATGCGTTTCGGAAAATAATAGCTGCTGCTAACCATACTCCATTGAGCAGCAGAGATAGAGAGAGTTTAAAGAAACTGCAAATTATCTATGGACTCAGGGATGAGGATATTCAGTTCATTGAGAAAAAAGTGAAAGCTTCTTTAATGGAAAAAATTTTGCATTCTATAAAAACTTTAAAGCCCCAAAATTTCAAATTAAATCTGCCAGTTAGCATAGGAATAGCATCAATAGCAGTTGTAAGTTTATTTGCCATTTATCGCCATAATATTATTACTCCATTAATTCCATCTGATTGTCCAAAACAAACGGACGACTTTATTAGTGAAGGAGAAGAAGTTCTTAATTACTCTCAATCGTTTAACAAGAAGAAAGGTACAGAATATTTTGCACAGTGTGATTATCAAAAAGCCCTGTTAAGATTTAAGGACGCATGGCAACAGGATAGGCTAGATGCAGAAACATTAATTTACTTAAATAATGCTTTACTAGAAGCCAATAAAATGCAATATTACACGATTGCTGTTGCTGTTAGTATTCCCAAAAATCAAAGTGACTTTAATGATGATGATGGTGATAGTCGAGCAAAAGAAATGTTACGAGGAGTAGCGCAATTACAAACAAAAATTAATCTAGGACTTTTAAATGACAATGATCCATTCCTCAAGTATTTTCCAGATCAAAATTTTATCAATAAAAAAGCGATTAATGGTAAGGGATTAAAAGTTGTCATTACTAATGATGAAAATAAGGAATTATTAGCCGAAAAGACAGCATCATCTCTTTCCCAGCGTCCTGAAATTTTAGGGGTTGTTGGTCACTATCCCAGTGAAATGACTCTAGCAACGGTGGATATTTATAATCAAAATAATTTAGTTTTGATTTCTCCCGGATCAACGACTAGCGAGCTTACTAAATACCCCAGAAAAAATTTTCTGCGAACTGTTTTTTCCGTCGAGCAACAATCTCCTGTCATTGCAAAATTTTTACAAGAAAAGTCTATTAAAAAAGTGGTGGGATTTTATAGTGAAGGAAGTCCATTTAGTGAATCTTTTTTTAATAGTTTTAAAACTATTTTTACACGCCCTCCATTCTCTGGAACTGTAGTAAAATTAGATGAATTTGATCTCGGAAATAATTTTAAGGCAGAAGAAGCCATCCAAGAGTTACGAAAAAGACAAGGAAAAATAACAGAAGAAATAGGGCTTGTACTATTCCCAAAAGCAATTGGCGATGCTCAAGGCGATGCAATTAGACTTATAAAACTTAATAATAGTCAAAATTGGGTTATCGGATCATGGGGGCTTCGTAGTTCTCGTACCTTAGAACAAATTAACAACCTACAACCTTTTCAAAAGTTTGTTATTACGGTTCCTTGGGATTCTTTAACCAGTCCTAACCAGGATTTTCTTAAGGATGCCAAAATTTTATGGACTACAACTTCTGTTAATGCAATAACGGCCCTATCCTATGATGCAACTCTTGCTCTAACAAAAGCTCTAGAAAAGGCAAATACTCCCACACGAATTAATATCCTTGAACAATTAAAGTCTCTTGATTTTCTTGTCACTAAAGGTGCAACTGGGACAATTCAATTCGATGAAAATGGCGATCGCAAAAAAATTGATGACAATGGCGATCCCCAAAATCCCTCCGTAGAATTTGTTCACATTGTGGAGTGTCGGACAGACAAGTTAGACAAGTTAGATTTTGCTTTTGTCCCAATCAAGTATCCTACTGCTAAAGATGCCGGTTTATCCTGTTTAAACTCACCCAAAAAACCTAGTCCCTAGCTAATCAGGGTTGGCTGAAAAAGTCTGAAATGCTGCTAGGAAAAAGGTTTCGACTCAATCAAGCGATCGCCCCTCTTGTAGGTTGGGTTGAGGAACGAAACCCAACACAGAATTAAATAACCAACTAAAATAATCTATACTAAGCCAATAAAGCCTGTTTTATTAGCTTTCCTGCCTCCTATCGACAGTAGGCTAAAACTAATAAGTGGGTGGGTGGAATTAAATATAAGATGAACGTAGGTTGGGTTGAAGCATGAAACCCAACGCCTGCATGGGTTACGCTACCGCTAACCCATCCTACAAATAATTTTGCCTCCCTACTTAATTAATATCATCGTCGCAATCACTCGTGGACTGGAGACAACAACTGATTATTTTTACCCGTTACCCAGAATTGGGGAAAGTAAAAACCCGTATGATTCCGGCCTTGGCAGCCAAGGGAGCCGAAGAATTGCACCGAAAACTGGCCGAATATACTCTCGGTAAATTAGCGGGTTTGAAGAATTTTCTCTCTCTGATCATTTACTATCATGGCGGCAGCGAGGAAAAAATGCGTACTTGGTTAGGTGAGCATTATTCCTATCATTCTCAACGGGGAAAAGACTTAGGAGAAAAGATGCAAAATGCTTTTGCCGATGGTTTTGCCCAAGGGATGACAGCGATCGCTATTATTGGCACAGATTGCCCAGAAATCGGGGAAAAAGAGATTTTAGCAGCCTTTGAAGCCCTAAAAACCCACGATATGGTTTTAGGGCCGGCGTTAGATGGGGGATACTACCTAATTGCTTTAAAACAGGTCTTTCCAGAGCTTTTTGACGGTATTACCTGGGGGACGGGGGAAGTCTTGGCAAAAACTCAGACAATCGCCGCTAAACTGGCTTTAAAAACCGCTTATCTGCCTAAATTAGCCGATATTGATCGTCCGGAAGACCTGCCCATCTTAAAAAAATACCTGCCGGAATTAAGGTTGAACGATGACGGGGGTTCCCATGCGGACTAAATCAAACAACACTTTCACATCCCGATTCCGCATCCGCACACAACCATGGGAAGCGGCGCTACCGAGGGAATTTTCCGCGGGGGTGCCGTGAAAACCGATGGAATTTTTGCCGTCACTCCAAAAACCGATCCATCTTTCCCCTAGGGGACTATTGGGACCGGGGGTGCTGACTTTTCCTGTCCAGGGACTTTTCCAGACGGGATTGCGAACTAATTCCCGCACCTCAAATTTACCGGTGGGGGTTTCCCAGCCTTTTTTGCCGACGGCGACGGTAAATTGTGCTAAAACTTGCTTATTGGGACTTAGGCATTTTCGGGCAGCAAAAAAGGCTCAAACCATTACGGGACAAAGGGTTAACCTCGATTTATGATTTTCCTTGATCTATCTGGGTTTCAGCGATTTTGGGCTTCTCGAAGTAAATCCCAAGCAGGGATTGGGGTTGAGGCTTTTCTCGATTTGTTTTTTGTCTAAGTCCCATTATCTTGATAAACGTAAACTTTTCTCTCTTTCAGTTTTAGGACCAGATGGGTAGCGAGAGTTTGATTGGCTGCGGTATTCGGGGTGACGGTGCTGATTTGGTTAGCTTGGGCCGGATATAGGGGTAAACAAGTTAATCCTAATCCGATGATTAAGAGGGTCAAATTTCGTTTGAACGCCATTGTTCCCACACTCCTCAATTGCGATAGCGATGATTTTTCAGGATAGCAAATAGGGAACTTTTTGGAAGCTCAAGCCGTCTGGGCTGTGCCGGTTTTAGCTTCGTACTGCCGACAACCTTCACAGGGACCTGTGGGATTAACCGCACAACGCAAATGGGGGGAATAGGCATTAAAACGACAACTAAGATCACCGATCAAGGCCGGTTTATTTTCTGTCTCTAGAGGAATTGACAAAAAATCACTGGCCATCACCGGGCTGTATTCGTGACGATGGCGAATCCCTCTCAAACGGTTGCTTAATCTCTGTTGGGATCGGTTAATCAACCAGAGACTAACGAGAGAGGGAAAGAGGGCAAGGATAAAAACAAAGGTTATCCTGATCACGATTTCAGTTTAGGCGATCGCCAGTGCTGCTAACTTATTATTGAGGCCGGCGCTAGAAATTAGGCCATAACCAGGGAAGACTTAAGGGGTTCTTCCTTTTTGCTTTCATAAACTCCCGCAGTACTGGGGAATCCTCTGGTTAGTTCCCGCACTTTAATCTCACCTGCTTGCAGGGATTTGGTCAAAATTTCCATGGCAACCACGGGTTTACCCGCACCACAGAAGAATAAATCGGCGGCGAAATAGCCGTGTTCAGGCCAGGTGTGGATCGCGATATGAGATTCAGCTAAAGTCGCCGTCGCGGTAACTCCGTGGGGACTGAACTGGTGGACACACAAATCGATCAGCGTTGCTTCTCCTGCCGTAATTCCATCGAGGATAGCGCGACGAATGCGCTCGGGATCGTTGAGGAGGTCAGCAGGTACTTGCCAAGCATCGACAATCAAATGGGTTCCCAGTTTGGTCATTTTTTTTTCAATACTCCCTATCGAAAAACCTTCACAGATTTACCAGCATAACACAATTTTTCTAACTTGTGCAAAAAAGATCTGGTTTTTCTCGGTTACTTTCTCTAAAAACTGGGACAGAGCAGGGGAGAAGGGTGTGGGGTGTGGGGTGTGGGGTGTGGGGTGTGGGGTGTGGGGTGTCGGGTGTCGGGTGTCGGGTGTAGGGTGTAGGGTGTGGGGTGTGGGGTGTGGGGTGAAGGCTTACGTCTGCTTGACAATAGTATTGTTAGGCGTTAGGATTTGAGTGTGGTGGACTACCACTAAAATTAGCTAAATGCAATGAACAGCGACCATTTGCCCAATATCCACCCCGGTGAAATCCTCAAGTTAGATTTTCTGGAACCGCTCAATATTACCCCCTACAGACTGAGCAAAGATTTAAGCGTAGCTCAAACTCGTATCGGTGAGATTTTAGCGGGTAAGCGTAGTATCACTGCGGACACAGCTTTGCGTCTGTCACGATATTTCGGTAACAGTCCTCAGTTTTGGCTGAATCTTCAAACAGACTACGATCTCCGTCAAGCTCAGACAAAGAATGCCGAAGTTTATAACCAAATTCCTATTACTCCATTTACAGATTTAGCTTAGGGGACTAATTTTATCTAGGAGGGGGGACGGGATTAGTGGGGACGGTGGGACTGGGAGAAGCGGCGGGAATGGGTGGATTTTCGGGTTTACGGACTTGGGGGACGGGTAACAGATAGAAAAGTAGGGCGCAAGCGACAAGACTGCCTAATCCCGCCAAAAAAGGTACTGTCCGACTGGCCGCCGATTCATTCACCTTATGGTAGCGACGGGAAACTGGCTGTAATTTCAGGGTTAGGTCAGGTAAAGTGCGAGTATCGGCAAAAAATTGGTCAATCGCTTCTATTAAATCGAATAACTGCACGGTACTGATTTCTATCTTCACCGGACTTTCTGGGATGTTCAAGTCCGTTGATGGATACCAGACCAGACGATGGAGATTATGGTCAATCTTTTCTAGGTACACATGATCTGGTTCATGGACGGGGTCTTGGGGATGACGAACACCACTTAAAAATTCTTGGGCATACTGACTGACCGCTTGTACCAAATTTTCCAAGAAAACCCGACCACCTTGCAGGACTTTATTGGCCCCGATTAACCGACATTCTACGTTAGTCAAAATTGAGAGTAAAGGTCGGCTATCCCCGGGGTTAGCTGGGGCGAAATCATCGCCGAAACCATCGAGAATCAGGGTACAATTGGGCAAGCTATACTGTCTTATCATTTCTACACGATCTCCCCATCAAATAAACTAATCCAAAACCGCTGCATTCCCGTCGTACCAGTACAAAATAATAACCGATCGAGAAGGGATAAAGCCAGTTCATTTAAAGCATTTTCATCGGCTAGATAAACCGATACTTTGGCCCGGCGGGGGTTCATGCGACTGCGAAAATTGGAGCGAAATCTTTCTAGGTATTCTGATAAAAGAAAATTATTATCCACGGGTAAACCCTTTGATTCCATCTGTTGCCGCGCTAACAGTAATTGTCGGATGGATATAGCTAGGGGTTTGGCCCGATAACTGGCAATGATAACTAAAGCTTTTGCTTGGTCAAGGGTGAGACGGTCGAGGGTGTAGGAAATTCGCCACGGATTAGTACAGCGTAATCGCCAGAAAATAATCCGGTTTTTGACAATTTTATCGAGTCCTAGTTCTTTACAGAGGGCTAACAGGGCCTCCCCGGCACCGACTTCTAAGGATTCCAACGCTAATAGCATTAAATCGATATGCTGTTGGAGATGTAGGGCGCATTGCTGACTAGCAATCGGAAAATCGGGTAAAACGCTTAAAATAACTGGTTTTTCTGGGGCTGATGTTGTAGATTCGGGCGTTAGGCTAGTAGAGGTCATGATATAGGAGAACTAAAACACAAGGGCGATCGAGTCAGGGTATTGTAAATTGTATTGTATAGATAGCTGTCCCCCATTTTACGAGACACGGAAACCGAATGGATCTGAAATCACTGATTCGCGATATTCCCGACTTTCCCAAACCGGGTATTGTCTTCCGCGATATTACTACCCTACTCAATCATCCCCAAGGATTACGTTACACGATCGATACCCTAACGGCAAAGTGTCGCGATTACGGTTTATCCCCCGATTACATTGTCGGTATGGAATCGCGGGGTTTTCTCTTTGGTGTTCCTTTAGCATACCAATTAGAAGCGGGATTTATTCCCGTCCGGAAACCGGGCAAATTACCCGCCGCCGTTCACAGTATCGAGTATGATTTGGAATACGGAAGCGATAGCCTCGAAATTCATCAGGACGCGGTGGCATCCCATCATAAAGTCTTAATTGTCGATGATTTAATCGCGACGGGAGGGACGGCGAAAGCAACAGCCGATTTATTAGAAAAAATTGGTTGTGAGGTGTTAGGATTTGCTTTTATCATCGAGTTAATCGACCTCGGTGGTCGGGAAAAATTACCCGATTTACCGATTATTACCCTCATCGATTATTAGGTTTTTTTAAGTACCTAAGCAGAATTAATTACACATTTCGCTAACACTCTGGCAAGAGTGCCTATCTCAAAAATGGCAATTAATTCTGCACGACTATTTATCTCCTGACTCCTGAATTGGAGTCCCCACTAGGAAATTAACTTGGCACGATTACTTATGACGGCGACTGATGATAATTATAAGGATGCAACCGCTCGATCGAGTGCTAATGGGTTACAATCTCTCCTAACTAGCGAAACTTTTTTATATATTGTCAAGCGTGTTCTCCAGGGTTTATTAACTCTGTTGTTGGCCTCGGCGTTGAGTTTCGCTATTATCCAATTAACCCCCGGCGGTTTTCTGGCTTTGCTTGACCTGAATCCCAAGATTAGTCAGGAAACTAAAGAACAATATATTGCCCTTTTTGGTTTAAAAGACCCGCCGATTGTCCAGTATTTTAAATGGTTGTGGCAAGTGGTAACTCAGTTTAATTTTGGTCTGAGTTTTACCTATTTTCGTCCCGTGTCTTCCCTATTATTAGAGAGAATTCCAGCGACGTTATTAATGTCTTTGACTTCCATAATTTTAACCTGGGCGATTGCGATTCCCTTGGGCATTCTCAGTGCCGTCAAACAAAACCAATTTATCGATAAATTTTTCCGAGTTATCAGTTATCTTGGTCAAGGTTTCCCCAGTTTTATCACTGCCCTTTTACTGCTAATTCTCGCCCAAAATGTCTCGCCGCTTTTACCGGTGGGTGATATGACCAGTATTAACTATTCGGAATATTCCCCTATCGGTAAAGTTTTAGATATCGCTTGGCACATGATTTTACCAACTATTGCCCTGACAGTTACCAGTTTTGCGGGATTACAAAGATTGATGCGGGGACAATTATTAGATGTTCTGCGACAGGATTATATTCAAACCGCCAGGGCGAAAGGTTTACCAGAAAATAAAGTTATCTATGTCCACGCTTTACGCAATGCTATTAATCCCCTGATAACTCTTTTGGGCTTTGAATTTTCTAGTTTGTTAAGTGGGGCATTTATCGCCGAATTTTTCTTTAACTGGCCCGGATTAGGTCGTTTAATTTTGCAAGCTGTGACGGCTAAAGATTTATATTTAGTTATGGGCAGTTTAATGATGGGTGCTACTATGTTGATTATCGGTAATCTTCTGGCTGATTTACTTCTCAAAGCTGTAGATCCTAGAATTAAATTGGAGGATTTAAAGTAGGGGAAATGGTGTTGGGTTTCATGCTTCAACCCAACCTACGTTCTTTTCACTTTTCACTTAACAAAATATGTTAGCAACTACTCATTATTTACTCAGGTCAAAACAAGACGGACAATACCTAGTAGCGCGTCTGAGAAAAGGTGAAAGCGAAACTCCGGCTAGTTATCTGCTTCTGTTTAAAGAATCCTACGATGCTTTAAGTTATATCAATACCCATGCTCAGGATTTAGCCAATAATTTTTCTGTGGAAACTCTCTCAGGAACACAATTAAAGGGACTAATGCAGCGATGGGGATTTGCAGGAATTGGTTTAGTTAGTGAACCTTTGGAACCACAAGTGCAGTTTTTAGCCTACGAAAAAGGATTTAATCTCTAAACTATGAAAACGCTGTTAATCACTGGAGTTAGTGGGTTTTTAGGTTGGCATATTTACCAAAAAACTCGCTCATCTTGGGCCAGTTTCGGTACATACCTTAATCACAATGTCAATAGTAATGACCCAAATTTAATTAAAGTTAACTTAACAGACTTAGTCGCAGTTAAAGAACTTTTTCAACAGATTAAACCCGATGCGGTAATTCATGGGGCTGCCCAATCAAAACCGAATCTCTGTCAAGAATTTCCCCAAGCATCCGAGGCAATTAATCTGACAGCTTCTCTAGAAATTGCCCGTTTATGTAGTCAATATCAAATACCGCTAGTTTTTACCTCTACCGATTTAGTTTTTGATGGTAAAAATGCCCCCTATTCCGAACATGATCCCGTTTCTCCCGTCAGTGTCTATGGTGAGCAAAAAGTAGCGGCAGAAAAGGGTATTTTAGCAATATATCCTCGATCAGCCATTTGTCGAATGCCTTTGATGTTTGGTTCCCCTTCTCCCAGCGCTAATAGTTTTCTTCAACCCTTTTTAAAAACCCTCCGAGAGGGAAAAGAACTATCTCTATTTACCGACGAATATCGGACGGCTGTTGGGGTTAATAGTGCGGTGAATGGTTTACTTTTGGCATTAGAAAAAGTGCAAGGGATTATTCATCTGGGGGGTAAAGAAAGAGTTTCTCGTTATCAATTTGGTTTACTAATGGCGGCAGTTTTTAACCTTCCCAGGGAACAAATAAAACCCTGTTTACAGTGCGATGTTCCTATGAGTGCGCCGCGTCCGCAGGATGTTTCTCTTGATAGTTCTCTCGCTTTTTCTTTGGGTTATCAACCATTAAATATTAAAACCGAATTAGAGGCAATTAGAGATGAAATTACCTGAACAAAAGCAGACTATATTAATCATCTTACTCCTGTTTTTAACCGCTATTCTCATGACCAATTATTTTGAGGTAGGGATGACAGGAGTGTTGGCTTTTTTCGTTGCCTATCTTTCTAAAGGATTGCGAAAAGTTAAGTAAAAAATTAATTGTTTCAATCAATAATCTCGAATTCTATTGACTGCTCTTGGGCAAAATTATAGGTAAAATGATCGATAATATTAGTATCGCTCAATTCGAGATTATAAAAATCAATTGTCGGTTGATCAAAAAGTGGGCCAGCGTGCCAAGTTCCCACCTCTAATTTAATAAAACAGTCCCCAGGTATGCGAAAAACCTTTAATTTTTCTAAATCCGGTTGAGGATGAGGACTAGGGGGGGCCACTCCTAAAAACCACTCTTGTCCCCCCAAAGAACCAAGACATTGGGTACATTGACTATGACGAGTAATTCGCTTAAATTTACGTCCGCGAGTCTGTAAACGCATAATATAAAAGCGTGGCACACCGTTTTTTAAATGCAGTTGTGCATCGCTTTCATCAAACGGTTTTCCATCATGACTAGGGATTATTAATTGACCGTAGGGACGGAAACTCTCGGCAGTAATTAGTTGCGCTGACAGGGGAAGAACGGTAATCGAATTACTCATAAAAATTACTGCTGACTAACAGTTATAGCTGTACCATCTCGGAGAGAAAGAATATTATTAATAGCAATTCTTTCCCCGGCATTTACTCCAGAAATAACCTGATAAGCTTGCCCTTGAATCGTGCCGACTTGAATTGGTTTTTGTCTGACCACTAAACGCTCCTTGGCATTTTCTTGACCTTCTTTAGCCTTTTCTTTTTCGGCCACAAAAACAAAATTTTGCGCCCCGATGCTAGTCACTGCTGTGGTGGGAATTAATACCCCCGGTTTTTGATCCCAAATTAACCGCGTCCGCACATATTGGTTATTGCGAAGACTGCCATCATTAGTAAAGGCAAATTTCACTAAAACCGATTGGGTAGCTTGGGAAACGGTGGGGGAAATAAAAGTTACTTGACCGCGAACGCCCGGGCTGCCATCGGGATTAATAATTTCCACGGGCAACCCGACGCGCAGACGCGGTTGTAATTCCACGGGAATCTGCACATTTAGTTCCAAAGTTTTATTGTTAGTTAACGAGGTTAATTCTTCACCCAGGGAGATAATATCGCCGACTTTTCTTTGATTAAAATCGCCGACAAAACCATCAATCGGGGCGGTAATGGTGTTAAAAACTAAATTCTGACGCGTCGCCCCTAATTGCCCCTCAGTGCTGGCTACCGCCGCTTGACGACTGTTCACTGTTGCCGCTGCCGCCGCCACCTGTTGCCGTGACGCTAATTCGTTTTGAATGGCGATATTTAATGCTTCTTTGTTTGCCTGTAGGGTAGCTCTAGCCGCCGTCACCTGTTGACGGGCCGCATCACGATTTTGAGACCGGGCTTCTACTTCTGCCTTGGCGGCCTGAATGTCGCGGCGGCGATCATCTAAGTCCTGTTGGGGCTGTGCGCCTTGTTTAACCAGAAATTCGGCTCTTTTTAGGTTTTTTTCCGCTAAATCTAAATTAGCTCTCGCTCTCTGTAAATCGGCTTCGGCGGCGCTCAAGGTGGCGATCTGACTTTTAACATTAGCTTCGGCATTGGCCACATTTGCCCGATTCTGGGCAATTTGGGCTTTATTTGCCCTCGCTTGCGCTTGTCTTTGCCTTAAATCCGCCTCAGACGCATTCAGGTTCGCTTTGGCCGAATTTACCTGGCCGATGCCGGCGTTTACCTGTTGCTGTTGTTGTTCGGGATCCAATTCGGCGATTTTTTGTCCCTGAGTTACCTGATCGCCAGATTTAACGAAAATAGTCCGAATCCGACCGGTAATCTGAGGGGAGACGCTAACACGCTCTTGGGCGATCAAAGTACCCACAAATTCGCTACTTTGCACTAATTTGTCGGTGCCGAGGGTTTGCAGTTTGACGGGAACAGCCGCCGGTCCAGTGGCTTGGGGGGTTTGGGGGGCGCAACCGGTGATAATTAGGGAAACGGCGATCGACGAACCGATCGCTCTCGATAGGTTAACGGATCGTTTAATCATTGTTAAATTTACGGGTTTTTAGCGGAAAAAGTGCTAGTAAATCGGAAAAGGAAGAGGAAGATGAGGAGAGAAGCTTTTCCTTAAATTTTACTCTACAGAATTGATCAGCGTGATTATTAAACTTCTGGCATAATTAATTTTTGAGGGTTCAAAAACGGCAAAAATAAGGATTAAATGGCATAAAATCCGTAAATAGACCATTTAATTGATTATTATTCATTCTTAATTCTCCTGACTACTGACTACTGACTCCTGACTCCTAACCCTAACAACAATTTTTGATTTTTACAAGAGGTCTATTGTTTGCTCTGCCCTAAGCTAACAATATTACAGGTGACTAATCTTTGGGCGAGGGTGGTGTATTCTAGGCGACCACCGGCGATCTGATACTCGTCCCGGGGCGCCGGCAGATGACCGACGGGTGCATTGAGGGTATAGTTAAGATTTTCTTTAAAAATAATCCAATCACCATCTTTACGCCAACCGATTTGATCGCCAAAAGTTTGAAAATTTTCGATCGCCACTAAGCGCCCCGGTCGATTACCTGTCTCGATAAAAATGCGAAATTGGGTACTGAAACTAAAACGACCTCCGGAAGCTTCTTTCCAGAGTTGATCCATCTTTTGCAGATCCCAACAGGCCAATTTTTGCAGGTCTTCCATAGTAAACCAGCCCTGTAATTCCCGTCCGGTTGCTTTCAGGATTAAATTACGGGTTTCATCGTTAGCTTGTCGCCAATTTTGTTGAGCGAGGAAATTTTTCAGGCGAGTGTAATTAATGCCCGTGGTCGGTGATACCATTTCCCCAGAGGTGGTAGTCTGGGCAATGATCGCCGGCAAGGGATTGAGAAATAAAGCGATCGCAAGAGTGATCTGACACAAGGAAAAATTAATTCTCATAAACCCTATTTATTAACCTGATGCAAAGAAATCCTACAATAGCATAGACGAAATTTGCCGTTTTTACCGCCTCCTTAACTCCTATGGCTTTCACTTGGATCCGACACCACATTTTGGGATTGCAAGACTGGCAACCAGAAGAATACCAAACCCTGCTACAAACGGCCTCTAGTTTTCGCGAAGTTCTTTCCCGACGTACCAAGAAAGTGCCGGCCCTACAGGGACAAGTGGTGACCAATCTTTTTTTTGAACCTTCCACCCGCACTCGTAGTAGTTTTGAACTAGCGGCGAAACGTCTTTCGGCCGATGTTCTTAATTTTGCCCCGGGTAGTTCCAGTTTGACTAAGGGGGAAACGATTCTCGATACCGCTTTAACCTATGTGGCCATGGGTACGGATATTTTTGTTATCCGACATCAACAGTCGGGGGTTCCCGATTTAATTGCCGCAGAAATGGATCGTTTGCAGTCGGGGGTGAGTATTCTTAATGCTGGGGACGGTCAACACGAACACCCTTCCCAGGGACTTTTAGACCTGTTTACGATCTGTTGTCTGTTAGATGAAGAAAATCCCCGTTTAGAACTGTTAGAGGGCAAAAAAATCGCTATTGTCGGGGATATACTTCATTCTCGTGTCGCTCGTTCCAATATCTGGAGTTTAACCACGGCTGGGGCGGAAGTACATTTGTCCGCACCCCCCACCCTACTGCCGAAATATTTTGGGGAATTGTGCGATCGCCTATTTCTCCACTGGGATTTAGAACCAGCTTTAGAAAAGGCCGATTTTGTCATGACCCTGCGACTGCAAAAAGAACGCATGACTGCCAATCTTTTGCCCAGTTTACGCGAATATCATCAAAGTTTTGGCATTACTCGTCCTCGTTTGCAATCCTGTCAACCGGGGGTGAAGGTACTTCATCCCGGTCCTGTGAATCGGGGGGTGGAAATTAGTTCCGATTTAATGGATGATCCCGATTTTAGTCTAATTTCCCAACAAGTTACCAGTGGTGTCGCTGTCAGAATGGCTTTGTTATACCTCATTGGTAATCTTCGCGGCGACCGGTAAAAGGTTCTCAGGGATTTGATCTTTTAGTCTGGTTTCATTGAAACAATCCTAAAGTTTCTATCAAGGTAAATATCATACTTTCTTCCTCCCTCACACACAGCATCTTCTGCTTCAAATAGGTTAGTCTCAACATCAAATTTCATCGCTTTAGGATTCCTACAACCCTGTTTTAGCAAAGCATCAGTCAACCGTGATGTTTCTTCAGGGGTCAAGGCTCGATAATCACTACTATTAGCTTGACCCGCATAGATTGACATCCCCATAATACTAAGGGATAGTAAGCTTATGATCGATTTGGTCTTCATTTTTTTAACTTCCTGAATACAATAAAAACATCATTCCAAGGGTTTTAAACCCAAATTTTCGGTAATTAGTTCGGCACGATTACCGATCAATTATATCTTAGGGGAAGCATACCTAGATTGCAATAAGTATAAATACTCAAGCTATCCCTGGGGCTTTTCTAGAAACTTTGACCGATACCGAATTCCGTTCTCAAGGGAAGGGTATAATTAAACTAAGAAATCAACATTTTCAGCTAAAGCCATGCAATTAGCCTTAGAACAAATTATCGTCAATCCCGGTCAACAGTTACTTTTAAAAGAGCTTAACTGGCAAAAATTTGAGACAATATTATCAGAATTAGGAGAAAGTCGTGCTTCTCGGTTATCCTACAGTAACGGAATATTAGAAATTATGGTACCTTTACCCGAACATGAAAAAGATAAAGAAATCATTAGTTATATGGTTCAGTTTTTGTTAGAAGTACTCAATATTGATTTTGAACCGTTAGGATCAACAACATTTAAAAACGAGCGGATGAATCAAGCGGTTGAACCTGATGCCTGTTTTTATATTAAAAACTATCAAGCCGTTATTGGCAAAAATAGACTTAATTTAGAAAGTGATCCCCCCCCCGATTTAGTCCTAGAAATTGATATTACTTCCCGTACTTATTTAGATAATTATCGACAGTTAGGTGTTCCCGAACTGTGGCGTTATACTCAAAGTGGCCTACAGATTAATTTATTACAAGAAGGAGAATATATTGAGTCTTTAAGCAGTCCCAATTTTCCTCAGATCCCGATTATTGAATTAATTAATCAATCTGTTAAACAAAGTCAACAACTGGGAAGAAGTGAAGCCATCAGAAACTTTAAAAATTGGCTGACGGAAAATATAGATAATAGTTGAAAAATCCTAACATTTTTGACTTAGATAAATTTGTCCGTCGAGAGTTGTATAAACTTCTTGCGGTTCAATGATTCAGTTTGTTACTAGAATCTAGTTCACAAAAATAGATTAGATCATTGTTTTGAGCAGGGGATTTTTTAACCTCAGTGGGTGTGGATAAATCAGACAGGACAGAGGTTACAGCCGTTGGTGCTAGTTCTGAAAGTACCATGGTTATTCATTCTTCGTAGTTCGATTTTTACTTTGATGATTAATCAATTCACCGAGGCCGATTAAAATTCTAGAAACTAGCAGAATGAGAGCCTCTTGATTAAGAAAATATCCCGTAGAGGCTGTTAAAAAGTTACTGTTTTCTTGTCAGTTAAATTTTGTTAAGATAATGCCCAAAAACTACAATTTATGGTAGGAAAAGAGGTAAGTCGAAACCGAGTTTGATTTTTGCTTACTCTAAATCAGAAAGGGCATTGGGCAAGATTAGCTAACTATCCCTTTTTTGCCTCTTCCAGATCATGATAGTGCTGATAAGCGCCAATTTCGGGGTTAAAGGGGGCGATTTCTTCAGCAAAATTTGTAGGGTGCAATGCAATTGCACCTTACGGGTTAATCATCAGTTAGCACTCTCTTTCTCAACTGAGAAGGGCTTATCGACTTGCAAAGCACCGCAGTCAGCAATTAGAATTTCTTCTATAGGCTGATCACGGTTGTTTGTTTGGCTTGACCCAATCTTTCTGACTACATCCATGCCACTGAGTACCTTGCCAAATACCGTGTGCCGCCCGTCGAGCCATGGAGTTTTGGCGAGCGTTATGAAAAACTGAGAGCCATTTGTATTCGGTCCCGCATTTGCCATCGACAGCCAACCGCTTCCGTAGTGGTTTAGTTCAAAGTTCTCGTCGGGAAACCGCTCACCATAGATCGACTTGCCGCCAGTGCCGTCACGATTGGTAAAGTCGCCGCCTTGGCACATGAAATTCTGGATCACGCGGTGGAATATACTGCCTTTGTAACCAAACCCCTTGGCGTGGGTTACTAATTCATAAAAATTCCTCACGGTTTTGGGTACTATTTCACCGAATAGACCGATTTCAATCCGACCTGCTGGCACACCGCCAATGGCAATATCGAAATAAACTATCTTGGTGACGAGGGTTTCGGGCATATCAATCTCCTAGTTAAAATCAATGGGGTCAAATAGTTAAAATCAATGGGTTCTTCGTTACTTGGTAAGCTAAACGGCGCTTAACCTGCATGATCCAATAGCTATAACCCTTTTGGAGTCTATATCGGTGATCCGAAGTAAAAGCCGTTTAGCTTATGGTTCGATCGGGGGCATAAATCGACTAAATTCTTATCTGGCAAGAGACTTAATTGATTAGTTCGTTCTAGAGCGAAAACAATTGACAAAAATCGCAGCAATGTCTGTCTCTATAAGAGTTTTATTCCTTATAACCCCGTCCATTGCATAACACAAACCGAAGAACCGTAAATATCATACTTTCTTCCTCCTTCACACACAGCATCTTCTGCTTCAAATTGGTTAGTCTCAACATCAAATTTCATCGCTTTAGGATTCCTAGGTTTTAAACCCAAATTTTCGGTAATTAGTTCGGCACGATTACCGATCAATTTTATGTTAGGGAAAGCATACCTAGATCACAATAAGTATAAATACTCAAGTTATCCCTAGGGCTTTTCTAGAAACTTTGACCGATACCGAATTCCGTTCTCAAGGGACTAGACATGGCGACCTACTCCTCTCTTTTTTAACTAGGGTTGGCTGAATAAATCTAAAAACCTGGTTGGATAATATCTTTAGGCTTTTTTGAAATCAAAAAGTGCCAACCATTGGAGTGAAAGAGGGGAATAAAACCCTACACCCCACACCCCACCTGCCCCCCCGATGTCGGGGGGGTTGGGGGGGGTCACACCCTGCCCCCACGAAAAACTTTTTGCCGCAAACCCTAACTAACCCTTTTTTGCCTCTTCCAGGTCATGATAATGCTGATAAGCGCCGATTTCGGGGTTAAAGGGGGCGATTTCTTCAGTTACAGTTAATCCCAAACCTTCTAACATTGCTTGTAGGACAGAATCGGGGGCCAGACGCAGATAATCGGGATTAATTTCCAGGGCTACATGACGATTACCGAGGTGATAGGCTGCTTTGAGGAGTAAATCGCTTGAAGGGGCGGTAATAGTGATAACTGGTTCGGGTTTAGCAATAATTTGAACAATTTCGCCGTTTTCTCCCCGCAGGAAATCGCGATCCTGTAGAATGGTGCCGCGGGGTAAACGAAAACAGAGGGAAAAACCTTCGGGACTGTCGAGACGATAACGGCTGCGGGTGCGTTCTTCGGCCGTAAGTAGAAGGCTAAAAACCACCGTTTCTGGGGGAGGTGGACTAGCGGTATGACGGGGGGGTAAGCGCTCGGTAAAAGTTAACATGGTAGTGGTCAATGGGAAAAAACATTCTTAATTGTAGCCCTGACTCCAGCTTGACCCGAAAAACTGAGGAACTTTTTCTATTTATTCTCCCGTTGCAGACGAATCATCTCATTTTGTACCCGTCGTCTCAAGTTATCATCGGTACGAATCCGGTTAGTAATGGCGTTAAATTCAGCGGCAGTGAAGCCATTATCTTTGACAATCTTTTTTGAGTTATTACAATAATCTACGGCAATTCTTTGGGCATCAGCTGGAAGATTATTAAAGCTTTCCCGTTGGTTACAGGTAATTGCCGGGGGACTTTTCCCTAAAATTTGCGAAATTTCCTGATAAGCTTGTTTTCTTTCGGTTTCGATCAACAAAACTGCTTTGGCATAACGTTTGATTTGGTCAGCCGTAAAATCTTGAGTATAAGCGGAAGACTGGAAACTAACCACCTCCGTCGTCCAAGAAAATTCGGGAATCACACCGCCAAGAATGGCGATTACTGCCAAAAAAGTCACAATAAAAGAACGTCTTAAGCTTTGACCTAGATCGGCTAGGGGATAGCAGTAAATCACCATGCGAGTTTGTCGCTGAATAGATAATGATAGCAAACTTTCCAGTTAAATCCTGCTTTTTTGAATATTTTTAACGATCATAAGTTCCAATTCTAGCGAATATCTCCTGGGCCCGAACCTGAATTTTTGGGCAGAAATTGCTTTGGTAAACTTTTTTAACGTTTTTGGGGGCAAAATTAGTCAAAAATCTTGGAGAGAACCGATGAACGATTTTTGGGAAGTTAGGATGCCTATCGCTTTTAGAGAATATTTATCGGCAATTTGACCAGCTAATCTCTTTTTATTAGCTTATATCGCTGTTAATCTCTCGCTTATTCTCTTTTGTCTCTCCCCTTGCTGGGGAATCGGGGGGAAATCTAGATAAATTAAAGGTTTCAGCGATTCCGATCGAGACAATTCCCGCTTAGAATAATGCAGTGGAATATATAGCCAATGGGGATTTGAGGCATTATTTAGTGATCTCGATCCTGGCGAGTCCTCAACAGGGGAACCATAATAAACTACTGACAACCACCCTAAACTCAGAAAAACCGCAAAACAAGGAGTTAGCGCATGAACAAAGGTGAATTAATCGATCAAATCGCTCTCAAAGCCTCTGTGACCAAAAAACAAGCAGATGCTGTTCTCACTGCCGCCATCGAAACCATTATCGAAGCGGTTTCTGAGGGGGACAAAGTAACCCTAGTAGGATTCGGTTCCTTCGAGGCCCGGGAACGTCAGGCCAGGGAGGGACGCAACCCGAAAACCGGCGATAAGATGGAGATTCCAGCCACTCGCGTCCCGGCTTTCTCGGCGGGTAAACTGTTTAAAGACAGAGTAGCTCCGGATAAGGAATAATTACTGTTGAGTTTCGTTCGCTGTAAGTCTTTTGCCTAGACCTAAACATGGTGGTAATCTTGACTGGGCGGCCGCCATTGCCGGCTGTCCGGTTTCCTCTATTCTCGATTTTTCTGCCAGTATCAACCCCCTCGGTCCGCCGGAAAGCGCCCTAACCGCTATTAAAAGCCATTTAACCAGTCTGACTCGTTATCCTGACCCCGCGTATTGGCAGTTGCGTTCTGCCCTCGGTCAATGGCACAATATCGGACCAGATTGGATTCTCGCCGGCAATGGTGCGGCTGAGTTATTAACCTGGGCCGGCCGGGAATTGGCCTCATTTGATAGTGTTTATGTACTAACACCCGCTTTTAATGATTACGAACGGGCCTTAAAAAGTTTTGGCGGGAAAATCTGCCAACATTCCCTAGATTTAACCAGTTTAAAGCCGGTTAATCCCGAAAAACAAGGCTTATTACTCAATAATCCCCACAATCCCACGGGGAAACTCTGGACGGTGGCGGCCATTCGTCCCTATCTATCGCAATTTGGTTTGGTGGTAGTGGATGAAGCTTTTATGGATTTTTTACCCCCGCAACAACAGGAGAGTTTAATATCTCTGTTGCCGGAATATCCCAATCTTGTGATTTTGCGTTCCCTAACTAAATTTTACAGTCTCCCTGGTTTACGTCTAGGATATGTCCTCGCCCATCCCGATCGCCTGTTACAATGGCAAAAATGGCGCGATCCTTGGTCGGTAAATAACTTGGCTGTGGTTGCCGCTATTGCGGCAATTGAAGATAGGGATTTTCAACAACAAACTTGGGATTGGTTAACGGCAGCCCGTGAGGATTTATGGCGGGGATTAGCTAATTTTCTGCAGTTACAGCCCCAAACCAGTGCCGCTAACTTCCTCTTAGTACAATCTCAATCTTCCTGTTTACCCCTACAGGAAGCTTTATTAAAATATCATCGAATTTTTATCCGCGATTGTCTCAGTTTCCCAGAATTGGGCAGCAATTATTTTCGGGTTGCTGTCCGTTTACCGGCAGAAAATCAACGATTATTATCGGCTTTAGAGAGTATTTTAGCCGCGTCTGATACTAAATCCGTTGAGTAACGCACAGAAAACGGGTTTCTCGGAGAAACCCGTTTTCTACTCATGCAAATTAACAACAAAAAGGCTCCCGCCAACTAGACGGGAGCCGCTGCCATCGAACTAACCGAAATTAGTCGAGGTCAGGCATTGCCAATGCGGGTTCAGTCTCGCGGTCAATTCCTTTCTCGAAACCAGCGGCGGCGGCGCGAGCGCGTCCAGCGTGCCAGAGGTGTCCAATCAGGAAGAAGAAGGCGAGGGTGAAGTGAGAGGTAGCCAACCAAGCGCGAGGAGACACATAGTTAAACGAGTTAACGTCAGTGATAACCCCACCCACAGAGTTCAAGGAACCTAAAGGAGCGTGGGTCATGTATTCAGCCGCGCGGCGTACTTGCCAGGGTTGCACGTCATTTCTGATTTTGTCTAGGTCCAAACCGTTAGGACCGCGGAGGGGTTCTAACCAGGGACCGCGGAAATCCCAGAAACGCATGGTTTCACCACCGAAGATGATTTCGCCAGTGGGAGAGCGCATCAGGTATTTACCTAGACCGGTGGGGCCTTGGGCAGAAGCGACGTTAGCACCTAAGCGTTGGTCACGCACCAAGAAGGTGAAAGCTTGAGATTGGGAAGCTTCCATACCGGTCGGACCGTAGAATTCACTGGGATAGGCGGTGTTGTTAAACCAAACGTAAACGGCGGCGATAAAGCCCATCATGGAAAGAGCGCCCAAACTGTAGGACAGATAGGCTTCTCCAGACCAGATGAAAGCGCGACGCGCCCAAGCAAAAGGTTTGGTGAGAATGTGCCAGATACCGCCACCGATACAGATTAAGCCAATCCAGATGTGACCGCCGATGATATCTTCCATGTTGTTGACGCTGATAATCCAGCCTTCGCCACCGAAAGGAGCTTTGGTCAGATAACCAAAGATAACTGCGGGGTTGAGGGTAGGATTAGTGATGATGCGGACATCACCGCCACCGGGAGCCCAGGTATCATAGACACCGCCAAAGAACATGGCTTTAAATACCAACAACAGCGCGCCACAACCCAAGAGAATCAGGTGATAACCGATGATGTTGGTCATTTGGTTTTTGTCTTTCCAGTCGTAACCGAAGAAATTAGAGTATTCCTCTAGGGTTTCCGGTCCGCGGATAGCGTGGTAGATACCACCAAAACCGAGTACAGCCGAAGAAATTAAGTGCAGAACACCGGCGACGAAGTAGGGGAAGGTATCGACTACTTCACCACCAGGACCGACCCCAAAACCGAGGGTAGCTAAGTGGGGAAGCAGGATTAAACCCTGTTCGTACATCGGTTTTTCGGGGATAAAGTGGGCGGTTTCAAACAGGGTCATCGCCCCGGCCCAGAAAACGATTAAACCAGCGTGGGCGACGTGAGCGCCGAGCAGTTTACCGGAGAGGTTGATAAGACGAGCGTTACCAGACCACCAAGCGAAGCCGGTGGAACTTTGGTCACGACCACTAGCGGTAGGGATATTAGAGAGCGTTACCACGCGGGAGAACCTCCTCAGGGAAGATAAAGTTTTCGTGGGGTTGGTCTTGGGGAGCCATCCAAGCTCTCAGACCTTCGTTAAGCAGAATATTTTTAGTGTAGAAGGTTTCAAATTCCGGGTCTTCGGC
>NZ_JACJQV010000063.1 GCF_014696875.1 Microcystis wesenbergii FACHB-1317 | reverse complement strand
TTCGCTTCGCTTCAACCGCGCATTTACCAATGTATCTAACTTCCCTAAGTTTGTCAACCCCTTTGGGCAAATTTTTTTGATCTTTTTTCTATCCCTTGCTCCGTAAGCTTTTCGGACCTTCGGGTTTTTTGCTGGTCCCTTGATTAGAACTGGCGGTGCGGATATGTTAGTTTATTTGTACTAAATATTTTCCTCAATTTAATTTTTTATTCAGTACCTCTCGATCGCTGGGTCGATTTTGGGGTATGGTTCCTTGAGAATGTATTTTCTGAAAGGAAAGCCCTCATGTCTCGCCGCGCTGCTTTACAATCCTATTTACTGGTGCGTTTACTCCTAGCTCCCTTGATGTTATGGACAATCGTGACGGTGGTTTTTCTGCTGATGCGTGTTGCTCCCGGTGATCCCACGGATGCGATTTTAGGCAACCGCGCCCCTGAAAGTGCCAAAAATGCCCTAAGAGAACAGTTAGGACTGAATAAACCCCTATTTTTCCAGTATCTAGACTATATTTTTCACCTAATGCGCCTCAATTTAGGAGACTCTTTAACCAGTAAGGGGGTGACGGTGTGGGAGATTATCGCTAAACATTTTCCGGCGACGGTGGAACTAACTTTTTATGGAATGCTAATTGCGGTGATAGTGGGAGTCGGATTGGGAATTATCACCGCTTCCCGTCCGGATACCTCCCTAGATGCGGGGGGACGTTTATTTGGACTGATAACCTATTCCTTGCCGATTTTTTGGGTGGGAATGCTCTTACAGCTAATTTTTGCGGTACAGTTGCGCTGGTTTCCCTTGGGGACTCGTTTTCCTTTGAGTGAGACTCCACCCCAGACAATTACGGGTTTATACACCTTTGATAGTCTGATGACTCTACAACTAGATAAGTTGCCTACGGCGTTGTATTATCTAGCCTTACCTAGTTTTACTCTCGGCATTCTTTTGAGTGGAATTTTTGAACGGATGGTGCGAGTTAATCTGAAACAAACTTTGCAAGCGGATTATGTAGATGCTGCAAAAGCGAGAGGAATACCAGAAAAAACGATTATGATCGCCCATGCGCTGAAAAATGCCCTAATTCCCGTAATTACTGTCTTAGGATTAACTTTTGCGGCTCTTTTAGGTGGTGCAGTCTTGACGGAAGTTACTTTTTCTTGGCCGGGTTTGGGAAATCAGTTATATCGAGCGATTTCTCTGCGGGATTACCCAACAGTGCAGGGATTAATGGCTTTTTTTGCGACAATAGTGGTTTTTGCCAGTATTTTGATCGATCTAATCAATGCTTACATTGATCCTCGCATCCGTTATTAATCAGGGAGAGGGAATTATGAAGTGGGGAAGTGGGGAAGTGGGGAGTTTGAGCATTTGTGCTAAAATCCCAATAGGCAGCTTAAAGACAGTACAGCTTGACATAAGACAACAGCCGTGAAATTGATGTCACAGCTAATAAAAAATGGATCAGGATTGCTTTTTATATCTAGGTTGTTGTTAGGTGATTGCTGACTGATTAATAATGGTTGAATGTTAATCGGCCTTTCCTTTCAGGGAGACGAAATTAGACCTATGGGAATTAAGATTGTCACCATTTTGCGGAGGATGAAAACGATTTCTCACTTCGGGGGGAGTGGGTAAACCCTGTTTCATTTCTGCCACTTTTAAGAGGATCAAATACTCGTAAAAAGCTTGCAGAGTACACCAAGCAAAACCAGCTTTACCATCGAGAATTCCCGCCAAGATAAAATACATATAAAACCAACGAAGCAGGGGACGAAAAGGCAATCGTAGAGAAAAATCTTTTAAAGCTCTCCGTCTATCTACTTCAGTTTCACCAAAAAATAAATTTTTCCAACTAACACCACCGTTAGCCAACTGATGTAGGGTTTCTGCCGCTTCATCGCTAGAATAACGATTGTGTTTTTCAATCCAACGACTTAAACCTTTACTACAGGTATAGTGGGGATAGGTTTCTTGTAAAAAAGAGGTTTTTCCTCGACATTCTTCCCTTTCCGTGTGACCATAATCGCTAAACCAGACTTGATCTTTTCTAAATAGACGCATTTGATAACGGGGATACTGGGTGCTGCGACGGATCCAAGTTCCCATAAACATAACTCTTTCGGCCACATAAAAACCAGTAAATTCCTGTTGTTGAGTGGCACGCAGACATTCTGCATACAGTTGGGGTGTCATCCTTTCATCTGCTTCGAGAATATAAACCCAATCGTATTTAGTCTCGATATTTTCTAACATCCAAGTTCTTTGTTTACCATGACTCTCGAATTGATGCTGAATCACGCGCACTGGATAACGAGAAGCGATCTCTACTGTGCGATCGCTACTGTAGGAGTCAACCACAATCACATCATCGGACAGAAGTGCCGATTCCACACAGGCGGCAATATCAATTTCTTCGTTATGGGTGAGAATGTAAATGGAAAACATAGATATAGTATGGTGTTTGATTATACGAAACTCGATCGGGTAGTAGTCCTATTGTGTACCGGAAAAAGCGGAATGAAAACCAGTTCATAGAAGAGATTTTCTCAAAACTACCAGACTGCGCCTATTTTACCCTCGATCGCCATTTTGTCAATATTCCTTGAGTATTACTTGAAAAATTCTTTACCTGAGCTTACAGCGACCGGCAATGAGCTATTCCCCGCCATGAGATAATAGACGGTGCTTTATGTCTTCAGTAATTTTCGATGACTGCTGTTTCCGAGTGTTTTCGTTCTCTCCGTTCCCAGGGGAATTGTGCCTTGATTCCCTTTATCACTGCCGGTGATCCCGATTTATCTACCACTGCCCAAGCTTTACGCATTTTAGACCGGGCAGGGGCCGATCTGATCGAGTTGGGGGTTCCCTATTCCGATCCTCTCGCAGATGGTCCGGTTATTCAAGCGGCAGCCACCCGCGCTTTAAATCGGGGTGTCAAGTTGGAAGATGTGCTAGAAATCGTCAAAAATGCCCGGGGAGAGGTGAAAGCTCCGATTATTCTCTTTACTTACTATAATCCTATCTATCATCGCGGGATAGATGTCTTTTTAGACCAAATTAAAGCAGCCGGGGTGAGTGGTTTGGTGGTTCCTGATTTACCCCTAGAGGAAGCGGAAAGTCTGCTGCAACCGGCTGCCGCTAAGGGAATTGAAGTGATTTTATTGGTAGCGCCTACCAGTCCCCCGGAACGAATACAAGCGATCGCCCGGCAATCCCAAGGTTTTATTTATTTGGTGAGCGTCACGGGAGTGACGGGAATGCGGAATCAAGTAGCCACCAGAGTGGAGGAATTGCTCGATTCTATCCGTTCTGTCACCGATAAACCCGTGGGGGTAGGATTTGGCATTTCTGACGCGACACAGGCGCTACAGGTGAAAAAATGGGGTGCTGATGCGGTAATTGTCGGCAGTGCCATGGTTAAACGTCTGGCCGATAATTCCCCCAGCGATGGGTTAAAATCCCTCGAAGAATTCTGCCGTAGTTTAAAACAGGCGATTCAGTGAGGGATGAGGGGTTAAGTAGTCGTGCAAAATTAATTTCCTAGTCAAGATAGGCAAGAGGCAATAGGCAATAGGCAAGAGGTGGTTAGATATGCGTAATTAATTTTGCTTAGGTACTTAGTGGATGCGGATTAGAGCGAGCGTTCATGTCTTCTCGTTCTGAATTCGTTCAATTTCATCCAGTGCTTTTTTCGCCCGGAATACAGCCCGGAGATAGGCGATCTGGCTCTCCCACGCCGATCGGGGTAGAATGGGGGGGATAGGGTTCGGGTTCTCGTTCATGGTTAGATTGTGGGGGTGAGTACGGGGGTTTTGTTTTGCCAGCTTTCTGGCCATTGGATCGCGTCGGCACTGAAGGCGAGGGGATCATTGGCTAGGGGAGAATAGAAGGGTTCTTCTACCAGCGCGAATTGGCCGTTATCGAAGGGAATTCCCGCTGCAGGGCGATCGAGGTAGAATCTCTCTCGGATTCCCTTCTCCGCTTGTTTTAATGCTCGGTGGTGACAGTAGGGATTGTTCCCCCGGCGATCGAAGAAAACATGAGCCGTCCAACTACAACCACCGCGGCAGAGTTCGGCGAATTCACAGGTTTTACAGAATCCCCAGAGATGATCGGTTCCCTTCGGGGTTCCCTCACCGAGGTTGAAGCGCAGTTCTTCGGCCTCTTCGATAATCTGGCGCAGGGAGCGATCGCGGATATTGCCCCCAGTATAGGCTGCGGTGGGAAGGGAGGGACAGCCTTTGATCGCTCCGTCGGCCTCGATACCCAGTGCCGCCAGTCCGGCACTACAGCCCTGCCAGAATGTCCACGCATCCCCTCCCCGCAATAAACGTTCGTAGGGGCCGTAATAGCCGATATTGTTGCCCGGTTGTACATCTACCCCCTCGCGTCGCGCTTGCTCGGTGACACGGGCGACCATCGGGTATAGTTCTAGGAGTTCGTAGGGTTGCAGGAGAATTTCCGAGTTATCGGCGGCGTTCCCCATCGGGACGGTTAACTGGATCTGCCAGGCAAATACGCCCGCATCGCGGATTTTTTCGTAGATTCGGGGAAATTCGGGGGCAGAAAGGCGATTGATTTGGGTATTGCAACCGAAGGGGATACCGGCTTGTTTGAGGTGGCCCATGGTGCGGAAAGCCCATTGCCACGAACCTGGTTTCCCCCGCAGGCGATCGTGGGTAGTTTCTAATCCGTCCACGGAGACGGAGACAACTTTGATCCCCGCGTCTTTCATCTTGTGGGCGGTGTCGAGGGTGATGCCGTAGCCGCCGGTGGTGACACCGCAGATCATGCCGGCGTCGGTAATCGCCCGGGCGATATCGAGCCAGTCGGGACGGAGGAAGGCTTCTCCCCCGATCAGGGTAACTTCTTTGATGCCCACTTCGGCAAGTTGACGGACGAGATCGAGGGCTTCTTCAGTGGTAAGTTCGTGGCTACGGGTATGGCCGGCGCGGGAACCGCAATGTTGACAGGCGAGGTTACATTTCAGGGTAATTTCCCACACGGCGTAGCTGATGCGACGGTATTCGGTCATTGGAATTATCCTCGATTTAGGCGTAGTAAGTACGACCGCCACCGCCACCGCTGGTCGAGCCGTATACTTGTTGCATCCGTCCACCGACGATCGCTTTTAAGTCTTCTTCGGTTAAGTCTTTGAGTTCGTCATCGTTGGCGATTTCGTCCAAAACCTTTAAACGAAAATCGGGATCGGTTGCTAGTTTTTCGGTAAAGTTCGGGGTGCGATCGAAAGACATAATTAGCTCCTTACAGGTTTAATACTCGATAAAGTTTATGAGTCGGTTGGAATTAGAAATCCACGAAACGATCTGCCGGTAATCCGTACATCGGTTGAACGATTATAGAGGGGAAAGGCAAAGGAGATCCGTATATTTGGTGTTTGTTCAGCCATCCCCCGACGATCGCTTTTAAGTCTTCTTCGGTTAAGTCTTTGAGCAGAAGTGTTGAACGTTGAGAAAAGTCAGAAAAAAATGCTATTATAGATAGAATCTAGACAACTTATTCCCCTCACAATAGGGAGTTTGCCCTGATGACGAATTTTTCAAAAC
>NZ_JACJQV010000062.1 GCF_014696875.1 Microcystis wesenbergii FACHB-1317 | reverse complement strand
GCCGGTTGTTGCTTAAATTGGTCTAGAATAAGCAAAATTTTGGCTGTTATCCTTGAAGACACTGGCCAACTCGTTCCTATGGCTTTTTAGTCGCGTTATCATTTTCAAGTCAGGAGGCAAGAGGCAAGAGAAAGAATCTGGCAATAAAGCTTTTAGCTTAACAAATTAGGTTTTAGATTCGGCCTTTGTTATCAGTTATCAGATGTGAGTTTTCAGTTCACTGATTACTGGTTACTGTTTACTGATCACTGAAAAGCCGGCACTCCCCCAAAGGTTACAATAAAAATAAAGATTCAGATTCCCCGTTATTCTTGAGAGGACGGGGGCAGTAGGAGCAGCCATAGTGGTTAGAATATTAAAACTTTCGCAATTAAGTAGCGCAGAACGGGCAAAACTTCAGAAAAGAGCCGAGTTAGATATTGATAACGCCCTCAAAGTCGCTCAAACGGTGATAGAAACCATCCGCGAACGGGGGGATGCCGGCGTTGTGGACTATGTGCGGCGTTTTGACTACGAAGGTGCGACGGTAGAAAATATCAAAGTCAGCGAGGCAGAATTTGAGCGGGCTTTTCATTTAATTGAACCGGAAGTAAAAACCGCCATTGAACAGGCTTTCCGGAATATTCAAGAGGTACATCGTCGCCAAATGCCAGAAGAAACACTACTGGCAGAAATTGAAACGGGTGTCTTTGCTGGCGAAAAAATCTCTCCTATCCCCAATGTGGGTTTATACGTTCCCCGGGGCCGCGGTGCTTTTCCCTCGATGATGTTAATGTTAGCCATCCCGGCAATGGTGGCAGGAGTGGAAAGAGTTGTCGTTTGCACTCCCCCCGATAAACAGGGCAACGTCGAACCGGTTTCTCTGGTGGCGGCGCAGATGGCTGGAGTCAGAGAAATTTATAAATTAGGGGGCGTACAAGCGATCGCCGCTTTGGCTTTGGGAACAAAAAATATCAAAAGGGTTGACAAAATTACAGGTCCGTGCAGCGTCTATGGGGCGGCGGCCAAGCGGTTACTGTTCGGTACTGTGGATGTGGGTTTGCCGGCCGGTCCAAGTGAGTCGATAGTTTTGGCCGATGAGTCCACCGATGCCCGTTTAGCGGCCTTGGATTTATTAATTGAAGCGGAACACGGGGCGGATTCGGCGGCTTTATTAGTCACCCACTGTGAAGATTTGGCGATCGCTGCTAGTGAATATGCACAGGAATACCTGCAAAAACTCCCGGATTGGCGACGGGAATTCTGTGAGGCGGGTTTAGCCGCCTATGGGGGCATAATTTTAACCGATAGTTTGCAGCAATCCCTCGATTTTGTCAATGAGTACGCCCCGGAACATCTAGAGCTTTTAGTTAGTAATCCTTTTGCCATTCTGGGCAAGATTAAAAATGCTGGCGAAATTCTCCTGGGAAATCATACTCCTTCCTCTATGGCTACCTACGCCATCGGAGTCAATGCTGTGCTGCCGACGGGAAGTTTTGCCCGTTCCTATTCGGCGGTTTCGGTTTATGATTTTCTCAAGCGCTCTACTTTGGCTTATGTCACCCCTGAAGGCTTTGAAAAGTTAAAAGAAACCACGAAAACTTTAGCCGAGTACGAGGGTTTTCCCGCCCATAAATTAGCAATTCAACACAGGGAAATTTTACTCTAAATAGGGCTTGCGGCAAAAAGTTTTTCGTGGGGGCAGGGTGTGGGGTGTGGGGTGTGGGGTGTAGGGTTTTACCGATTTTCATCTGGTCAATTACCTAATTTTCAGGGAAAAAGTACCTGAATTTTCCCCCCGGTCACTCCCACGGCCGGTACTTTTGGATTGACAAAAAGTCTAAAAGTCTTATCCAGCAAGGTTTTTAGATTTATTCAGCAAGCCCTAAATACAGGAAATAGGAAACGGGGAATAACTTAGATATGTAGGCAAGCTTATTTTTTAAATTCAGTACAGCTGGTTCTTCGTTACTTGGTATGGTTCGATAGGGGGGCATAAATCGACTAAATCCTTATCTGGCAAGAGACTTAATTGATTAGTTCGCTCTAGATAAAAAACAATTGACAAAAATCGCTAAATGCCTTTCTATATAAGGGTTCCATCCCTTATAATCCCCGTCCATTGCATAACACAAACCGAAGAGCCTCCAAGCTTTTGGGGGGTTCTACCCCCCAACCCTACCGTTGGGAGCGTAGGGTTGATTCAAGGTAGGGTTGATTCATGAATCAACCCTACCCCGTTGGGGGCGTGGTGCCGCCCCCAAACCCCGGAGCGCATTAGCTTTTCAGTGGGATGCTTACACGCGATTGTTCATATTTTTGTACTAATTTAAGAGTCACTGATAATTGCTGATTGTCGGTATTTCTGCAAATGTGGGATGCACCCTGTCTCCTATCTGGTACTATGATAAGAACGTAGGTTGGGTTGAAGCATGAAACCCAACGCCCGCATGGGTTACGCTACCGCTAACCCATCCTACAAATAATTGTGCCTCCCTACTTAAAACACCTGAAGAAATTGCCAAAACTTACTCATCTTTGAGCTTAGAACAAGTTTATGCAACAATTCTGTACTATTTGCATGAGCAAGAAAAAATAACCAATTATTTAACCGAATGGATTGAACATGGAGAAAGAATGAGAGAAATACAAAAACAAAATCCTCCTCCTGTGGCGGAAAAATTGAGAAAGTTAAGGCAACAAAGAAAAGCAGTCAAACAAGTAAATGAGTCTGAAATATCTCTTAGATGAAAATGTTGATCCTCTCTATGGGACTCAACTAAGAAGACTCAAGCCTGATTTAGTTATTAGAGTCATTAGAGAACCTGTTATACTAAATCTGTTGAGTATAGGCTACTTATGAAGACAGGCACTCATGCAAGAGGCAAGAGGCAAAAGGGGTAATAAATAATCAGTCTTTAATAACCAGATTTAGTATCACGGGTCGCTTGCATGATGTCGTTGGTTGTTAGACGGCTAGTTGCTTTGCCACGGATAGCGGCAATCAGTTGCTTTCCCCGGCTTAGGGTTCTAGGCTTGCGAATTTGCAAGATATCCCCAATCACTTCCAGCTGGATTTCTGTACCGGGTAACAACCCAAGCTTTTCTTGAATATCAGGGGGAATAGTGATTTGTCCGTTAGGGCTAATTTTCATGGTGTTTTTCTGCATATACTAACAAATAATCGGAAGAGTCAGTGCCACTGGCTGCTTGACCCCCCCCAAACGTTTACCTGGGAATAACTCTGATTTATTATCCTGTATCCTATTTGGTACTATGATAAGAGCAGAGAATCAGTCAAGCATTTTATGAAAAAAGTACTTGTTATTTTAATTCTGGGTTTTCTGAGCGAACAAATATCAATAAAATCACCAATTTCTGGCAATCAAACCCTCAATAATTTAGCCGTAGCTAACAACAATAATCGTCCCACTCCCCAGAAAAAACCTAGTCCTTCTCCACAGTTTCGGTGCGATGGTAGAACTCACTGTTCCCAGATGACCTCCTGTGCAGAAGCGACTTTTTTCTTGAAAAATTGCCCCAATGTCAAAATGGATGGAGACGGTGATGGAGTTCCCTGTGAAAGTCAATGGTGTGGAAAAAAATCCTCAGAAAAATGTTGGGAAAGTTTTCCAGATAACTAATTTTGTTTCCTCACCCCAATTCTCTCACTTAAAGAATCGGGGTGAAAACAATTAAGAAGCAGTAATCACGGGAGAATTAAGATATTGATAATTCCAGTCCGATTGTTGCCAAACGCGACCATCAAGGGCAATTTGTTCGATTAAACTAGCTAATCGTAAAGCTTTTAAAGCTTGTTCCCCACCGACAGAAGGTTGGTCCCCACCGCGCACACAATGAACAAAATGTTCTAATTCCGCGTGTAGGGGTTCAATATTGCTGGTATAAACTTTTTCAATTAAACCATCTTGACGGTAGAGAACTTGACCGTAATCGGTGCTATAGTTAGCGGTGGTTTGCCGGTGAATGAGGATTTCATTATTGAGAAAATCCGCTTCCGTGAGAGAATTTTTACAGTGGGCTGCTAAACGACGAATCTTGCGATGAGTCACCTTACTAGCGGTTAAATTAGCCACTACTCCATTACTAAAACCAAGGGTTGCAGTGACATAATCGAGATAACCGGAATCAGTGGCAGCGCGACTACCACTAGCGGTTAATTTCACCACGGGAGCCGAGACTAATTCTAAAATTAAATCTATATCGTGGATCATTAAATCTAACACCACCGACACATCATTAGCGCGTTGGGAATAGGGACTCATGCGATGGGATTCAATCGCTAAAATCTCCTCGGTTTTCAAGACCTTCGATAACTCTTGGAAAGCGGGATTAAAACGCTCGATATGACCCACTTGCAGAATACAATCATGATCGGCTGCCGCATTGACTAAAGATTCCGCTTCACTAATACTAGCGGCGATCGGTTTCTCGATCAAGGTATGTACTCCCCCTTGCAGACAGTCCATCCCGACTCGATGGTGTAACCGCGTGGGGACAGCGATACAAACCGCATCTACCCTAGGTAAGAGATCTAAATAATTTTCAAAAAAACGGACTCGGTATTTACTGGCAGTTTCCAGTCCCTTTTCGACGTTGACATCGGCCACCCCGACGAATTCCACGTCTTTTAATAAACTCAGGATGCGACTATGGTGTTGTCCCATGTTACCGACCCCGATAACCCCGACTTTAATCGGTTTGAGTTGATTTCTGTTACCCGGAAAGTTTGCTGGTTGATTGGACATGAATTTTAGACTCCTGTGTTCACACTCCCCACACCACTTGATTAGATTAATCAAGCTGATTTTGTCGATTAATTACCAAGATGGTATCATGGTTATCCAGATTCTGACACGATGTCGGTGTCAATGGGGGTTCTGAGAAGATTTTCTGATTCCATCTGCGGGTTTTTACTCCTAAATGCTTATCAAAAAATCATCCCTGAGTAGCGAGGACTACATATGGACAATTCAACGGATTTTAACTCCTTACGGGGATTAAGTGTTTTTTTGCTAGGAATGATGGGGGCCGGCAAATCCACCCTGGGAGAGTTGCTTTCCCGACGGTTACAATATCGTTTTTTTGATACAGATATATTAATAGAAAGGGTCGCAGGAAAGAAAATCAGGGAAATTTTTGCCGACGAGGGAGAAGCGACTTTTCGGGAGTTAGAAACCCAAGTTTTGGCCGAATTATCCTCTCTGACTAAAACTGTGATTGCCACCGGGGGAGGGATGGTTTTAAAACCGATAAATTGGAGTTATCTTCGTCACGGTTTAATGATTTGGTTAGATGTTCCTCTCGAAGTTTTGGTTAAACGTTTAAAACAAGATACCTCTCGTCCCTTGTTGGAGTCCACTGATTTAGAAAGTAAACTGGAATTATTATTAGAACAAAGACGAGGACTTTATGCAGAAGCAGATCTTCGGATTGTTGTTTCTGACCTAGATACACCTGCTGATATCGTTGAGAAAATTTTAACAGCAATACCGACGGTGATTAAAGATTTTCATCCAGAAAGAGACAATAACTAATGATACCAGCTTCAATTTTTGATTTACCCGAACTAATTCCCGACCGAGAAATTCTGGAAATTTTAGCTCAAAGTCAAGCTATTCGTCTAGAAAGAATTATTTCCACCGGTCAAACCACTCCCCGGGGTCAATGGTACGATCAATCTGAGTTTGAATGGGTGATTTTATTACAGGGATTCGCTGAGATTAGTTATGAAGATGGCAGCCAAGTTAATCTGCAAGCGGGGGATTATCTCCTGATTCCTCCTCACCAAAAACATCGCGTCGAATTTACTAGCAATAATCCCCCTTGTATTTGGTTAGCTATCCATTATCGCTAGTAAAATCTAGTTTCTGAACTATTGCCAGCGATCGAATAAATCGGTTAAAACGATATTAGAAAACAAAAAACCTTCGGGGTCGCTTAATCTTACCCTGCTATCCCCCTCAATTATTACTAGATTACGCTGTTTATGCGGCTCTAAGACCTCTAAAATTGCTTTTTTGATTTCCGAACCAAAATTAGCTTCAATCGCAGGTAAACTCACCCCTGACCCTAACCTTAACCCTAGCATTAAGGTTTCGAGAAGATCATCAATCAAGCTATTTTTCTCCACGTCAATCTGACAGCCTTCTTTTACCCAAGCGAAATAGTCGCGACTTTTGCGCGGACGGGTAAAACGTTGTTGATGGAGATAACTAGCAGCCCCCATACCAAAGCCGTAATAGGGACGATTTTCCCAGTACACTCGATTATGTCGGCATTGATAACCCGGTTTAGCATAGTTAGAAATCTCGTAATGTTGATAACCGGCTAAAGCTAGTTTTTCACCGGCTAAAACATACATTTTTGCGGTGGTTTCATCATCGGGTAAGGGTGTTTTCCCCGGTTGATACTGTTTACCGAAAGGAGTAACCGCTTCTAAGACCAAATCGTAACAGGAAAGATGGGCCGGTTGCAGTTCGATCGCTTTTTCTAGGGAATTTTCCCAATCTGTGAGGGTTTGTTGTGGCAATCCCGAAATCAAATCCAAACTATAGTTAACTATTCCCAATCCCTGAATTAATTCCACTGCCTGATAGATATCCTTAACAGTATGCGATCGACCAGAAACCTGTAATAATGGTTCTTGAAAAGCCTGTACTCCTAGACTAACCCGATTGACTCCCGCGCTAAGATAACCCTGTAATTGTTCTGGACTAAAGGTAGCCGGATCAATCTCCATAGAAATCTCTATATCGGCCGCAAAATCAAACTTTTTGGCTAAAGTATCCAGAATCGATCCTAATAATTCCACCGGTAACAGGGAAGGAGTCCCCCCCCCAAAAAAAATTGTTTCTAGGGGTTTCCCCGTCCCCTGACTAAGGCTAATTTCTTCCTGTAATATTTCCACATACTCCACCACAGGGGGAAAAGTCGCCGGATTGGTGTGATTACCGACGACAAAAATCGGGAAATCACAGTAAAAACAGCGCCGACGACAAAAGGGAATATGAATATAAACCGAGGTTACGGGGTCAAAATAGGGCATTAAAGCGCAGGGAATAGAACTGGACGTTGACCTACTTCAGGGTGATGGTCTGCACGACTAATCTCCATTGTCAACCGCGTCCCCTGGGAAAGCGGTGTAATTATTACCAGAGTTCGCAGTGAGGACGATCTAAATACGGCAACCGTGGGGACAGCGAATACCGTAAATACGGGTGGGCTAAAATACGTCGGTCAAGGCACTGTTAGTTTATGGGTTAGTAGCTCTACCTCTTCTATTATCCGTCACAATTGCTTTGACAAACCACTGTATATTGTACTTGACTTTATTGTATTGGGAGAGCGCCAAGCTTCCGTAAAAAATGAATAATAATCTGTATGCTGAGAGAAGCCTGTAATACAGCGAACACCCAACCAATCACACGCAAACCAGCAACTGTCAAAAGTGACAGCAACTTCCGTGCTGTCAGCATAGTCAGCAAATTGACGAACATTACCAATAATAAAATCCCAATAATTGGCAGCGACAATTGTTGTTTTTCTCCACTCAAAACCATGAGTGCCAAAATCGCCGCAATACCGGGAGGAGTAACAATTGTAGGAATTACTAGACGGGAAATCAGCATTGATGCCGACAAAGTTTCTGATTCTGTAATCCCCTTAGCAAGGGATTCTGTCGGGTTCATTATCACCTGCAAAGACCCCAAAAGAAGAATAATCCCTCCTGTCAGGGCAACGGCGGGCAAAGAAACCCCCCAATTATGCAAAATAAGCGGGCCGACGATTGAGAGAAGCAAGACGACTGCCGTTGAAGCTAAAGTCGCTCTCAGAGCAACCGCCCGACGCAGGTGAGCATCAGCACCAGCAGTCAACTCGACAAAAGGCACAATCGTTTTAATCGGTCCGAGAGTAATGAAAAAAAGGGTAAAAATAGATGGAAGTTTTAGCATAGCAGTCATCAAATAGTTACGACTGGCGCACTTTCTAGAAGCTTGTTCGCAACTGTGATCAATGGCTCTATAGACATCTTGTTCATAAAAGTCGAATAAGTGAGCATAGCCTGTAAATAGCGGGGGTCACTCAGGCAAGGTGGTAGATAGCGGGGGGCTTGGCACAATCCCATCTGATAGAGTTAGCAGCGGGCGGGAATGTCCATAACATCCAACTTACCACAGAAGAGTAACTTCAGACAGTCGGAACGCCCAGCCGCAAAGAAGGCGCGGATGGCATTGCTGACTCCCAGCAGTCCAAATAGATAATGAAGCGATTTTCACAAACGCCGCTGTTTTGGTTTCTCCCATCTTTCCAGAATTAAACCTGAAGGCTGAGGAGATTTTACCCAATATTGGGGCGATCAAAAATAACTAATCTTCATGAAAGGTTTATGGTATATTGGTTGTCGTTGTTTCATTTTGACCGACAGCGCGGCGTAAATTGGCGATCGCCTGATTGTAACTAACAGTAGCCCGCAGGAGACTAAGCTTAGCCTGATTGAGATTATTCTGGGCGCTGATCACATCCAACTGAGTCCCAACACCGGCTAAAAAGCGAGTCCGATTTGCTCCTAAACTTTGCTCAGCGAACTTCACCGCTTCCTGAGCCGTACTGTAGTTAGCTTGACTGACCTGTAAATTTGCATAACTCTGGGTAACTTCTTGGCGAATTTGGTTATGAACATCGGCAAACTGAGTTACTGCAATTTCCTCACTTACCTTAGCCGACTGAGCCTGAGCCGAGGCATTACCTCCATCATAAAAATTCCACTGCATTTGCGCCGTCAGAGAATAACCCCCGCCCCAGAAATTGCCATCAACTCCATCAGGAAAGCCACCGCCGGAATTGAGTGCCTTATTAATATCCGTTTGCGCCACAAGTTGAACTTGAGGACGTATATTAGCGAGGGCGATTTGTTGTTGAGCTTGGGCAACTTTTTGTTGTAGTAATTGTTGTTTAAGTTCAGGACGTTGGCTATAGGCGACTCCTAAACTTTCCGGTAACGATAACGCCCATTGATCTTCTAACCTAATCTCGTCTGCCGCTGTCACCATCACCCCATCTCGCACACTCAGTAATTGGGTCAAATTACTTTGTGCTGATAGGAGATCTCCTTGGGACTGGGCCAGTTGTTGTTGAGCATTTTTGACTTGAACCTGAGCCTGAAGCACATCAGCAATAGTGGCAAAACCTGCTTCCTTGAGAGCTTGGGCATCATTGAGAGTAATTTGAGCATTATTTAAATTATCCTCAGCAATCTGAATTTGCGCCTGAGCCTGTTGAATACTGTAGTACCCCAAGCGAATTTGTTGGTTGAGAGTCTGCTGTTGTAACTCCACCTGGAGCAGTTGAATTTTCAGTTGTTCCTGCGCCGCCTGAAGATTGCCAGCGCGACCGCCACCACCATAGACTAAATAGCTGAGAGTGAGGGTCGTATCCAAAGTGGTAAAAGGATTATCTAGTGGCGTAATTGTATATTGATTTACTCCCGAAGGTCCACGAATGAGAACGGTTTGAGTTTGATTATAATTCAAGCCGACACTGGAATAAACTTGATTGTAAAATTTCTGTTCTAGGCTATCCACAGAATAGACGGCTGTATTGAGATTAATCCCCAGGCTCAGGTTAGGTAAATAGGCCGCCTCGGCAGATTTGACTTTTAGTTGGGCCTGTTGTAACTGTTGCTGAGTGATTTGTAGTTGACGGTTATTTTTCCGAGCTAAATCCAAAGCCTCCGGTAAACTCAATTTAATTAAATTTTGGATTTGGAGTTCGCTTGGTGCTTGCGGTAAGACAAGGGGAGCTACTGGCAGTTGTAGGAGATCAGAATCTTCTAGGGCTAGTTCAGGACTCGGTAGCACGGTGGGAGAAACAGGAGACAGAGATTGAGCCAAGCCGCCAGCAGACAGGATCCCGAGAATGCCTCCGACTAAACTCAAAGTTGTCAATAAAGAAAACAAGGGAAAAGCATTCATGAGAATTGAGGAACGTTAAAGCATTTGGCGAGCAGTTAATTGGGCAAATAATCCAGGCTGATGGGCAAGTTCTTCAAAGTTTCCTTGTTGAACGATGCGTCCCTGATCCAGAACATAGATCTGGTCAGCATAACGAATAGTGCTCAGACGGTGAGCAATCACTAGACGGGACACATTAAGCTGGTCTAAACTTTCAGTAACGATCGCCTGGGTTTGATTATCAAGAGCGCTGGTAGCTTCATCAAACAGGAGAATTTTCGGTTTCAGTACCAAAGCTTTAGCAATCAAGAGGCGTTGGCGTTGTCCCCCAGAAAGATTGGTTCCCCCTTCACTGACGACGGTATTCATCCCCATCGGCATCGCTTTAATATCGGCAGCAAAACCGGCCATCGTTGCTGCTTGCCAAGCTTCATCGAGAGTCACCAGAGAACCCCCGGCGATGTTATCGAAAATCGAAGCAGCCTGGAGACGACTGGTTTGTAGAACAACCCCTAACTGACGACGCACCGCTTGGATATTAAGTTGAGCTAAATCCTGATCATCGTAGTAAATCGCTCCTGCTTCGGGAGTTTCAAACCCCAGGAGAAGCCTTAGCAGGGTTGATTTCCCACAGCCAGTTGTCCCAACTAAAGCGACAAAATCCCCGGCATTAACGGTCAAGCTTACCCCATTAAGAATCGGAGACTGTTCCGGTTGATAACGAAAAACCAGATCACTGACCGTAATTTTGCCATTTAATTTACCTGGGTCAATTTTAGTTTTATCTACTTCCAGAGGAGCCTTGAGTACCGGTTGAGTTCGTTCCCATAAATTCAAGACATCCAAAGAGCCTACTAGAGTATTACTCAAACTGGTAATACTACCAACAAAAGTACCCAAGGCTGCATTAGCCGCCATAAAGTTGCCCACACTCAACTCAGGTAAAACAAAAGGATTGAGGGGACGCATTTGACCGTAGGTAAACCAGAACAGGACAATCGTCACCACCGAGGAAAGAACTTGGTTGGATAAATTCAGACTATTGGTAGTGATATTTATCTTGAGATTGAGTTCTGAGCGCTGGCGGTAATCATTGGACCAGTAAGCAAAAGCCCGTTCCTGGGCTCCGGCTACGCGCAGTTTAGCCACGCTGTTAATAATTTGCACCACCTTGCCAAAAATTTCCCCCTCTAGGTTGAGCAGAAGACGATTTTGCCTGACGATAATGTAGCTATGAATTGTCGTAATCATCACCGTAGCGATCGCCGTTGCCAAACCCAGGAGGGCAATATCGAAGGAGTAATAGAGCATTAAACCTAGGTTTAACAGAGCAAAAAAACTACTGAGGATAACATTAAGAGTCGAGCCACTAAGCTGACGACGGATTTTGGTAATGCCCATAATGCGGGATTGTAGATCCCCACTACTGTACTGCCGAAAAAAACGCGCCTGGAGTTGCAGTACCCGGTCCCAGACTGCTGCTTGAGTCGAAGCATCAGAAGCCGTTTCCAAGCGCAACAGAGTAAAGCCTTGCGTCAGCTTAAAGAAAGTAACGCTGATGGCCGAGGTAACCAGAACCATCCCCATTTGCCAAAGTAGTCCCGTCTCCGCATTGGGAATCACTTCATTAAATAAATGCCCAATCAGGATCGGGTTGAGCATATTCAACAAAGTTGCTGAGAGAGCACAGATAGCAATGAGAAACAGATCGCCGTAGCGTTGGTAAAGGGCAAACTTGAGGATGGCACCAATCCCAATGACCTGAGCGGTAAAAGTCCGATAAAACATTAAGGCCATGGGAGCCAGGCTATTGGCTACCTCGACACTGAGGGTGGCGGTAGTTTGAGCAACCGGGTCATAGATGAGATAAGGATGGCCTGGGACGGGAATGAGGGCGACGGGAGCCTTATTTTGGCGGTAGGCCAGTAGGGGGCCATTGTCCTGATTCCACCATTGTCCCGACAACAGCACATAACGCATCTGGAGGCGGGAAGCCCGAATAATGCCTTCGAGGGGATTTTTCATGCGTTTGAGGTCTTCTGATGCTGGGGGCGGTTTGATTTCTACATTCAGGTAGCGGCCAATCCGTCCCATTGCTCGCAGTAAAGGGGTGGGTAATTGTTCAATATTTTGTGCTGGTGGACGACCAAAGACTGTGGAGAGTTTGGCTAGGGTGTTTTCGATTACCGCCTGGTTTTGTTGGACACGTTGTTCGAGTTTGTGAACTTCTAGCCGTGCTTCATACTGATAGAACTTGTCGAGGTAGCCGATTAGTAATTGGTGATATTGAGCCATCCCCCGGTGCAGGTTTTCCGGTTGGGGTGGTTCAGTCGTCAATTCTATTTGGGTTGTTTCATCCGCCCGGAACCACTGTTGTAAAAAGAGAGGAATCGGGACAGAGTCGGCGCACAGTACCAGATCTGGCTGGCCCAAAAAGTGCAACTTACCCTGATGACATTGCAACCACAGCAGATTATTAGAGCCTTGAATAATCGCTTGCGGGGCGAGGGGTTGACTGATTTGATTGAGATTCAGGGGCGGATGGGGTGGACTGGAGAGTTTATCGGCGAGAAATCGGCCTAAATGGGTCAGCCAACCCAGGATTTCGGGACTCCAGGTTTCCGCTGAGGCTAGGTCACTTTCGACTAGGGGGGTGACTTCCGTCTGTTCTAAGGCGATCGCCATCAGGCCAAAGGGGACAGCCCCAGGGTCTATTCCCCACAAGAGTTCCCCCGCTGTGACCGTAAACCAATAGTGACGATGACCTTCCCAGCTTTCTTCGACTTTTTCGACACAAAAAAGCGCGAGACTTCCCTTCTCTACCCGATACAGTTGCTCCGATGAGGTAAGGGATAAGCTTTGATTACTGTGAATAATTTGGCAAGAAACTGCTTCAATCATATAGATTTTAGATTTTAGATTTTGAGATGCTTACATTTATAAAGTCACTCCTCCTCCTTCTACTTGGACTAACTTGGCATAGTAACCTCCAGCCTGCCAAAGTTGTTCATGGGTTCCTCGCTGAATTACCTTACCTTGAGCTAAAACAATAATTTCTTCGCAGTCTCGAATCGTACTCAAACGATGGGCGACAATAATACAAGTACAGCCCCGTCTTCGTAAATTCAAATCAATCAATCGTTCGGTTTCTGCATCCAAAGCACTGGTGGCTTCATCCATAACAAGAATCGAGGGATTTGTGGTCAAGGCGCGGGCAATTTCTAAACGTTGTCGTTGTCCACCACTCAGATTAGCCGCCCCTTCTAAGAGAACACTATCGTAACCATGGGGAAGACTAACAATAGTTTCATGAATTAAAGCATCTTGACAGGCCGCCACCAAATCATGGTCAGAAATCGTTTGATCCCACAGCGTTAGATTTTCTCGAATAGTTCCGCCAAATAAGACAATATCTTGTTCAACCAGGGCGAGGGAATTAGTCAACAGATAAGGACTAATTTGGCACCGAGACTGACCATCAAAATAAATTTCCCCGCTGGTTGGTTGATATAGTCCGGTGACGAGTTTAGCGAGGGTTGATTTTCCAGAACCTGTCGCCCCCACCAAGGCGACTCGTTGGCCTGGTTTCAGTTGCAAATTAAAGTTATCAATCAAAGGCGCTTCTACAGAACTGTAGCCAAAACTAACCTGACGAAATTCCACATAACCCTGAAGTTTGGGGCGGGTTAAGGTTTCGGTTATTGATGCTTGGAGAAGCAGGGTTTGTTGTTGTTTAATTTCGGGATCAATGTCATTGTCTAGGACATCATCAAGGCGATTAATCTTCCCTACCATTTCCTGAATATTTTGTCCGAGAGTCACCAAACTATTAACCGGCTGAAGGAATTGCTTAGATAACTGTTGAAAAGCAAAGAAACTTCCCAAGGTCATGATCCCTTTAATCACTCCCAGTCCACCGAGAATAATGATAGCTAAACCAGCAATATTAGAAATAAAACTGGGTAACACCCCCAAAACTTGGCTTTGGACTCCCAATTCCTGCTGACCATTATTCGCTTTAGCGTAGTAGCCAGCCCAACGGGCAAAAAATTCGGTTTCTAGTCCAGTTGCTTTAATAGTTTCAATATTTTGAATACCACTAATGCTAATCCCTGCTACCTTACCAAAATCTTGAATCAGCGTCATATTTGCATCAACTCTGGCCCGGGAAACCCACTGGAGGGCGACTAAGTTTACCGCCGCCAGCAAAATGAGAATTATCGTTAAATTTAAATCGTAGGTCATTAAAATTACGCCATAGATTACCATCGTCACTACCCCAATCATTGTCGTAGCGAGACGACCACTAAGGGTACTAGCAACACTGTCGTTGTAACTAACGCGATTGCTAATTTCCCCGGCAAATCTCTGGGCGTAGAAACCAATCGGTAACTGTAATAAATGCCAGAGAAAACTCCCGGACATTTCCACACTAAGTTTAGTTTGCATCCGGCGAAGATAGCGTAATTGGGCTTCATTGAGCAAAAAATTAAGCACTGTCGCTAACCCCAAAGCCCAAAGAATCGGTAATAACCAAGACCGGCCTTCACCAATTACTTCATCGAGGTATTCACCCCCCAAAACCGGTATCGCCACTTGAGGGACAATAATTAGTAGTCCGAGAATAAAACAAGCGGTAGCCGAATCGAGAACTGTAATTAATCGTTGGTAGAGGGATACTAAGATATTCGGTTTTATCCCTCCCTTTTCGAAGCTATTAGTAGGTTTAAAGGTCAATACTACCCCAGTGTATCCCTGGTCAAAGTTTTCCTGGGTAATACGACGACGACCAAGGGCCGGGTCTGAGAGATAGGCCCATTTTTCATCGAAGCCCTCAACGACTAAAAAATGGTTGAAATTCCAAAAGACAATGTAGGGCGGATCAACATGATAAACTTGTTCGAGTTCGTATTTAAATCCTAGGGCTTCTAGCCCATAGCTTTTGGCCGCTTTGACAATACTGGATGCTTTACTACCATTACGAGAAATGCCACAGACCTGACGTAATTCTGCTAAGGGAATATACTTCTGGTAATACTCAAGAATGATCTTTAAAGCCGCCGCCCCACATTCTACAGCCTCCATTTGTAATACTGTCGGAGTTTTGACCCGCTTAAACCGCACCTTAGTCGTTTTCGGTGTTGTAGTAACCATGACTTATTCCTCACCCGTAATTGAACGAAAGAAGGGCAAAACAAAGGAGATAGGCGCTCTTTGATCTACTGTAACTTGACTGATGGTTGTCGTCCCTTGGGTAATTTTTTGATTCGGACCTTGACGGGAAGACCATTCAAAGCCACTATAGGCTTTTGGGTCAGTTTTCAGGTGAATAGCAACTCCAATAGTTTGATTATTCGCTGTTAAACTTTTAGCAAGATCAGCATCACCGATTAACAGCGCCGCTTCTTCAACAGAACTGGGAAATTCCGCTACTTTAGTGACAGTTCCCACAATACCGCCGTAGTCTTTTTTCTGCACGGTGCTGGGGGTGATTTCTGCACTCATCCCCGCTTTGATCTGTTTGCCATTACCAATACTAAAAAAGCTTAGACTAATTAGGGATTCTTCCCGATCAGAGCGCATTAGTTTGGCAATATTTTGACCAGGGTTTACCAGTTCTCCTACCTGAACTTGAATGTCAATAACGCGACCAGGATATTCGCTGCGAATGTAGCCATTGCGTTGGATTTGCAGTTGTAATTGGGCGATGTCATTCTCTAAAGATTGCCGCTGGTTTACTTGCTCGTCTAGGGTTTTACGGGTTCCTAAATCTAGTTGGGTGAGTTGACTTTGAACTTGGATTACTTGAGACTTAAGTTCATCAATTCTACGCTGATTTTCTAAAAAACTTTGTTCATTTTGAGTTGCTTGAATCTCTAATTGTTGAACCTGATTAAGCAGTTGACTGATTTTATTATTATTATCTAACTGTGCTTGTTCTAATTGAGCTTCTTGAGAATCTAATTGTTTTAGGTTGGCTTTAATGCTGGAGTTTTGATCAAATATTTGTAGGATTTGCTGCTCTGTTTGCAAGATAATATTAATGGTAATAAGTTCTTTTGCTTGTAATTCCTTCTGTTTGGTGTAGATCTTTTGCAAATTTTTCAACACTTCATTGGCTTTATTGAGTTGCTCATTAAGACTTTGACGTTGGGCGGTGATCGCTGTTCGATTGGTGGCGAGGGACTTAACCCCAGTAGTTTGTAGTTGTTGAACTTGAGTCAGGATATCTTGTTTCTGACTGAGAATCGCTGCGAGATTTTTATCCTTAAGTAAACGCCCAAACTGTTCGGCTTCCCGAATCTGTTTTTGGTAATTAGAGCGTTGTTGTTCAAGAGTAAGCTTTTGCTCTGAATTATCTTGATTTTGTAGGGTATTTTCGCGATTAAACTGGGAATTGAGGAGTCTGAGTTCGGCCTGCTTCTCGCGGAGTTGTTGCTCTAGTTCTGGCTGTTCCACAATTGCAATTAAATCCCCAGTTTTGATGGTTTGGTCGAGTTTAACCTTAAGGGATTTAATCCGACCAGAAGCAATTCCTTCGATTTGCGTGACTTTTTCAAGATAAACCAGCACCCCCTGACCCATAACTGTAATTGGAATCCGGCCAAAAATGCTCCAAATCACAATCGCTACTGTCACAAAGGCCAAACTTCCCGTCCACCACCACCCCTTCGGACTGATGACTTCCATCAATTGATCGAGTTTTTCTGGGGAGGATAAACGCTCAATAGACTTAGTGCGGAAGGGGGAATTAGGGGTTGGAGTCATTGCAGTTATCAGTAGGGTGGGCATTGCCCACCAAATCAACAAGATCACCTAAATTCTATTGCATTATTTAAAGCGTGTCAATCCATTAGTCCTCTCCAATAATTGTCAGAATAAGGGCTGAAGCCCTTACTACGAGCCGCTTAAAAATCTTTTCTGGAGAAGTCTAATAAATTATCCTTTCAAATAACCTCCAGCAAAATCATTTTTCCTGGGTAGGGAAGGGACATCCCCCCGGACTGCTAAGCTGAGAAAACGCTTACTAGCCTCCAGCAGGATATGACGTTCCTTAAGGAGCATGAGGGTTTGTTGCACTTCCTCTGGAGACGCAAAATCCGCCTCCATTTGTTGCAATTTTTTCAATAATTCTCGAAAGGTGGGAGCCTCTTCACAGCCGAGAAAAACTAAACGCTCTAAACCGTAGAGATAGGAAACCCGTTCGGTGGCGCAGGGACGAGTATCAAATAGGAGAATACGGTGGCCGTGGTCATCGTAGCAAAAGAGGGGCGCTTGCTTCGACCAAAATAACTTCCGCCATTCAGTGACACAGCGTTGGGTGGCCTGGAGACCTGGGGTATCAAATGCGAGGGGATGGAGGTGTAAATTCTCCCCATTGTCACCCGTTTTTTCAAAGAAGTAAGCCAGGTCAGCAATAGCTTGGGACTCTAAAGGATAAATGTAGGAATAACTGGCAAAAGGTGCAATACTAATCCCATACTTAGCGGGGTCATTGTGATAGGGACTAAAGCGATCGTAGCGAATCCGACGCACTTGGTTGGGGGGTTCCAGATGCACAATTAAAGGCAGCCATTGGGCCATTTCTGCGTACCAATCATCTTGTTCTCCAGGAAAATCTACCAAAATACTCCAAGCAAGGCGAATGCCAAATTCTCGTCCCCACTTCAGCAGTTGCACATTGATGGCGGTACTGGTGCCTTTGTTCATTAACTTCAGCACTTGATCGTGGAGGTTCTCAATACCTGGTTGAATCCAATTCACCCCAGCTTTGGCTAATTTTTCTACATCATGGCGACTTAAATTAGCCTTAGTCTCATAAAAGAGAGTATAGGGAGGTTGCTTTTCTGAAAATTGAGGAATCAGGGTTTGCAAATGTTGCTGAGACAAAATATTATCAACCACTTCAAATTTACGGATTTTATAGCGTTGGGCAAGTTCCGCAAATTCGGTTAAAACCTTATCTGTGGATTTAGTGCGGTAGTTAATTCCATCGCCATTCAAACCACAAAAGGTACAATGATTTTTCTGTCCCCACCAACAACCTCGGGAGGTTTCTGCTAGTAATCCCGGGATAATACTTGTTTTTAACTGGGATTGCATCAGGGTTCTAAAGTAATCATCATAGTCCGGTGTTGGTACTTGATCTAAATTGTGAATTGTTGCTCTGGGCGGAGTTTCCCACTTGCGTTTAACTTCTCTGTCTCGTGGGGTAATTACACCGTAGGGGACTTTTTCAGGGGCAATTTCTCGCCCTTCCTCAATTAATAAACGACACAGGGGGGCAAAAAGTTCGTCCCCTTCGCCGGAAGCAACAAAATCTACCCAGGGAAATTCTCGGTGAGTGGTAACACCCATAATTCCTTCACAATTTGCTCCTCCCATTAAGGTGATAATTTCCGGTTTCAGGGATTTAATCCGCCGCAGAATTGCCAGGGAAGCACAATGTTGTTGAAAGGTAGAACTACAGCTAACAATTTTGGGATGATAACTGAGAATTTCCTGGGCTAACTCTTCGATAAAGACCGTGGCTGCCTCTCGAATTTCCCACAATTCTTGCTGCATTTTTGGATTATGCTTAAGGGTTAAAACTTGCTCAAAATATTGTTGATAATCTGGAGAAAAATCAGGAAAGGCTAGGTGGGAAAAGGTCCATTCACCGACTAAATCTTCGGTGGCTTGGCGATCAAGAACACCATATTTTTTTGTGCCAATTTTGTCCGCAAATTTCAGATTTCCGTAAACTGCTGTTGAAGAAATCCCGGCTTGGTTTAAACAGCCCTTTAAAATACCGATCGCCAGCGAAGGATGGGTAATCTCCACATAGGGCATCAGGACGAAACAAACATCTACCATAGTAATGAGCCTTGGGTTGGAAATGGTTTTTCAGAAGTTAACGTTCTCGCAACTCTAGGAAAAATCAAGCCTGATTAAAAGCCTGTCGCACTCTAGGTTGAAAAAAGTAAGACAAAATCTCCCCGTAGATAATCAGTAACAGTAAGCTGAGAAGCCAAGGTAGTCGTCCCGCAAACAGACTAATGATAATGATGGCAATGTTAGCGATTTGCATCATAACTCCCAGCAGCCAAGCCCAGGGTTTCAGGGACAGAAAACCTAAACCAAACAGTAAGTTAATCATGCCAACTATCACATTTAATCCCCCAGCAGTTAGCAGGATATGATCGGTGGGAGAAGGTGGTAAATTTTGCTGTCGGAGGTTTTCTAGTAAGGTAATACCAACCCTCAGATTGACGAGTCCTGCGAGAGCCACTATCGTCCCACCGGCGATCGCTAAAATGGCTAAAATTTTAATCCCTATTGGTCGATTTGACTTCATGTTCTCATTATTAAAAATTCTTGAGACAATTAGCTTAAGCTCATTTTCCGTCTATCGCATAACCGCAGTCATAGAATAATCTCCATGAGTAATTGAGTTTGATTGAAGAAGAAGCAGAAATTTCTCCGCTTATTTTTTTGTTTAGGGTTTAAACGAGAACCACAACGCCAACAACAGCAATTTCTATATGTGCCGCCACTGTCGTCTGTACCTCGGCGGTTTGTATTGTATTGGTGGTAGTTACCGTACTGTCCCCCCCGGCCATTAGCTCAAGTTCCGCTTCGCTTAGGGTTAAGCTACCACCAGCAGAGGCTACGGGCAACACCAGATGGCGCAGGGTCGGTGTATCTTCAACGATTTGTAATTGAGTCCCTTCGGGAACAGACATTCCCGCTTCGGTGAGAACGGCTTTGGGATTGCTCAGTAATTGTTGTTTGAAAGCTTCATCGCGCCAGGCACGGGCGACGATTTCCCCCCAGATTAGTTTGTTGCGTTCCCCAGTCATACAATAATCTTCATTGGTAATGAATAAGGGAGAAGAACGCTTTAGACCCACTTCTCCCTTTGGTGTCGGGGTTAAGTGATGACAACCACGGCGACTATAGCAATACCATCCATCGCCTCCGCTGTTGTTGTTATCTCTGATGTCTGCACTTCAACCTCTGTTGAAGTGACTACTGCCGTTTGTGTTTGCACTGTCGTCGTAGTTGTCTCCGTACTACCACCGCCAGAAACCAGATCGAGTTCGTCTTCGCTCAGGGTTGAGCTACCACCAGCAGGGGCTACGGGTAACACTAGATGGCGCAGGATGGGGGTATCCTGAACCACTTGCAGTTCCACATCCTCTGGCACAGACATTCCCGCTTCGGTGAGAACGGCTTTAGGATTGCTCAGTAATTGCTGTTTAAAAGCTGCATCGCGCCAGGCACGGGCAACGATTTCCCCCCAGATTAGTTTGTTGCGTTCACCAGTCATACAATAATCTCCATGAGTAATTAAGTTTGATTCAAGGAAAAGCAGAATTTTTTGCTTCTCTTTTTAAATGCACAACCGCTACTAATATCATGTTAGTGGGACTTAAACGCTAAATAAAGATCAAATCGAGTATAATCGTTAAAGAATAAGCACTTTACGTTGAAAGAGCAGCGATGAAAGAGACAACCCCAGCCGCGATGCCCCCATGCTTTGACCGATGGTGTCGGCGGTTTGACAATTGCTTCAAAAACGAAGCGCAAAAAAACGGCTTCAGACAATATTTAGGAGGATTATTAGGGGAAAGTGAGAGGAAAAACCT
>NZ_JACJQV010000061.1 GCF_014696875.1 Microcystis wesenbergii FACHB-1317 | reverse complement strand
GTCGTCTCAAAATATTTCGGATACTTTCATCAAGATACAGAAATCGCAGACGGCGATTTGGTCTGAGATTGAATTTGATTGCTGGTATCTACAATTACGAACTTCGTTACCGAGAAAAATATATATCTTGATTACTTTTGCAAGAGATCTTATCAAGATGCGGTAAAGCGGACTACGAAAAACTGAAAAACTACTTTAGACCGGGTACAGTTAAACTCAGCAACGGGAAAGAAAGACAAGAATCTTGGTTATTTCAAACTAAAGACGGTCTCTATCTATGGAAACATAATTGGACACCAATTGTCAGACATACCCTAATTCGCCCCGACGCTTCACCTTACGACGGAAATTGGACTTACTGGGCGACCAGACGAGGACAAGCAATCGACACGCCTACTAGAGTAGCTAAACTACTTAAAAAGCAACAAGGCAAGTGTAACCGATGTGGGCAGTATTTCACCCCATCGGATTTAATCGAAGTTGACCACATTCACTCTTTAAGCTTAGGTGGAAAGGATGAATATAAAAACCTTCAATTACTACACCGCCACTGTCACGATGATAAATCGGCATCTGATGGAAGCCTAGAATCATCTACATTTTAGTTAATATAGATAATACTAGACCAAACCAAAAGAAGTCAAGCTGTATCCTTAACAAGGGAACAATCAAACTAGGAGCCGTGTGAGGTGAAAGTCTCATGCACGGTTCTGAATGGGAGGGGAGGTCGGTGACGACCTTCTCGACCCCTAATCACTGAATCACTGATAACTGATAACTGATAACTGATAACTGATAACTGGTTATGAACCATTCTTGACACCCCCTAGTCTAAAGGGACAGGCATCCAGGGAGGGTAATGATCAGGGTGATAACCAATAAGCAAACAAGTGTGAGCGATCGAGAGTTAGTTTTAAAATGTCAAAGGGGTGATCGGGGTGCTTTTCGTCACCTTTACCGTCTTTATCAACCAAAAATCCGCTCTACTCTCTATCAACTCTGTGGACAGGAATTCCTAGAGGATTTTGTCCAAGAGGTATTTTTAAGAGTGTGGCACGGGTTGCCGAAATTGCGTTCACCTGAATACTTTTCCACTTGGGTTTATCGGATCACTTGCAATGTGGCGATCGATGGCCGCCGACAATTAGCCAAAAGACAAATGAGGATGGCCAAAAGCACTGATCAGGAAAACCCCCTTGATAGCGAATCCCGTCCCCAAGATAGTCCCGATTTGATGCAACTGCATTATGAGGAAGTGGTCCGACAAGGGTTGGAAATTCTCAGTTTAGAACATCGCGCTGTCCTTGTCCTTCACGATCTAGAGGACTTACCCCAAAAGGAAATCGCTCAAATCTTAGAAATTCCCCTCGGTACCGTGAAATCACGTCTTCATTATGCGCGTAAAACCATGGGTCAATTTTTGCAAAAACAAGGAGTTCTCTAATGTCCCCAGAAGATGACAAAGTGGTTAATTTTCTGCGTCGCTATCGTCCATCGCTGCCACCTCGACCGATAGATGAAGAAGAACAGTTAATGCAAATGATTAGGGAAGAAAAGCCGGTAAATTTCCCAAAATTGCTGCCTTTATTGGGTTTGATAACTGGTATTACTGCCTTATCGTCCCTGATTTTTACTTCCTATCGTTGGTCTCATCCTCATCCACAACTGGGACAAATTTCTGACGAGGAGTTAGAAGCTTTTTTAGTGGAGAGTTGGAACCATAGCATCGCTCCACCGATTGCTGCTCCTAGCGTTTATAGTTCCCCTTGGATGAGCTTAAACGAGCCTCAACTCACCTATTCTACCTATAATCCTTAATTTCTTTGTGGAGGTCAATTATGTCCCTTTCTACTGTCTCGATTCTCGGCACGACCATGGCTTTAACTCTAGCCGCTAACTTGGCCCCAAGTGCCACTGTGCTATCCTATCCCCAAGATGGTCTATTTATTGCTCAAACTAGCTCTCCCCAGCGTCCTGAAAATCGTCCCCGTCGGATGAATAATTCTAGAGAAGGACTAATTGAACAATTAAACCTTACCGATGACCAAAAGTCAAAAGTTGCCGCTATTCGTCAGAAATATCGGGGACAAATCCAAAAATTGCAAGAAACCATTAGAAACAACGAACAAGAATTAAATAGTTTATTATCGAATAATGCCTCCGATCGAGAGTTCCGTTCTAAACATCAGCAAATCTCCCGCAATCGCCAAGAAATCAGTAACCTGCAATTTGAGAGTTTTTTGGAAATTCGTCAAGTGTTAACTCCGGCTCAAAGAACGGAATTTTCCCAGTTAATGCGGGAACGTTGCCCTAATTTCCCCAATTGCGGACGACAATAATTCCCATCAGTTCGGATTAAGGAACTCCCGCCTATTTTTTCACTTTCTTGGCCTGATATTGTCGGCGAAAATATTGGAATGTTCTTTGTCCGAACAGTAAAATACTGAAAAATCCTAAGCTGGCGATCGAGTTTGATTCCGATACATTAACTGGCTGCCCAGGATTAAAACGATCGAACGGAATCAGAGAAGTGGAAATACCCGAATAATTGATGGAGCCTCCTGAAAACCCATTAACCGTTACTCCTGCTGAACCCCAATTACCCCAATTATCGATTGAACCCCAATTACCCGTGATTACTCCTGCTGAACCCCAATTTTCGCCCACAGGATTTCTAATTTCTGGGTCGGGATTTGTGGTTGTTTCTCCCGGGGGGTCAAAAGTAAATGAGGGACCTGATTGAAGGTTATTATTAGGGATATTGTCAAGGCCGAATAAATCTCGGTTAACAACAATACTTACCCATTCGCCATTACTCAATTGTAATTGACAGGTAACGCTTCTATTGCTGGCTAGGGAGCTGCCGATATCTCCGCTCTCGGCCAGACAGTTTTCGTCAATTCCTATGATATCGTCAGAAAAAAGTGAGAGACTATTTAAAATTCCTAAAAGCTGATCAAGGGAAATATTTTCTAGGTCTAAATCTGCCAAACTTTCCGATAATATGGATTGCCAATTGATTGGTTCCGTTAAAGAATTTTTGTCTTGATCACAACCCGTAGCAATTAAACCACAAAGTAACAAGGGAGCCAGTTTTTGCCAAGCTAGTTTTCTCATATTTTTTGAGGATTTGCGATGGTGATTAGAAAAATGTAAGTTACAAAATAGGTTTTTAGAAGCGATTGATTAGCCATAGGCAAATAATCCTAAGACCAAAGGAGGGATTGAGAAGTTAAAAAAATTAATCTTGCCTGAGTGTATCCTAACACGAGCAAAATCTGCTGACAACTGCAATGCTCGCTTTCCCCAGAAAAACGGAAAGGATGGGTTATTTGCCCATCCTTAACTTATCATCTACTAATAAATTATCGTTTCCAAGTGACCTTTGGTAGGATATGATTCATATCTACCCGATTTTTATACTTGGTGGCGAAGTTCAGGAGGGAATCGAGGAGAGAATCGGAGAGATAGTGAGGTTGTAGGCCTAGATCGAGTAATTTTGTGTTTTTAGCGTTAAAATAATGTTCCTCTAACTCGATGCGCGGGTTGTCAAGATTGTTAATCTCCACATTTAACCCTAACGCAGAACCAGCTTTTTTCACCATCAGTGCCAAGTCACCGACGCTAAACAGTTCGGTAAATTGGTTAAAAACGCGGAATTCCCCCGATTGAGCGGGATTAGCGATCGCTAATTCCAAACAACGCACGGTATCGCGAATATCTAAAAATCCCCGCGTTTGGCCACCTTTACCGTACACTGTTAGGGGATGACCGATCGCCGCTTGAATACAAAAACGGTTTAAAGCAGTACCAAAAACCCCATCGTAATCGAGACGGTTAATTAACATCTCATCCATTCCTGTCTCTTCGGTGAGGACTCCATAAACCACCCCTTGATTGAGATCTGTGGCTTTTAAACCCCACATCCGACAGGCAAAATGGATATTATGGCTATCGTGGACTTTGCTGAGATGGTACATACTACCGGGCTGTTTGGGATAGGGTAAAGTATCCTTACGACCGTTATGTTCGATCGTGATGTAGCCTTCTTCAATATCTATATTCGGTGTGCCATACTCACCCATGGTTCCCAGTTTCACTAGGTGCGCGTCGGGAAATTCCTCTTTCATCGCGTAGAGGATGTTTAAATTGCCAACCACGTTGTTAACTTGGGTTAAAACCGCGTGTTCGCGATCAATCATGGAGAAGGGTGCAGATCTCTGTTCTCCAAAGTGAACAATGGTGTCTGGTTGAAACTGTCCCAGGGATTGAATCAGAAAGTCGTAGTTATTGATATCCCCGACAAAAAGATCGATCGATTTTCCTGTTAGATCTTGCCAGCGTTGAATCCGATGAGATATGGGTGCGATCGGTGTTAAGGTATCGCAGCCTAATTGTAAGTCCCAATAGCGACGAACTAAACTATCAAGTATGCCTACTTCGTAACCTCTATTTGATAGATGGAGTGCCGTTGCCCAACCACAATAGCCGTCTCCGCCAATAACCAAAACTCTCATACAATATCTGTAAAGTTTATATACTCGTCTTTGGTAACTCTAGCAGTTTTGTGTCACGCTTTACCAGTTTAATCCCCCTGAACATAGCGGGGTGTAGGGTGTAGGGTGTTAGGGTGTAGGGTGTTAGGGTGTGGGGTGTGGGGTGTGGGGTGTAGGGTGTGGGGTGTAGGGTGTGGGGTGTAGGGTGTGGGGTGTAGGGTGTAGGGTGTGGGGTGTAGGGTGTAGGGTGTGGGGTGTGGGGTGTAGGGTGTGGGGTGCAGGGTTTAGGGAAATAGGGAGAATCAATAAAGGTAGTCTATTGACAACTGCTCACTGATTACCACTGTCCACTGAAAACTCAAATCTGCTCACTGATAACTGATAACTGATAACTGATAACTGATGAGGGTGTTCTAGAAAACTTGACAAGGGAACAGATTATAGGGAAACTCAGCTTGTAATCGGTGGGCTTTGCTGACGAGAAAACAAAAGCCAAAAATCTAGATAAAAAGCAGTTTTTTCGGTAAATCAGGGACTATCTGCTTTTTTACTTTTTCTTTTTTACTTTTTACTTTATTACTTGATCTTATGCGTTGGCAAGCTCGGCAAAAATCTTCGTTTCCATTGCTTCCCCTATACGGATTTTTGGCATTTATCGTCGTTTGTCTGATTATTTGGGCAAGTTCTCTCTATCCTCGTTCTAATGCTCTGGTGGGGGGTGATTCTCTCCCCGCACCTTTTAGGGAGTTTCAACCGGAATGCGCGGATTATGTCCTAGAAAATAGTTCTTTTAAGGATATATCGAGAATTTTTGATTGTAAAACCTATAAAAACATCTCTGATCGCGTGATTTTTTCCCTATCTCTCCAAAAAAACGATATTAGTCTCGATAATTGGCCAAATAACTCGGCAACAGCGATCGAATTAGCACCCTGGCCGGAAATTCATCCCCGCGCTCAAGGGACAAAAGTACCGATTTTAATGTATCACGACATTTTACCAAAAAAAGAGGTATTTTTTGACGTTACTCCCGGCGAATTAGAGGCACATTTTCAATTTTTGCAGGAAATCGGGGCAACTCCTATCAGTATCGATTGGTTAATTTCCCATCTGCGGACAGGTATCCCCCTTCCTGCTAAACCGGTTTTATTGACTTTTGATGATGGTTATGGGGGACATTACCAGTATGTCTATCCTTTATTGAGAAAATATGGCTATCCTGCCGTTTTCTCGATTTATATCAATAAAATGACTCAAAAAACTGGCAGAACCAGTGTCACTTGGCAACAACTCCAGGAAATGGCCGCCGATCCTCTAGTCCAAATTGTCTCCCATAGTGTTAGTCATCCCCGGGATTTAAGATTATTGTCCGATGCAGATTTGGAGCAAGAAGTCAAGCAATCGAAACAAATCTTAGAAAAAGAATTGGGCATTACCGTTAATTATTTCACCTATCCGGAAGGGAAGGCGGATGATCGAGTGAAGGAATTCGTCAAAAAAGCGGGTTATCGGGCGGCTTTATCGATGAATGACCTCGATGAGCATTTTGCTGGACAATCCCCCGATTTACTCACTATTGGACGCTTTGGGCAATCGCGCACGCGAGAAGTTGTACCGCAAGCTTGGGGGGGTGATCCCTTACCCCGTACCGATGGCGGTTTTAACTTTGCCACCACCATCCAAAAACGGGAAGTGGAATTTCCAACTAATACACTTGTTCTGATTAGTGGCGGGATTCCCAAAACCATCCACGCTGATAGTCGTTATCAAGTGGAGGAAATTATCGCTGGCACAGAAGCGATCGCAGCTGTAGATGGCGGTTTTTTCTCTCTCAAGGAATTGGACTCAAATCAGATGATCGGGCCGGTTTTAAGCCAAAATGGCGGCTTTATCCCGGGATATGAAGGGGAAATCGGCAAGTTAGAGGGTCGTCCTTTAGTAATCATTACCGATCGATGGGTGCGTTATCTTCCCTTTGATCCTGCTCGTCATAATACCCTAGAAGGAATCGCAGCCGAGGCCGGAGATGATCTCAAGGTTACGGATGCTTTTGTCGCAGCCGCTTGGTTAGTCAAAGATGGACAACCGCAACCGCGAGAGTCCTTTGGTACACTTTACGGTTTTGATGCCCTGCGTCATCGGGCTTTTTGGGGGATTAATCAGGCAGGACAGCCAGTTATCGGGGTTTCCCGAGAGCCGATCGATTCGATGGCTTTGGGAGAATTATTAGTACAGGCAGGCTTTCGGGAGGCGGTGATGTTGGATTCAGGAGCAAGCACCTCCCTCGCTTATCAGGGCCAATCGCAAGTGCATTATACTCCCCGTCCCGTTCCCCACGTTGTCGCTTTATTTCCCCCCACAGAAACCTATATTGTTCCCATTAATCATGTGGGGATTCCCTGCGTAATTTTTGCCGATTCCTGTCCTGCGGGGAGTTAGGTTAGCACTATATGATCGAGTTAAACCTTAGCCCAAGATTCTACCATGGAGATCGAACGTCTTAACGCCCTTTCCGATAATTATATTTTCCTCCTCTACGATCGAGCGCAAAAAATTGCGGCCGTGGTGGATCCAGCCGAACCTGAACCCGTTTTCAGGCGATTAGAGGCTTTACAGGTGGATTTAGTCGCTATTTTCAATACCCATCACCACGGCGACCATGTGGGGGCTAATCAGGCTTTAATTAATCGTTATCCCCATCTTTGTGTTTATGGGGGAAAGGAGGATCGCGGTCGCATTCCGGGCCAGCAGCTGTTTTTAGAGGAGGGGGATCGGGTGGAATTTGCCGGTCGCTGGGCCGAGGTTTTCTTTGTCCCCGGCCACACTCGCGCTCATATTGCCTATTATTTTCCCCCGGTTAACCCCGGAGATTACGGCGAGTTATTCTGTGGTGATACCCTGTTTTCTGGGGGTTGTGGTCGTTTATTTGAGGGAACACCGGGCCAAATGGTGGCTTCTTTAACTAAATTGCGATCGCTGCCTGACCAGACCAGGGTTTGGTGCGCTCACGAATATACGTTAAATAATTTAAAGTTTGCCTTGACAGTTGACCCTAATAATGCTGCTCTGCAACAGCGTTATCGGGAAGTGGAGAAAGATCGCGCTGAAGATCTGCCCACGATTCCAGCAATTTTGGGGACGGAAAAGCTGACTAATCCTTTTTTGCGTTGGGATAGTCCCGCTTTGGCAATGACCATGGATAGCAACGAACCAGTACAAGTGTTTGCACGGCTGCGGGGGAAAAAAGATAATTTTTAGGAGTGGTTAGGGTTTGCTGAAAAAGTACGGGCGAAGCATTCGGATAGAAAATCTACGGTTTCACCGATAGGTTATTGCCCGAATGCTTCGCCCCTACAGGACGCGGGCCGATGAAGATGCAAGGTTTTGAACGACGATTCTCTCAAAATCTTGCACCTGTTTCGCGAGAAAAGCCCCAAAACCCTTACTTTGCCTACATTTCACATTTATTCAGCCAACCCTAAGTAAGTAGGTGTTAAAAACTGTCAAAACCCCCCTGATTAAGGGGGGTAGGGGGGATATCCCCTGATTAAGGGGGGTAGGGGGGATATCCCCTGATTAAGGGGGGTAGGGTTGATTGATGGTAGGGTTGATTGATGGTAGGGTTGATTCATGAATCAACCCTACAGGGGGTAGGGTAGGGCTGATTCATTCTCTAGTTTGATTCCTTGTTTGTCTGTCTTCAATCGCTTACGGGGCAAGCAAAGCAAGGCATTTTAAAAATTTTTCAGATATTTGTTCTGAGAAA
>NZ_JACJQV010000060.1 GCF_014696875.1 Microcystis wesenbergii FACHB-1317 | reverse complement strand
TTTATGTCTGAAATGGAAAAACAGCACTTTTTCTCGGTCAATGATTAGGATAAGTTATAACTTAAAAATTAATCAACAACTAAAGCTTATGCTTGTAGCTAAGTGAAATCATTGATTAAGAGACCTGTACTTTTCAATGACTTTTTCAGCAAACCCTAATTATTAGCAAGGATGAGCATTTCACTGGTGCGGCGAGTATTAATGTTTATGGCTTTCAAAAACTATAAAACCTTGAACTTTATGGTTCTTCGTTACTTGGTATGGTTCGATCGGGTGGCACAAATCGACTAAATCCTTATCTGGCAAGAGATTTAATTGATTAGTTCGCTCTAGATCGAAAACAATTAACAAAAATCGCCAAATGTCTTTCTCTATAAGAGTTTCATTCCTGATAACCCTGTACGTTGCATCAGACAAACCGAAGAACCGCAATTTACTGTTCTGATAGCCTTGGGATGATTCAGAGCTAAACCCACAGGTCAAAAATTAAATCATAAAATCCTGCTTGTTTGGCTGGAAAATCACCCCTTTCTATCTTAGCAATAATTGATGGTAAAGCTGCGATGAAAGCAGGGCTTCTCTCTTTCGGGTGTAGACTCCAAGCCCTAGGGTTGGTGAGGTTAATCCTCAGATAATCCGTCTGTTTGAGCTTCTCAGAAATCATAATTTCCCAAGAATCTAATTTTCCCTTTCCAGTCCAGATATTTAGGGCTGTTTTCATCCCTTCTGGCCAATTTTTTACAAACTGCTGCCGATATTCATTACACCAGATGATAGGCAGGGGTAATAACTCATCAAACCGGTTACATTTGAGCAAATATAGGCGACTTCCAAAATATTTAAATTCATAAAAACCTTGAGGATTTAATTTGCCCATATCTGATTCACAAAACTTACCATCAGAGGTGGGCGGTCCTGTCATAGGACGGACAAACATAATCTGAGGATTTGCTTCCATCAGATCAATTCCTTCAGCAATCCATTTGTAGCCTGGCTCTTGGTACATCATCATATCGCTATCAAAATGAACCAGATAGTCACTCTGACATTCTTCTATTTTAAAAATCGAGCCAAGGATCGGATAGCCTTTATAGTTATGAGTAGGTTTTATGACACTGCCGAAATGTTTTAGATATAATCGTTCTTGATACCCGGAATCGTAATTAAAATCTACAATCCGGTCAACCACACCCTTGTGCAGCAAAGTTTGCGCACATTGGCGTAAGTCTTCCATCGTACCAATACCAGGACGATCAACTTTTTCCCCACTTAAAGCAGCCGTGTCTATGGCTAACACTTTTTCTTGAAAGGGAAAATTACACATCTTAACTATATGGGGGATAGTAAGCATCATAAATGGTAAGTCGGTCCGCGCTACAAAAAACCAAAGCGAACAAGTGGGAGATGCCATTAATTTTGCCTCTAACTATTTAGATACGGAACGGGGCTTATTATAACATCTTCACAGCTTTTGTTTACCCCTTTTGGCAGTCTAAACCCCGCCCTAGTCCCCAGTCTCATAGAGTTAGTTGACAAGACTCGGGTTTTTGAGGTAATTTTTGAGAAGATGCCCAACTTGAACGATTAATCTCTGACTATTTTATGACTTTCCCCTTTGTCTCGATTATCATTCCTGTTTTTAATGATGTAGATCACCTGAAAATTTGCCTAGAAGCTCTTGAGCGACAAATATATCCTACGGACGATTGGGAGATCGTCGTTGTCGATAACGGGCCTGATGATAGCATTAAAGATTGCGTGGCTCGATTTCCTCGAGCATCTTATCTGGTAGAAACCATCCCTACACAATTTGCCGCCCGCAACAAGGGGATTAGGGAATGCCGGGGTGAAATCATTGCTTTTACTGATGCTGACTGCCTTCCCGATGCCCACTGGCTGAGAGAGGGGGTAGAGGAGTTGGTCAATACTCCTAATTGTGGTTTGGTTGCAGGTCATATTGAGGTTTTTCCCGAAATAGAAGGCAAGGCCAATGCGGTTGAGCTTTTTGAGATGATCACAGCTTTACCCCAAGAAGAATTAGTTACGAAGATGACATTTGGCGCAACTGCTAATATTTTTACTTTTAAACAGATTTTTGAAACCGTAGGATTTTTCAATCTCTCTCTTCCCTCGGGGGGAGATTTAGAATGGGGACGGCGAGTTAGTAGAGCAGGTTATCAAGTAGTTTATGCGCCAAAAGCCCTAGTCAAACATCCTGCTCGCAAAACTTGGCCTTCCTTAAGGTCTAGAACCATAAGGGTCATGGGGGGATTGCATCAGATCAACTTAACAAGTTATCCCCATCGGTCTAATTTGAACCGTTTCCGGGGCTTAATCCATGATATTTGGCGAGATTGGCCTAACCTGAACGATCTTCTGGCTATCTACAAAGATGCCAGAATTCCCAACCAAAGCGATCGGATCAAGGTGGCCTTGGTTACTTTAGCGGTAAAGTGGACGAGGATTTCTGAGAAAGTTAGGCTGTTTTTAGGGGGAGGATTAAAGACGGACTACAATAGAGATTTACAAGCAGTGGGTATTAAGTCAGAAAATATTTGATGTATAGGGGTTTTTCCTCGCCTGAACTAAAGTTCTTATATCCCCTCCTGCCGACCGACTCAAACTTAAGACCCTGTAGCTCATTGACGGGAAACGTGCTATATAGGTAGCGGCACAGGAATTGTTTAAGTCTTATTTAGGGTTGCTAGATGTGATAACTTTTGTTTAATTTTAATCAGGATAGTTTTAATTTTACTCTTGAATAGATTAAAATTTTTGGTAGATCTTTGAGATCGGGTGATGAAATTTTCTTCTATCTTAATCCTCAACAACTTAGCTTGATCTTCAGAGATTTTATCTTTTAGGTAACTTAGCATATTTCCTGTGGCATCATCTTGAAAATCTGGAGAAAAAATGTTAGTGTTTCCCTGGACTCGACTGACGAAAATGATCCCCTTAATATAGGCAGTTGCTAGGGTTGCTAAATCTAAATGAGATGGCACAAAGTATTGCAAGATATCTTGGAGAGTCTCCTTACTTTCTGCCGCCGCTAAAGCGACACCATAGGAAAAAAAAACTGCTCGATTACGGAGCTGATTGTAGTAAGAAATATCAATGGGGGGATGGACGTTTTCTAGCTGAATCAGGCGCGGATCTTCCCTGGTTAAGTAATCCAAAACCTGTAATATCCCTTTTAAGACTCTGAGTCCTTGGCGGCTATGAGAACTATCATTCTGACGGTATCGAGCTAAAAAATCAGGAATATGCAGCAATTTATGACGGGATCTGGCAAAGCGAATCCAGATATCCCAGTCTTCGCCCCCCGCAGTACCATCGAAATTGAACCAGCCTACTTTTTGCAGAGACTGGGAGCGGATCATGATGCCCGCAATCCCCCCCCAAGTATTGTGTTCCAGAATATTGGGCCAGCTAGGAACTTCACTTTGGTCGAGCTGGCCTAGTATAGTCTGGCCATCTTCCGCCATCATCCAAACGTTAGAGGCCACAGCGGCTGCTTCAGGGTTTTTGCTTAAGCTTTCTACACACTTGGCCATCATTGACGGAGCGAGCAGATCATCGGCATCTAAAGTGATTAGAAATTCGCCCCTGATCAAAGCGCTGCCGTTTTTCCTGGCCGCTACTTGCCCCTGTTGTTCTTGATATAAATACTTAATCCGCTGGGGATATTTCTGGGTATATTCTTGGACTACCTGATGGGTGTTATCGGTGGAGCCATCATTGATAATAATTATCTCATGGTTTTGATAAGATTGTCTCAAAACTGATTCCACTGCTTGAGCAAGTAGGTGTCCATGCTGATAACAGGGAATTAATACGGAAACTTTGCCAAGCTCAAACAGGGTATCGTTCTCTAGCATATCTGGCACTTATAGGGGTTTAATCTCGGGTTTGCCTAATAAACCTTTGAGTTTTTTGCTTAGCCTACTTTTCCAAGTGCGGAAAGTTGTTGTCAGGTGATCGCGGATCACATATTGCCAGCGCCAGGGCCAAGATAAATTCTTCAGCCTGTACTTAAGAAACAGATCGCGATTGGGCATATTTGGCCCGTGACCAAAGCCTGCCCAGTGGGTATATAGTATTCTTTTCCCATTTACCTTGTGAGTATTATCGGCAAACTCTATCTTGAATTTTGCCCACTCGGAGCCCAGATCTGGGATAGCCTCAGTAATGGCTTGGGTTTTCAGCCCCTTAATATCCACACAGTAGTTGACAAAGGGCTGGACAATACAATGGTCGGCAAAATGCTGTCTGATTGTGGCTGCTTGTTCAGCCAACTCTTGAATATCATCTAGGCTAAAAGCCCCCCGGGAAGAGATAAAAGAGCCTGCGTTGAAACCATTTGCCCTATACTCTCGGATCATTTTATCTCTAAACTCCCCCTCTTTATAGACCTGATCGAATATCCCCCTATAGTAGTACATAAATTCTAATTCAGAGTTGATATAGGTTCGGAACAGCTCTTGTAAGCTATCTAGAACAATAATGTCAGAATCTAGAAAGATAAAATGCTCTAGGGGCCCCCAGAAGATGGAAAAAATACGAAATCTGTGATTATGTATATCGTCGATACCCCTTACTTTTGCTCCCACTCCATCTAATAGCTCCAAGTTTATATCGCGATAAAAACTGAAATTGTATTTCTGAGAAATTTTACTGAGTTGGGATATATTATCATTAAAAGGTATAATATATAGGGGGCATTCAGGCTCGTAGGTTCTGAGACTTTCTAAGAAAGGAATCATCCATTCCAAAACCTGATCATTAGCTAAACAATATATACCTACTTGTCCAAGCGTCTTCATGGGTTAAGATTTATCAACGAGTTTCCGCTATTCTACTCAGGGAAACCTTTCTTGTCAATGTCAGGGGAAAGGAAAATCCTCAACGCTTACGGTCAAGTAAATTGTGGCCAGGGCTACAAGTCCGTCAAGATACAACGATTTCACCGCCAAGGGTAAAGTTAGTATTTTGTTCCTTCCCTGTTCCCTCCTTTCAAGCCACGAGGACTCTAAGGACAGGCAAGATCTCAACCTAAGGGACTTGCGTAAAAATAAGATGCCAGCTAGGAGGGTAGAACCGTCACATCCCATTTGGGCAAAGTTTCAGAACGCTGCGTTGAAAGGTGGCAATTGTTCTAATTCTTTAGTCAAAACCTTCACCCCTTTTTCATAAGTTCCTTCTACCAAATGCACGCTTAGGCTTTATGCCCTTCCAAGTCATGTTAGAAGCCCAATTAAGAGCCGCATCAATTGAATCTAAAATTGCCCCATTCCAATAGTTCTCTAAGACGGCCCAACACCGTTCAATGGGATTATATTTACTATGGTAAGGTGGGTAGTAAATGAGCCGTATTTGCCACTGGGTTTTTTGGGCAAATTCTACCATTCTTTTGATAAATTGAGTGCGGTTGCTGCGAGTGGCGGCTCCTCCATCTAAATCAATGACTAATTCTTCTAACCCTGGATAGAGCGCTTGATTTTCTTGCCACCACAACTCTAAACAATCTGCTACAAAATCTGAGGTTTCAGCCGATTGACCGAAATAAATAGACAGGCGTTCTCCCCTCATATCTAGAATTCCTAAAGGGACTAAAACAGCCCGCCATTCCCTATCATGATCATCCGCTTTTAATGGCTCGAGATAGCGGGCTTTACCCTCACGAGACAAATTTCCTATCTTAACTTTAGCTTTGCTATCCAAGGAAATTCTCAAAGATTTAGTCTGGTTGTCAGCGGCTTGATTGGCTTGAGCTACGTTAGCAAAAATTGCCTCGGTTTCTGGGATTTTTTTGAGCGGTTTTATTTTTTGTGTTTTTTTTAAACTCTAGCCCATTCGATTCAAAATATCTCCAATGGTTTGACGAGAAGGCAATTGTTCATCTCGATAGCCTTTTTCTTCTTTTAATGCCTCTCTTACGGCTCTGGCACTAATTTTTGTAAAAGCAAAAGTTGATTGAAGTTTAGGGTCTGCTTGCGAGTACATCTCCACTAAACTTTTGATGTCTGCCTCTAAGTTTGGTAGCAGTTCCCTGACTGACGGACACAAGTGGGTCAAAACCTGACAAGACAAGGGTTGCCAAAAAGAAAAAGCTCTGGGTAGATAGGGAAAAAGCAAGAATCCCTACAAGATGAAAACCGAGAACAGAATCTTCTCCCAAGTTTATTCCTATCTAGAACAAGGAAGCCGATTTGTGGATAAAAGAC
>NZ_JACJQV010000006.1 GCF_014696875.1 Microcystis wesenbergii FACHB-1317 | reverse complement strand
TCTCACAACGGACACAGATTACCTGCTCGCTTTTTTGGTCGCAACGCGCTCGCTGCGCGAGATCGGCAACGACTTGCGACTTTAATGTGTGGTATCCCTGCTTGCCACTCTAGTATGATTTCTGTTTTTTTTTGGGTCTTTCTATCTCCTGTTCTGACACATCCACCACTATTACTTCTCTTTCACTATTACTTTCTAAGAGGGCTTTTTTTCCCGGTAGATTAAACAGACCTGATTTGATGAGAATATTCTCTACTTTCCTAACAATTCTATACGCCGTTGATTCGTTAATACCCCAACTATTTCCCCGATGAAAATAGGTGCGATATTCTCGCCAATATTCTAATGTTATTAGTAGTTGGTCTTCCGTACTCAATTTGCTAGGTCTACCTGTCTTTTTTTGCCAAACTTTTTCTGCCTTTAGGACTGTTACCATATCCTTAAATGTATCTGGATACACGCCACACAAGCGTTTGAACTCTGTTGGCTTTAAAGTTTTTACTTGTTCGTAAGTCATCTTTCAATCTTAACTCTTGGACTATTTTATCCTATTTTGTCTAGACTTATGCAAGAGATCTATTCAAGGATTGACTTTGATAAGTTAATGTCAATGGTAAATAAGGAAGCGCACTTAATGCCCCAAGACTAGGATCTACCTCAGTAAAAGCAAATCTTACCTTATTAGTCATGAGTCAATTCTTGTTTCTCTTTTAATGCTTGAGCAAGAATGGCGGCAGCCTCAAAAGAGTCATGTAAACCTTGTCTAGGGAGATCATCTTGAATAGACATCGGTACAATACCAGAATCCTTGAGCAACTCGGCTACAAGAAAGTTAAGTAATAAGAGCTTATCGGAGTAAGACAATTGCTTTAGCAGGGGCGCAAATTGAGTAGTTGTCAGCATGGATTCAAGAAAGTTACGGATTTTGACTTTCTGCACTTTGTCTGAGTATAACACCACCTTTGCGCTCATCCCTGCCCCAAAAGCAGGCTAACTTTGCTGTTAGACAGAAATCCCAGAAATGTTCAATCTAATCTTTATGGTTCTTCGGTTTGTGTTAGGCCATGGACGGGGTTATAACAGCCAACCCTAATTAGCGATAAAATGGCTGTGATCTTCAAATTTGACCTGTTATATGACTAATCACTCAGAAGTTGAGTCGGCTATTCAGCAATTGCCAGAGAGTGAAGTCCGCGCTCTGGCAAACTGGCTTCAAGACTATCTTGATGAGATGTGGGATAGACAAATTGAAGCGGACCTAGCATCGGGAAAATTAGCTCCCCTCATCGCTCAGGCAGAAGAGGATATGGCAACCAACAACGTCAGATATCCCGATGAAGTCCTTCGCAACACCCCAGCCAAATTCCAAGTAACTTCTCCTCCTTTTCGTTGGGATGAAGCGGGAGGTATCCGTATAGGTTCGAGCCGAGTGACTCTCGATAGCATACTTGCCTCATACCACAACGGCTCCACTCCTGAAGAAATCGCTATTCAGTTTTCAGTTCTTCGTTTGGAAGATATATACAGTGCCATTGCTTATTATTTAAATCACCGTCAGGAAATTGACAGTTATTTGGAACAACGCGACCAACAAGCTCAACAACTGAGACAACAACTAACCCAAAAACACAACTTAGTCGATTTAAGACAGCGCTTGCTTGCTCGTTATCAGTCAAAAGGAGAGTCGAGGCAAAGTGCGCCTTCTAACTGACGAAAATTTTAATGGAGCCATCTTGCGTGGACTGGTGAGGCGTTTACCTGAATTAGATATAATTCGCGTCCAAGATGTAGGACTGATGAACACTGACGATCCAGATATTTTAGAATGGGCAGCTAATGAGGGACGCATCCTGCTCACCCATGATGTAGCCACTATTACGATGTATGCCTACAATCGTGTCAATCAAGGACTACCTATGACTGGAGTTGTTGAGGTGATCTCAAAAGCACCCATTGGTAAGATCCTTGATGATTTAGAACTATTTATTTGTTGTAGTGAACCTGAAGAATATGAAGGTCGGGTTCTTTTCATTCCTTTCGCTTGATGCAATCTCTATCATTTTCTACTCCAGAAATCTAAGTGACCTAACCGTTAGACCGCAAGACCGAAACTAAGTCAGTGTCGAGAGGAACATTTATGAAAATTAGATTTCTTTACCGCGTAGTTTCCATCAGAGTCCTAGGTTAGGTTGCCGAAAAAACATCTAGCCTAGGATTCCTCTAGCCACTAGATGCGGCTCTTCGTTACCCTTTATGCTAAATCAACAGACAAGATGCCAAGATAACATACTTCTAACCCAAAAATTCCGAAAGTTTCTCAAGCCATAGCCTCTCCGTTTTATTAGTTTCAGTTTATTGTTGATTCCCTCGACCACCCCATTCGTTGTCCTTTGCTCGAAATAACTAATTATTTCTCCAAACCAGTTTCGGATTGTTTGACAACTCTTGGTAAAAACACTGGA
>NZ_JACJQV010000059.1 GCF_014696875.1 Microcystis wesenbergii FACHB-1317 | reverse complement strand
ACAGTTAAAGGAAATCAGAAAAATCTTTATCAGCGAATACAAGACCTGAGTAATTCCTCAAAGCCAGAAAGTTGTTTTCTTGAACAAGATAATAGTCATGGTCGAAAAATATCCAGAAAAATAGAAGTTTTTAAAGTGAGGAAAAATGAAAGACAAGGATTTGAAAATCTGCGAAGAGTTATTAAAGTAGAAAGAAGGGGTAGTCGCGGGGATAAAACGTATGAAGAAACAGCTTACTATATCAGTAGCCTAACTGAATCCGCTCAAGTATTTGCTAAAATTATTCGAGGACATTGGAAAATAGAAAATCAGTTACATTGGGTAAAAGATGTAATTTTTGAGGAAGATAAAAGCGAGATAAGTGATTTTCAAGCGGCCAGCAATTGGTCAATTCTCACAACTATAGGATTGAATCTTTTCAGAGGTTTGGGTTTTCTCTCAATAACAGAGGGACAGAGGTGGTTAGCTGAACGTTGGGAAAAACTGATAGTTTTATCGACGTAAGAAGCAGAAAAATTAGCTAAATTAACAGGATGTACTCTCAGAAAATTTGAAGAGAGATAGGCTTTTAGTGGCTTGGGAACAAGCTTTATCAATTTATTCATAATCAATATTGGCAGAGGATTAAAGATTAGTTATTGTGACTAACTATTTTGGTTAGAAAAAGATAAACTTGAGAATTTTCATTCAAATTTATTGACTCAAAATCCGCTGTACTTAATTTAAATGAATCAACCCTAGGGTTGGGGGGGGTCACACCCTGCCCCCAGGAAAAGCTTTTTCAGCAAACCCTAATTAAGGCTTTCGGATTTTGCTGGGCTTCATTAACGATTCCTAGATTTTGAGACTTTACTTGACTTAGAGCATTTAAAGACGATTGGTCATTTCTATCTTTTAGCTTTTCGGTTATTTCGTAATAAATATCAGAGGGTTTTGCTGTTTTATCAAAGCTTACCGAAAGCTCTCGTGCTTTCTGCTTTAAAAAGGTGAGTTCTACAGGAAAACCCTTCTCTTTTCTCTTTAGTTTTAAGTATTCTGCGGGAAAATATGTAACCTTCAAGTCAAAAGGTAGATTTTGAATAAAGAAATCTACACTTTTGATTTGACCAACAGTAGGCAAAACAGATGAATGTGATTTAAATAGATGTTCAATTAGAATGCTAGACCAGTGATTATACCAACTGTTCAATACATAACCCTGAACAGCACGATTTATCTCTTGTTCAAACTTAGAAATTAATATGTCATAAGATGAAATTGATTTTACATAATGAGTTACTAAATATTTATCTAAAGAGTTCTGATAATCTCCTCCCCACTCAAATGTTTTCAATTTATATAACTCAGATACCAAGGCTTCCCGATTTAAGCTTTGTAATTGCTGCGTGTTTTTCTCTCTAATGTAAATATCTAACTTCTGATGAGCGCGGAATGGATCAATCTGCAACAGCAAAAATAACTCCTCAAATTGTTCAATTAACCTAGTAGAAGTTAGATTTAAGGAGAATTTTTCAGTAAATTCTGAAAGCAACTCTTTTCTTGTGATCGATTTTACTTTTAACCACAACTGACCAACAGAATCCCTGTTGAATTCTGCCAAATCGTTGCCATCGTGTAATTTTTTCCAATAATCAAAATTTTTCATAAGCTTTTCGCTGTGATTTAAGATGCCGAAGCTATTTTAGGTATTGAGGTTGACCAACCAGGTATTTCATCTAACCTATGTTGAAAGTTGATATTAAACCCCTTTTTGGTAAGGATGAGAATATAATCTGTTTTCATGCTGCCTTTTCTATTATCTTGCACTACTGAACTGGCAGAATATTCCATTGGAAAAGCGCCTGTAAAACTTAAGTTGTCACTTTTTTCAAGAATCTCTAAGAACTTCCAACTTTCTTTGTCACGAGCATTGAAGTATATCAAGAGTATGCCCTCATCAGCTAGAACACGGCTTGATTCGCTGATGAATAATTTCATATCCTCAATATATTTATGCTTATTTTTCCCTCTTTCTTTTGCATTAGAGACAACTACTTCTTTCTCAAAAGAAACAGATTTATTGAGAATAGAATTCCACATTTCACTTAGTTCTAAATAGGGAATTCGATCACTGTGAGGTGGATCAGTACAAATAAGCTTTATGGATTTTGCTGGAATAGTTCCCATTATATCGATGCAATCGCCATTAAGAATCGATGCTCCTTCTTCATTTTCTAAAAGTGCGTCTATCGACTCATACCTGTTATATTCAAGGTCATCAACATCTACTAAAGCCTTATCAAGCTTTTTTGCTCTACTTTCAAAGCAATTCCAAACGTTAATCTCAAAATGCAAATCTGGTCTCCAATAACCAATAACCCAACTGCCAACCTCAATTTTATTGGAAATTTTATTCTTGGTTTTTCCTCTATTGGTGATTGCAAATACCAGGCTCGACATCTGACCAGAAGCAGAAGTAAGGGTTAACAATAAGGCTCTTTGAATAGCTTCTGGGAATGAATAAATCTCGTCTAATATTAAGTCAATATTATGTAAAGCCCTACGAGTAAATAAATCATAAATAGACATTTCGTTTTTTGAGTTTATTCTTGAATTTGTAAAAAAAGTAATGTTTCTGATATTTCTAACAGAATAATTATCAAAGAATTCATTCTTTTGTACATCAAAAGCTGTTGGCTCAACCTCTATCCTAAGTCTTCCTGTTTCTCGTCTAATCCATACTTTTGAGAGCTTATCGCTATCCCATAAATAGTGAGATGCCACTTTTCCGTTTTCAACAAGATATGTCTCGTTAATTTTTTGCTTGACGTTTATCTCAATTTTCTTTAGTGCTGCTTGGAATGTTGAAGCATGAGGAAGTTCTAGCAAAAAATTAGAATGCTCAATAGCAAAAGGATTGATATCAATACCAATAAATCTTCTATTTTGAGACAAACATTCTCTGGCAATAAACCCTGAGCCTAAAAAAGGATCAAGAATTACATCTGATTCATCTGTAAATTTTTGTATAAAGAAAGCGATGCTTTCAGTTGGGTTTTTCCCCCAGTACTTATGAAATGAATAAATCCCTTTGTAAGTAGCTGGATTGTCAATGTCTTCTATCGTCTTTGTATTTAGATCGAATAATGTCTGCTGCACACCCACACCATTATTTTTCATTGCCGATTTTTATTTTTTGAGCAATATCACGATACCACAACTCTTTGTCCTAAGTACAGGACAAAAAGCTTGAAAAGTAGGCAGAAGTAAGGTTTTATGAGAAATATCACTAATCTCGAAAACCCTATAAACCAGTATAGAGCAATAAAGCAATCCCTCCAACCCCATCTAGGGGTGCTACTCAGTGACTTCGACATCGCACTTTAACCCACAGCTTCAATAAATGTGCATGGTGCGTTCCCCAAAAATCGATCGGTGGAACAGTAGGACTTGCATTAGGGAACGCACCCTACAGCGATAGCGTACTGCTACGCAGTGCCTTCGGCATCGCACTATAGTGCTAATTGATGAATCGCCGAAAAGAATAATCCATGTCGCTCCAGTCACTAGGTGGATAACCTTCTACTAAAGCAGGGCTGATTGCCTCATCTAATGTGTGATCGCTTTCAAAACAATGTAACGCCTCAAGATACCGTGAAAAAGGCATCTTTCTACCTTGATACCTTGGCATTGGATAATTAATATCTTCTTGAAGCACTATCCAAAAAATTGAGCTAAATAGTTCTTCAAAAGTTAAATCAGACTGGTTTGCAGTTGAATTGTAGGATTTACCTAAAGCCGTATGAGCAGCCATAGCACAGCGCAGAATGGATTGATTAACAGCGCAGTAAGAGTAGCTCTTAACTTGAGAGTATTGATTTGCATCAATTTGTCCTTCCCTTGCAGCTCCAATAAGAATTTTCTTCATTAATTCATGATCAAATCCCTGAAGACATTTGTTATAGATATCTACAATGATATTTGCGTGCGACAAGGAGGTACTAAGCTGGGAAGTTACAATATCAACTCTGTAATCGTCAACAATCTTTCCATTTCTCCCAATTCTCGCTTTCAAACCAGGATAGCTAATATAAATTGCAGCACCATTAGAGCAGGTGTAGATTAAATCCTGATGTACATGGTGCAAACGCTGTTGAATTAGTAGTTTATAGTTTCTGGATTCAAACAATTGTTGGAGTTTTTGTTCTGCTTCAGAATAGTGCATTACACGGTGCTCCTAAATTTCTGACTGAGGGAGTGCCACGAACTTTAGAATTCCTAGTATTTCACCTTTTATATCAGTGGATGACGAGATTCCAAAAGGCATTTGCTTGACTGACAACGGAGTCCTACCGACTGAGCTGCCTAACTACATATTATAGGTCAACCTTCTTTATAACACTTTCCAGAGTAACTATATAGGTCAACTTTCTGCATAACACTCCATTTAGGCGTGATCGCAAGAAGTTTTTCCCATATCACCCCCAAAAGCGTGTTAGCTAGATTAGCGCATTGCCAAAAACCTTGTTTAACTAAATTTCTGACAATTAGGCTGATTCTAGCGATGATTCCTATGTCTGACCGCACCCCTTGACAAAAATTTATAATTATTCGACCTTTAGCGATCGCTTGTTCTAGGTATGTTTTGGGGGTTTCAGTCGGCATTACTTTCTATGAGATTAAACTATGTGCATTCCAGTTTAGGGGCGAACTGATGCAATCCCACTTTTTCTCAGCTTAGTTTTTGTATTGGGTTGAGATCTCTATGGTTTGAGGCCTAACGGTGAAGTTGTGCGGCGACAGACAACCCTGGCACTTACCTACAACCGATATTCGGTCCGCACCAACGAAGGGTTAGGCTTTAGATACAGCAACGCTCATTCATGATTCCGTCTCAGAACCCAAAATAAGATTAACTGATTGACCTTAGTTCGACTCTCGGCTAGACTAAGATTAGCTCTCTAACTTTAGTCTTATGCTCGAGATCGCAAAAGAAGACATCCTCTCCCGCCTTCAATTTGATAATCCTTGGTGGGAGACAGACCGTAAGGGAAAAGTAATCTATGAAGATATGCCACGGCGCAAGTACTTTGAGGCTTTTTCTCAAAACATCTTGGACACAAGTGTGCGTCGAGCAACAGTCTTGATGGGACCCAGGCGTGTTGGTAAAACTGTCATGGTCTATCACACTATTCGTCTGCTCCTAGATTCTGGCATTAGTGCGGTAAATATTTTATATGTCTCTCTTGAAACTCCAATTTATACAGGGCTTCCATTAGAGCGGATACTTAAGTATTTTCAGGAACTATTCAATCACGATCGCAATTCGAGGCTATTTGTCTTTTTTGACGAAATTCAATACTTGCGTCAGTGGGAAATTCATCTAAAATCCCTGGTTGATTCATTTCCAATCTGTCGATTTGTCGCTACTGGCTCTGCTGCTGCTGCTCTAAGACTTAAAAGCACTGAGTCTGGTGCTGGTCGATTCAGCGACTATATCCTGCCACCGCTAACCTTTGCTGAATATTTAATGTTTATAGGAAAAGAAAATGAATTAATAGAGACAAATGTCCATGGCTCTGAAGATTCTAGTTATCCATCTAAGATCTATGAGTTTCTGTCTAAAGATATTGATCAGTTGAATGATACTTTTATTAATTATTTGAACTTTGGTGGCTATCCAGAAGCTGTCTTTTCTGAAACAATTCGACAGGATCCTGGACAATATATTAAAAGCGATATCATTGACAAAGTTTTACTTCGAGATTTGCCAAGCCTTTATGGGATTAGTGATATTCAAGAACTGAATAGACTTTTCACAACCCTGGCGTATAATTCAGGCAACGAAGTAAGTCTCGAGGGGTTATCCCAATCCTCTGGTGTAGCTAAAAACACTATCAAACGTTACCTCGAGTATCTTGAGGCTGCATTCCTAATCCGCCGAGTAGAGAGAATTGATCAAAACGCTAAAAAGTTTAAGAGAGCAGTTTGCTTTAAAGTCTATTTAACCAATCCGTCAATGCGCGCCGCGCTATTTGGTCAGCTTGAAACAGACTCTAAGGCGATGGGAGCCATGACTGAAACCGCTATTTTTAGTCAATGGCAGCACAGTAAAACGACTGAGCTTTATTACGCACGATGGAAAACTGGAGAAATTGATATTGTACATTTAGATGCTGCCCATCAATCACCTTCTTGGATAGTTGAGGTTAAGTGGAGCGATCGCCCTCATAGTACACCTTCCGAACTGGACAACTGCATAGAATTTTTAAAAAAGAATCCTGGTATATCTCAACCGATCTTAGTGACAAGTAAAACTATTAGGGATGACAATTTTTTATACAAAGATATACGATTTCGCTTTAAGCCCGCAAGTTTATATGCATATACTCTCGGTGCAAATATATTGCGAAATATTGACAACAAGGTTAAGGGATATCGTGCCAGGTCACTACCTCTTGAATAAGAGTTGCTTGATCTAGTCGTGATAGGTATGCATAACGGCTGAACTCACCCGCCACCACTAACCTTGGATATTTGTTAAAGTCTAGTATAAGGTCGGGTGCAGTGATTTGTTAGACATTTTTCTAACTAGAGACTATGACAAAGGTTTAATTGTCACTAATCCCCCGGCAAAACCCTGAATATTCAACTCATAGCCCTCAAGTAAACCCATACCAACTAATGGATCTGTCTCTGACTCATTGATTTCAATAGATTTGATCTGACCATCCCAGATCACAGTTGCCTCAAATACGTTAAACATACAGAGGCTTCCATCGCCCAAGATTCCCTCTTCTTGCATATACCACGTTAATCCTAGTGTTGTAATGATAGCGGAAGGCAACGTGAGAAATCCACTGTAACCAGTGTCAATAACTGCTTTAATCGCTTGCCTCTGGTGATTTTCGCCTAGCACTACGAATTGAATAATTGCTTCTCGGCGCGAATTGACGCTCCCCATCATCATGGCGATACACTGGGGGAACGAAAGCCAAAACGATGGACGGCACGATGTCCAATGCGAATACCAAATATTTGTGCATCAGGAAAACGTATTAACAGTTGTTTAGCAGCTGTTAGGCTGTCGTCAGCCACTTCAAAAGCCCCTGTTTCGATGTCTATTGCTACAATCTTCCCATGATTCCCTTCCTCGATTTGGGAGCGTACCTGAGATTCATAGACTTCGTGTCCACGTCGGGCAAATTCTTCTTTGCTGTAGCGGGGTTGTTGAACTGTCATTGGCTTGACCCTGTTGCAACTTTTGCCCCTCTATTTTAACCTAAACATTGGGAATCTTCGCTAACATTCCTCAACTGGGCCCCCAAGAGCGGCATCGCACTTTAACCCACAGCTGCAATAAATGTGCATGGTGCGTTCCCCAAAAATCGATCAGTGGAGCAGTAAGAGCCACATTAGGGAACGCACCCTACTGGACTGTTTCAGCTAAAATAGGGCAATAGCTCGAACCAGCAGAGGAGATCAATCATGGGAAGAGGTCGGCGAGATAAAGTCAATCTAACAGGGGAACAAAGAGAAAACCTCGAACAAATCAGTCGTAATGGCTATGCACCAGCTAAAAAAATTCTCCACGCTCGGATTTTGCTGATGTGTGACGAGGGAGAACAGGCGAAAAGGAAATGGACAGATGAAGAAATAGCCGAAGCTTTAGAGGTCCATAGAAACACAGTGGGACGTATTCGTCAAAGATTTCTTCAAAAAGGCGAAAAACCAGCATTAGAACGGAAATTGAGAAAAACTCCCCCCACTCCGGCAAAAGTTGATGGAGCCGCCGCCGCCCAAATCATTGCCCTGTGCTGTTCGGAGCCACCATCTGGCCGAGCCGAGTGGACAATCCGACTATTAACCTCGGAACTCAAACAAAGACAAATTATCACCGAGATTTCCAGTCCAACGGTGTGGCGTACTCTAAAAAAAACCAATTACGCCCTTGGAAAACCCAAAGATACTGTATTCCGGAACAGGATTGAGCCAGATTTGTTGCCCAGATGGAAGTTGTCCTTGACCTGTATGGCACTCAGCCATCGCAAGAAGAACCGTTAATCGCGATGGATGAGGCATCAAAGCAACTACTTGGAGAAGTTTACCCCCCGATACCCATGCAACCTGGACAAGATAAAAAAGAAGACTATCACTATAGTCGTGAAGGGGTTCAAGCCTTGTTCATGTTTTTTGACCCCCATCGAGGATGGAGACGGGTGAGTAACCGAGATAGTCGAACCCGAATAGATTGGGCAGAAGAAATTCGTCAATTATTGGATGTGGACTATCCAAAGGCTCGAAAAGTCAAGCTCGTCTGTGATAATCTGAACACTCATAACATAGCCTCGCTTTATGAAGCATTTCCAGCACCCGTTGCTCATCGTTTAGCTAGAAGACTGGAAATTTATTACACACCTCGTAATGGTAGCTGGTTAAATGTAGCCGAAACTGAACTAAGCGTCTTATCGAGGCAATGTTTAGATAGAAGGATTTCTAGCCAGGAAGAACTGAAAAGGGAGATAGAAACCTGGCAAAAAGAACGTAATCAGACTGCATCTACAGTAATATGGACGTTGACGACCAGCGATGCTAGGGTCAAGCTGAAACATCTTTATCCTGTGTTTGAGGAGGAGGAATCGGGAGAATCTATTGCACCAAATTAGCTGAAACAGTCCACTACAGCGATAGCGATCTGGGCCCACCAGAGCAGCATCGCACTTTAACCCACAGCTTCAATAAATGGGCTCTTCGTTACTTGGTATGGTTCGATAGGGGGGCATAAATCGACTAAATCCTTATCTGGCAAGAGACTTAATTGATTAGTTCGCTCTAGATAAAAAACAATTGACAAAAATCGCTAAATGCCTTTCTATATAAGGGTTCCATCCCTTACAACCCCCCTCTATTGCATAACACAAACCGAAGAGCCAATAAATGTGCATGGTGCGTTCCCCAAAAATCGATCGGTGGAGCAGTAGGACTTGCATTAGGGAACGCACCCTACGGCGATAGCGTACTGCTACGCAGTGCCTTCGGCATCGCACTTTGGATGATGTGAGAAGTTTAGCATACGGTCGGGTGCAGTGATTTGTTATGTCGATCTATCTTGAAGTGCCATTCAGGGCAATTCACTTTTGTCGAGAGTCTTTGGAGTTTCCATAGATGATTGTATGTAGTTGAGTAACGTTATGGTTTTGTACTATTTCTAGAATGTAGCTGCTTAATTTATCTGCACCAATTGCAGATGGCTCGATCGGATTAGCGTAATCAGATGTACTGGTAAAGATTTGGCGCAGATCAATAATTGGTAGTTTATAGGCTATTGCTGTTTGAATTATCACATCATTCCAAAATGTGAGTGCAGTTGTCGCTATGCTTTGGTATTCTGACTGCTCAAATCTTGGCTCGTAGATGGTGCAAATTGTTATTGGCAACTGTTTTTCCAGTAGCTCTTTGATTGCACTTACATAGTTAGCACGAAAATCTCCGACCAGCCTTGAAAATTTAATTATTACTTCTGCAACAGATTGTGCCCTCTGAGATAGATAGTCGATGTTGCGTAAAGCATCATTTCCCCCAACACTCAAAAACAAGTGAGTTGAGTCTTTAGGTAGCTTCTGAACTTGAGCATGGAGATCCGTGGTAATAGAACCATCAATAGCGAGTAAAGTGGCTTTCCATCCTAAAGGTATTTTGCGCTTAAGGTAATGGATAACATCTTCTTCAACATCTACATAAGGAGCATTATCAAATATGCTGTCGCCGAGCAAGACGATGTGGGTCATAAATCTATACCTCAAAATTTTCCACTTGCGCAAAGAAGCAATGCGACATAACTACATATTATACGAAAACTTTCTGTATAACAATCTCCAGAGTAACAATATAGGTCAACTTTCGGCATATCACACTATTTAGGCGCAATCGCCAGAACTTTTCCATATATCACGCCCAAAAGCGTGTTAGCCAGATTAGCATATTGCCAAAAACCTTGTTTAACTAAATTCCTGACAACAAGCTAAAATAACAGGAGTTTTCCAGGATTCTAGGAAGGTAGAAACTAAGCACATCAAAGCTTTTAGCTTAACCAATTAGGTTTTAGATTCGCCCCTTGTTATCAGATGTGAGTTTTCAGTTCACCGATTACCGATGACTGTTTACTGATCACCGAACAAACTCCACTTCCCCGAACATTTGTCAAGACTCCCAGGGAAAAAGCCGCGTTTGTTTACACAGCTTAATTAAGAGTTGTAACTTTTAATGAACAGGAAGGGAGTCTAGGGCTGAGAGCTTGCTATAGTGAATCCTAGCCGTTTTTTCACGGCTCGTCATTATCATCTCAGAGCCTTTACTCGTCTCAATCATCATCCCAGAGTAAAATCAATAATCCCTATGGTCAGCACGATCCAAAAACCAGAATTCGAGGAAATCCGTCCGGGTATAAAAGTTCCCGCTAAAGAAACGATCCTCACTCCCCGCTTCTATACCACTGATTTTGAAGCGATGGCGGAAATGTCGATCGCCGCTAACGAGGAAGAACTGAAAGCGATTTTAGAGGAATTCCGTACCGATTATAACCGGCATCACTTCGTTCGCAATCAAGAATTCGATCGCTCTTGGGAGCATATTGATGGCGAAACTCGCCGCTTATTCGTGGAATTTCTGGAAAGATCCTGCACGGCCGAATTTTCCGGCTTTCTTCTCTACAAAGAACTCGGCAGACGTTTAAAAAACAGAAATCCCGTTCTCGCGGAATGCTTTAACCTCATGTCCCGGGACGAAGCGCGTCACGCTGGGTTCCTTAATAAGGCTTTATCGGATTTTAACCTCTCCCTTGACTTGGGATTTTTAACCAAAAGCCGTAACTACACCTTCTTTAAACCGAAATTTATCTTCTACGCCACCTATCTTTCCGAAAAAATCGGTTATTGGCGTTATATCACCATTTATCGTCATCTCGAACAACATCCCGAAGATCGGGTTTATCCGATTTTTAACTTCTTTGAGAATTGGTGTCAAGACGAAAACCGTCACGGGGACTTCTTTGATGCGATCATGCGCGCGCAGCCTGATATTCTTAATGATTGGCGCGCTCGTCTCTGGTGTCGTTTCTTCCTGCTTTCGGTCTTCGCTACGATGTATCTCAATGATACTCAGCGTTCTGGTTTCTACGCCATTCTCGGTTTGGACGCTCGCGAGTACGATAAGTATGTGATCGAGAAGACCAATGAAACCGCCGGCCGCGTCTTCCCGATTGTTCTCGATGTGGATAGTCCTGAATTTTATGATCGCCTAGAAATTTGTGTTCGCAATAACGAGGGATTACGGGCGATCGATAGCGAAAACAGTGCCGCACCAGTTAAATTCCTGAAGAAATTGCCTATCTTCGCCTCTAACGCCTGGCAATTCCTCAAATTGTACCTGATGAAACCGATTCGGGTCGATAAATTAGCCGGTAGCGTCCGTTAAAAAGTTTGTTTTCTTGAGACATGGTGAGGGTGGGTTAACCACCCTTTTTTTGTCGATAAAATTCTTAAGAAAATCCTCTAACATTTCTATCCTCGCTAGACTGGATCCTAGGGGTGTGAACTAGGTTTTTACTTTTTACTTTTCACTGTCAAAAATATGGCTATTTATAGTGAATTACCCACAGGACAACGTCTCTATCTCGATAATCAAGGGCTGCAGACGATTGTAACTCTCGCTAGTGGTGCTGTGGGACAACAACAGCAGTCTAGCAGTAGTTTTGCTACGGGAGTTTGGACACAAGAACCCCAAATAGAGATAATTCCCCAAGGGGCAATTATTGAAATTATCACTGAAACTGGACCCCACAGAATCCAAATTCAAGGAAGCAGTATCGGTTTTTCCTCTCCTCATACCTCTGGAGTTTCTCAGTCCTCTCAATCGACCACTGCTACCAGTTTCTCCTCCTCACCGATGCAACCAATGCAACCGATGCAACCGATGCAACCGATGCAACCGATGCAACCGATGAAAATGGGTAATATGTCGATGAATTTTACCCCCATGGAAATGCAAATGGGAGATATGAAAATGAGTATGGGAGACACAAAAACCGTCAGTAAAGCCCAATTTTGTAGTCAATGCGGGGCAAAAGTAGCGGCAACCGATCGCTTTTGTAGTAGCTGTGGTCATCAGTTACAGCGATAAAACCTGTTTAGCTAAATCTATAACTCCTTTTCGGGAAAAATTCTGTTTATATTAATGGACTGGGGCGGTAAGTGAGCATCTAGATGTAATATCAAGCCGTCCTAAAAAGACGGGGTTTCAGAGCCAATTTTTTGATGAACGATCAACGAGATATTAACAAACTCAACGCTGGCTCTGTAGTGTCAGTGCGAGGAAGCATCATTGATGTCTATTTTTCCCAAAGGCTGCCAGAGCTTCATAGCCAACTTCAGGCCGGAGAAGATGGCAGTGTAGCGATGGAAGTTGTGGCCCATCTTAACTCCCAACTGGTACGGGCCATTTCACTGAAGCCAACAGCCGGTTTAGCTCGCGGTTCTCCAGTCATCGATACGGGTCATCCCCTGCGAGTTCCAGTGGGCGAGGGGTTGCTCGGCAGGATGTTGAATATATTTGGGGAAACAATTGACGGACAAGAACAGATAGCTGAGGGAGAATGGCGTTCAATTTATGCAAATCCGACTCCCCTGTACGAGCGAACCACTAGCTCGGAGATTCTCAAAACCGGTATTAAAGCCATAGACGTGCTTGTCCCGTTGGAACGGGGGGGGAAAGCAGGATTATTTGGCGGAGCGGGTGTTGGCAAGACGGTTTTGATTACCGAAATGATTCATAACATCGTCAAGCAAGATCAGGGAATTAGTATCTTCTGTGGAATTGGGGAGCGATGTCGGGAAGCCCTAGATTTATACCAAGAAATGCGCGGAGCCGGGGTTTTGCAGAATACGGTGATGATCTTTGGGCAGATGGATGAACCGCCCGGGGTCAGATTTCGCGTCGGACACGCCGCACTGACGATGTCGGAATACTTTCGCGACACGGCCAAACAAGATGTCTTACTGTTAATTGACAATATCTTCCGCTTTATTCAGGCCGGTTCAGAGGTATCGGGGTTGATGGGACAATTACCTTCGCGGCTAGGGTATCAGCCGACATTAGCCACGGAACTGGCAGAGCTAGAAGAGCGGATTTGCAGTACGGCTACGGGCGCAATCACCTCCATTCAAGCAGTCTACGTCCCAGCAGATGACTTTACCGATCCGGCGGCTGTTCATACCTTTTCTCATCTATCCGCATCAATTGTACTCTCTCGCCAGCGAGCAAGTGAGGGGTTTTATCCGGCGGTGAACTTACTGCAATCGGGATCGAAAATGTTGATGCCGCCTATTGTCAGCGAGCAACACTATCGCATCGCCCAGGCAGTGCGGCAAACCCTAGCGAACTACGAAGAACTCAAGGATATTATTGCCATGCTAGGATTAGAAGAACTTTCACCGGCTGACCGCCAGATTGTAGCCAGAGCCAGACGATTAGAAAAGTTTCTCACCCAGCCTTTCTTTTCTACCGAACAGTTTACAGGAATGGCGGGTAAATTTGTCGAGCTAGAAGCGGCCTTAGCGGGATGCGATCGCATTCTCCAAGATGAATTTTCGGATTATCCAGAGAAGGCACTTTACATGATTGGCACGATTGATGAGGCTGTAAAGCTTTGACATCCTCACGGCCGAAGCCTTACGGGGTTTTGCACCTGCCGCCCCAGTTTTACTCTGTTCTGGTCATCAGGTCGCGACCCGGACTGACACCGCAAGCCCTGCGGCCAAAATATTTTTACTGGCGTTAACATCTCGGTCATGGTGTCTCCCACAGCTTGGACAGTCCCATTCTCGAATATTTAACGGCATTTTCAAGGGCAATATACCCGCAATTACTACACCTTTTAGAACTAGGAAACCATCTGTCTATTTCGAGGTAATTTCTCCCATACCAACGGCATTTATAGGCTAGTTGTCGCCCCCCCCAACCCCTAGGGTTGATTCATTTAAATTAAGTACAGCGGATTTTGAGTCAATAAATTTGAATGAAAATTCTCAAGTTTATCTTTTTCTAATCAAAAGAGTTAGTGACAATAACTAATCTTTAATCTTCTGCCAATATTGATTATGAATAAATTGATAAAGCTTGTTCCCAAGCCACTAAAAGCCTATCTCTCTTCAAATTTTCTGAGAGTACATCCTGTTAATTTAGCTAATTTTTCTGCTTCTTACGTCGATAAAACTATCAGTTTTTCCCAACGTTCAGCTAACCACCTCTGTCCCTCTGTTATTGACTGGAGTTTAGACTAAATTTTCCAAAAATCAACCCTAACGAGTTCAGGCTCAATACCTTAAAAATCTGACCCCAAAAGGAATACAGACTTCTTGAGCGAGTATTTCTGTGACCGCATAGCGACTTTTCGCGCTTGTTTGCAGAACATCATGAGTTGACCAAACCTCCACAAAAGTCCTTCAAGATTCCCCAATAAGTACATGAGCAGGGGCGAAAACTTGGCAAGGAAATAGCTATAACCTAGTTTTTGCAAGGGTTGCAAGGGATTCGAGCCAACCTACTCATTAAGCTCGACCCAGGAGTGGCATGACAGAATTAGTCTAAACTCCAGTTACACGCGATTGTTCATATTTTTGTACTAATTTAAGAGTCACTGATAATTGCTGATTGTCGGTATTTCTGCAAATGTGGGATGCAGCTTTTTGCTTGTATAAGCAGGGAGGCACAATTATTTGTAGGATGGGTTAGCGGTAGCGTAACATGAGCGGGCGTTGGGTTTCATGCTTCAACCGTTCGGACCTCGGCGTGAGCTTTTGTCGAACGCAAAAGCTCACGGCCGAAGCCCAACCTACGTTCTGCAAATGTGGGATGCAGCTTTTTGCTTGTATATAGGGTTTGCTGAAAAAGTTTGTTGGTGGGGTTAGGAGTGAGTCGTCGGTCGGGGAAGTCAGAATACCATGACCTCAATTTCCTTCGTTGAAGGACTTATAAAAACCAGAAGAAAGCAACTAAAATAGCAGTGAGAGTGGCGGCAAAAATGAGAGCGTATTCAATTTTTTGATTGATAATACCAATAACAATGATTAGGGTAATTGCCAGAAGAAACACACCGATATAGACTAGATCTTGAGTACCTGAATTAACTAAATTATTATTTAAAGTCGGTGTGGGTGTGGGAGTTTGTAGAATTGTTGATGAGAGACTAATCGTGGAGGTAATGAACATAAATATTTATGACTACCATAGAACTAATTTTATACAGTAAACCGGACTGTCATCTTTGCGAAGGGTTGCTAGAAAAACTAGAAAAAATCCGTCAACCGGACTGGCAGTTAGAAATTAGGGACATTACCAGTCGAGAGGATTGGTTTAACGCTTATCAGTACGAAATCCCCGTCCTCTGTCAAAAACTAGCCACGGGGGAAAAAATCCTTCCTCGTCTTTCCCCCCGGGCAAATGCCGAACAATTGGCCCGTCTTTTAGCCAATAATTTAACCTAGGGGCTAATTACCCGGACTAGGACTAGGGACCGGACTAGGAGAGGGAGAAGACTGGGCGACTGGTTGCGGTTTGGCTGCGGGTTGAGTTTGATACCATTTAAAGTGTTGGTAGGCCGTGCGTGATATTTGTTGAATCAGAGTCCTAGCGTTACTATCATTGTGGGGACGTTTCACCATCACTGCTCCTAGATAGCGTTTTCCGTTGGGCATATCAATAATACCCGCATCCGCTAACATCGAGCCAATATCACCGGTTTTATGGGCAATATTGGCGGATTTCTCGATACCTTGGGGCAGCAGGGTGCGAGTGCGGGTTTCCTGCATAATATTTAATAGACGATCGCGGGAACGTAAACTAAGTAATTCCCCTTGATTAACTTTTCCTAAGATTGTCACCAAATCTCTCGGACTTGTGGTATTGGTTCCTTCCAAGTCTGGTAAAGCGTTATTAATTACCGTACTGGTCAAACCCCAAGCTTGAAAACGCTGATTAAGAGCCTCTTTGCCGCCCATGCGCTTAATTAACATATTAGTAGCGGTATTATCGCTAATTACGTTCATTTTAGTGGCGGTTTCTAGGGCAGTATAGGTTTTATTCACTCCTAGATACTGCATATCCCCGGACCCACTGGCCAGGACATCCTTAGTGGCCACAAGGGTTTCATCGAGACGAATTTTTCCCGCATCCACATCCTCAAAAAAGGCCACCAGAATCGGGATTTTAATCGTACTAGCGGCGGCAAAAATAGTATCTCCGCGAAAATTAGCGTAAGCACCGTTATCAAGGTCAATAAATAATGCTCCCGCCTGTAATTTCGGATATTTGACCGCTAAAGCCTGTAATTTCTGGTTAAGGCTGCTGAGATTTTCGTTTAAAACTAAGGTGGTCGGTTTTGGGGTGACGGGTTTGGGAGTCGGGGAATTAGTAGCGGTGGGTTTTGGGTGTAGAGGTAATTTGCTCGGATCCACCACCGTTAAAACCGTACCAGCGATCGCACCTAAACCGACACCAAGGATAGAGAAGCGAAGAACCTGAAGGAGAAAAGAAGCGATTAGGTTAGGTTTACGTTGTTTTTTCGACTTTTTAACTGGTACAGGCTTTTTTTTATTATTTGAGTCCATGGTCCTAGAGGATCCAGGGCCGGATTGGACTTTAGTGGGACGACGAGTTACTTGACGAGTCACGGTTTTCCTCAAGGGTATCCAGATTTATTATCGATCGCTAGGAGAATTTTTTTTCTTGCCCTTGAGACTATCAAGACCGAGAAAAAGTTGCCCGATACTTTCAACATGACCGATAATACCCCGCAGCAGGGCTAATTCCTCCACCGTGGGCCGGGCCCGATGATAAAGTTGCCGGAATTTCTCCATCCTAGCGGCGGCGGTGTGGGGGTAAAGATAGCCAATTTTGAGCAAAAAGCTCTCTAAGTGCTGATAATAGCCTTCTAGAGCCTCAAAAGTGGCATTGGGGAGCATTTCTACCGGGGGTTCGAGCCTATTTTCCGTCGCCATTTGGTACAGTTCGTAGGAGCAAACTGCCACCGCTTGGGCGAGATTGAGGGAGGAATATTGAGGATTAGCGGGAATACCGACAAAACGCTGGGCGTGGTTCAGTTCGCTGTTACTTAAACCCCGGTCTTCTGGCCCGAAAATTAGGGCCGATTCCAGGTTAGGGGTGAGTAACCAGGGTAAGGCGGTCCGGGGTGTTTCAAGGGGAGTATTCAGGTGACGGGGTTTTGAGGTGGTGGCAATGATGCGATGACAACCCTGCAAAGCTTCCCCCAGGGTGGCTACCTGTGAACAGTTTTCTAGGACTTCAATCCCGTGTACTGCCATGCGTCGCGCTTCTGCTGCAAGAATATCACAGGCGGGATTGACGATAATTAAGCGACTTAAGCCCATATTTCGCATAATTCTGGCAGTGGAACCCACATTTAAGGCTCCGGCTGGTTCAACTAAAATAATTCTCAGGCGATCGAGTGGGGAACTCTGATTATTTTCATCTACACTCATAGATAAGGCGCAGTTTTTGACTTTTTAATTTTAATCATGGCACGTCAGGTCTCGAAGTCCGATCTTCCCAGTAAAATTTGTCCCGTTTGCGGTTTATCCTTTACTTGGCGCAAAAAGTGGCAAAACTGTTGGCATGAGGTCAAATACTGTTCAGAACGTTGTCGTCGTCGCAAGTCCTCGGCCAATCAGTAAAAAGCCGAGAATTTTAACTATCAAATAGGCACTCTTGCAAAAGGCAATTTTTAGCTGAGGACTTAGATGGGTAATTAATTTTGCTGAGGTACTCTATTAGCTTTTAATTTTACGGCTAATTTAGTAAGCTGATACTTGGCTAAATTAACTTTTTCTTAAGAGAATCTCAATGCACATTGCCTGGTTAGGAAAAAAATCTCCTTTTTGCGGTAACGTTACCTATGGGCGAGAAGTGACTAATTCCCTGCTCGATCGAGATTATCAAGTCAGTTTTCTACATTTTTCTTCCGAAAAACCCACCGTAAGCGATTGGCCGGACTTTTACGACGAAATCACCCTGCCACGTCTCTATAGTTCCCAAGTCTATACTATTCCCACCCTGAAATCGAGTCGGGTTCTACAGGATAAACTCAGGGAACTGAAACCCGATCTAGTTCATGCGTCCTTACCCCTGTCTCCCCTCGATTTTCTGCTACCAGAAATTTGTGAGTCTTTAGATTTGCCTCTGGTGGCGACTTTTCACCCGGCTTTTGATAGTAAAATTCGCAATCTCATCTCCAGTACCCAATTATTAACCTACCAACTACACGCCCCTTTTTTAGCTAATTACGATCAAGTAATTATTTTTTCCACCTCTCAACGGGATTTTTTAGTTAAATTGGGAGTTCCCGAAGAAAAATTAGCAATTATTCCCAATGGGGTTGATGTTAATAAGTATTGTCCAGGACCATCGAATATTAAAGCGCAATATAATGCCGATTGTTTATTTATTTATCTCGGTCGGATCATGCCGGAGAAAAATGTAGAATCTTTATTGAAAGCTTGGAAAAAAACCAGTTTAGGTGATAGATGCAAACTGCTCATTGTTGGCGATGGCCCGTTAACTCCTTCCCTCAAACCTTTTTATGGAGAAGAAGATGGTATTATCTGGTTAGGTTTTATCGGCGATGAAAATAAACGAATTGAAATTTTGCGCGGGGTTGACGGCTTTATTTTACCCTCATTAGTGGAAGGTTTATCGATTTCCCTCTTAGAAGCGATGGCCTGCGGTGTTGCTTGTCTGGCTACGGATGTGGGTGCCGATGGGGAAGTGTTAAAAGGTGCGGGAATAGTTCTAGATACTAAAGGACTAATTACCCAATTAAAAACTCTCTTGCCCGTCTTACGAGATCATCCCGAATTAACCACAATTTTAGGTCAAAAAGCCCGTCAAAGAGTTTTAGACTCCTACACTCTCAGTAAAAATATTGATCGCTTACAGTTAGTTTATCAAGAAGTGTTAGCCAAAAAACAATCTTCTCTTAGCTACTTTCACTAAGGAATTTATATGACGATTGCCCGGACAATTTGCTTGGGATTTATTGCGGTAATTTTAGCGGGAACTTCCCTGTTGATGTTGCCTGTTTCTACCACTAGCGGCACTTGGAATGACCCAATTGTTGCCCTCTTTACCTCCACTTCTGCTGTCTGTGTTACGGGTTTAGCAGTAGTAGATACGGGTACTTATTTTTCTTTTTGGGGTCAATTATTTATTGCTTTATTAATTCAAGTGGGTGGACTGGGATATATGACCACTACCACTTTTTTAATGTTATTAATTGGGCGAAAATTTGACCTGAGACAGAAGTTAGCGATTCAAGAATCCTTCGATCGACCTTTCCTACAAGGTAGTCAAAGTTTAATGAAATCAGTGATTGCTACTACTCTAGTTTTTGAGTTAACAGCAACTTTGGTTATGTTAACTGTCTTCGCCCAAAAGTATGATTTTAGATATGCAGTGTGGTTATCTTTATTTCATAGTATTAGTGCTTGGAATAATGCGGGTTTTGGCTTGTTTAAAGATAACTTGATGTCCTATCATTCTTCAATTATTATTAACTTATCTATCACAGGGTTAATCATTTTTGGAGGTATCGGTTATCAGGTAATTATCGAGTTTTACACTTGGTTTATTTACCGCTTTCAATATAAACGAAAAGGCTTTGTTTTTTCTCTTAACTATAAAGTTGCTATCAGCACAACTATATTTTTATTAGTGATAGGAACATTGGCTTTTCTACTTACTGAACAGGGAAATGGTGACACTTTGGCTAATTTATCAATTAAAGATAAATTGCTGGCTGCTTGGTTCCAATCGGTAACATCGAGAACAGCAGGATTTAATACCATTGATATCGGTAAAATTTCCGTAGAAGGTTTATTAATCACCATGGCTTTGATGTTTATAGGAGCCAGTCCTAGCGGTACAGGGGGAGGTATTAAAACCACAACTGTTAGGATTTTATATAATTGTACTCGCTCGGTTTTACGGGGTCGTGAAGAAGTGACTCTTTATCAAAGACGCATTCCCATGCCGTTAATTTTAAAGTCAATGGCGGTGGTTTTTGGTTCGGTTATAGCGATTATTATCTCCACCCTAGCTATCTCATTTGTGGAGACAGATTTTCAAATGATTCAACTGTTTTTTGAGGTAGTTTCTGCCTTTGGAACTGTCGGCCTATCTATGGGTATAACTGCCGCTTTATCACCGATTTCTAAGTTAATTATTGTTTTTATGATGTATTTGGGACGGGTAGGAGTTATACTTTTAATAGCAGCTATTATCGGCGATCCGAAACCAACAGTTATTAACTACCCCGAAGAAAACCTTTTAGTGGGATAATTAATATCAGTTATTAGTTATCAGTTATCAGTACCTATTGACACCAGCATTTTAAATGCCTAACAGTTTAACTTAAAATTATGCAATCAATTAAATTTTTTAGTAGTATGCGTCCCCAAAATCGTCAATTTGCCGTCATCGGATTAGGCAGATTTGGGCGCGCCGTCTGTGAAACCTTACGCAAACAAGGTTATCAGGTGGTAGGGACAGATATTGACGAAGGATTAGTAGCGCAAGCGTTATCTGATCGAATAGTAGATAATGCGATCGAGCTTGATTCTACCAAACCTAACGCCCTGCGAGAAGCGGGAATTTTTGAAACCGATACGGTGATTGTTGCTATTGGTAAATACGTGGAAGAAAGTATCATTACTACTCTCAATTGTAAGGAAGCGGGGGTTAATTTTGTCGCCGCTAAAGCCTCCACAGAAATCCATGGAAAATTACTCAAAAAAGTTGGCGCAGATTTAGTAGTTTTTCCCGAATACGATGCCGGTTGTGAGTTAGCGCACCGTTTAACTAGACCATCAATTTTAGAACGATTTGATCTCGATCCCGAACATAGTATTGTCGAGTTAAAAGTCCCGGAAGCTTTTCACGGTAAAACCCTAGCAGAGTTAGAAATTCGTAATCGTTATGGGTTAAATATTGTCGCTGTCGGTAATGCGGAAAAATTCAAGATTAACCCCAATCCCCAAGAAAGATTACACAAGGATTTAGCAATGGTGGTGATTGGTTCTAACCGAGATATTCAGCGTTTACCGATTTGACACTCCCCGCTCTAAAGAGACGGGGATTCTTGGTTCACAGAGATTACTTGCTTAGACAGAATTGCTTCTGAAAAAGTAGAGGTATTCTCTCCCCAAGCGTTTATTGGAT
>NZ_JACJQV010000058.1 GCF_014696875.1 Microcystis wesenbergii FACHB-1317 | reverse complement strand
AAGGGTCCAAAGATTGTCCTGATTCTCGATCATGCTAGTATTCACAAAAAAACAGATGTTGTTGGTAAAATTGCTGAAAATATGCCCAACTTAATTTTAGAGTATTTACCCGCATATAGCCCAGATTTAAATATCATTGAATTGGTCTGGCCCTCGGCAAAAGAATTTATCGCTCATCGACTTTTTAAATCAGTTGAAGAATTAGAATCTCTTTTACATCAAATTTTAAATGAAGGAGGTTTAATTATTAAGTGGGATCGCAAGTTGAAAAACAAGGGTAATTCTGTTAACGCAATTTAAATTACGAACAGCTTAGTAACTTAAAAGGACATAAAGATTTCATAACAACGGTCGTAGAGCTGGACAAGAAAATTTGACTAGATGTGATTAAAGGACATAAGCAAGAAGAATTAATGGAAGCCTTAAAAGCACAGCCAGACGCAGTTCGGGAGAAGGTGAAAGACTGGAGTTTAGACTAATTCTGTCATGCCACTCCTGGGTCGAGCTTAATGAGTAGGTTGGCTCGAATCCCTTGCAACCCTTGCAAAAACTAGGTTATAGCTATTTCCTTGCCAAGTTTTCGCCCCTGCTCATGTACTTATTGGGGAATCTTGAAGGACTTTTGTGGAGGTTTGGTCAACTCATGATGTTCTGCAAACGAGCGCGAAAAGTCGCTATGCGGTCACAGAAATACTCGCTCAAGAAGTCTGTATTCCTTTTGGGGTCAGATTTTTAAGGTATTGAGCCTGAACTCGTTAGGGTTGATTTTTGGAAAATTTAGTCTAAACTCCAGTTTCAAAGCGAATATGTCCCTGTAATTCCGGGAGAAACTGACGGGAAAGTTCCTCTAAATTCTCCTCTGGCTTTGCGTCTATGGCATAGAACGAGTTAGTTAGGACGCTTTCAATTTTCAAACTCTTATCGGTCAAGGGTTTCAGCGATTGATTGTCCTAACCACCCCGCTCTTTGCTATAGTACATCGTTAATGCGCTCGACGGCGATATTGACTTCTTGAAATTGCGTCCAGAGAACGGTTAAGCGTTGAAAAGGCGCGATGATCTGGGCAAAAAGCATATTAAAGGCGATCAATTGTCCGATCGATAATTGATTTTGAATCACTAGATAGGCACCAAAACAGAGTAAACCCGTCGTCGCTAAAGATTCGATCAGATTACTGAATATCTGGAGATTATTGCCGATGATCTGCCCGGAGAAATTTTTCTTGACCTCCACCGAGAAAAGGTCTTCCCAGTGCCAACGGGTTGATCGCTCTGTGGCGGTAGATTTGACGGTACGAATACCGGTTAAAATCTCGATCAGGTAACTGCTTTCTTTAGCGATCGCCTGAAAAATATCCCGGGATATTCGCTGGAGAAAAGGGGTAGAAATTAACGCCAGCAGAAAGAACGGTGGCACGATCGCTAAACTGATGAGGGCTAATTGCCAGCTATAGCGGAACATCACCGCCACATACACGAAAACCGTTAATAAGTCAAGTAAAATCGAGAGAGCTTCCCCAGAGAGAAAACGCTGGATCTTGCGATTTTCCCCGACGCGGGAAATGATATCGCCCACATAGCGGGACTCGAAATAACCGAGGGGAAGGCTGAGGGTATGGCGGATAAAACCGGTGATTAATGCCGTATCGATGCGATTAGCGGTGTGATCGAGGAGATAGGCGCGTAAACCAGTAATTGCCACCCGAAAAACCCCGAAAATTAGCGCACCGATCCCCATCGCCCAAAGGGTGGTTAAGGATCCCTGGACAATTACTCGATCGAGGATTAACTGGGTGAAAATCGGCGTAATTAAGCCGAATATCTGGATAAAAAGCGAGGCGACGAAAATTTCCAGCAGCACGAACCAATGGGGTTCGAGTAAGCGATAAAACTGCCAGAGAGAGGTTTTATCCTCTTTTGTGTCCCGGAATTTCAGGTTCGGTTGGAGCAGAAGGGTGAATCCCGTCCATTTACTGGCGAATTCGGCACGACTTAGGGTTAATTGCCCGATCGCCGGATCGCCAATAATCACCTGTTTGGGGGTAATTTTCCAGATAACAACGAAGTGTTTGCCTTCCCAGTGAGCGGTCGCAACGCGCTCGCTACGCGAGACCGCTGGTAGGGGCTGTTTCCCTAATGGGACTTAAACGATCAACAAGAGTATAATAGAGTATAATCGTTAAAGAATAAGCACTTTACGTTGAAAGAGCAGCGATGAAAGAGACAACCCCAGCCGCGATGCCCCCATGCTTTGACCGATGGTGTCGGCGGTTTGACAATTGCTTCAAAAACGAAGCGCAAAAAAACGGCTTCAGACAATATTTAGGAGGATTATTAGGGGAAAGTGAGAGGAAAAACCT
>NZ_JACJQV010000057.1 GCF_014696875.1 Microcystis wesenbergii FACHB-1317 | reverse complement strand
AAATAATACCTTTCGACAAAGGATTTCTCGGCTGGTGAGAGAGAGTCTATCTTTCTCTAAAAAAATGGAGAATCACGTTGGGGAACCCTTTGGTATTTTATCCATGACTACAATGCACAGCAAAGCAAAGGATTAAGCCGCCATCACTACTACCGAATCACCACCCAAAGCGCAATTACTCGCACCTTACCCAACAATGTCGAAAACCTCAGACTAATTGGCACTAATAATATTAATGGTACAGGTAACGCTGGTAACAATAATATCACTGGAAATAATGGTATTAATCAAATCAATGGAGGTGCGGGAATTGATACTTTAACCGGTGGTTTAGGTGCAGATATCTTCATCTTTCAATTTGGTCAATCTACCATATCAACAAGCGATCATATCACAGATTTTGCCATCAGTAGTGATAAAATTGACTTATTAACTCAAGCTGGAAATGCCACGAGTGCGCCTAGCAATTTCAGTCGCGCTGCTAATAGCACTGTTACCACTTTACAGAATTTAATCAATCAAGTATTTACTGATGCTAATGGAGCGATTACCGGTAATCAAGGATTAGGGACTTGCGCTTTGATAATGTACCATCTGGCTGGTCTGGTTCTTCTACAGAGCGATTTTCTGGCTGGGATATTATTCCTACGCAAGTCCCTTAGGGGTTAATAGTGCCGCCTTAGTGCAGGTAACAACCGGTGCAATAGCTGGAACTTACCTCGTTATTAATGATAGCACGGCTGGTTTCCAATCCAGCAATGATTTATTAATAAATATCACTGGATTTACTGGGACTTTACCAGCTTTAGAGAGCATTCCAGTGGGTAATTTCTTTGTTTAAGTGTCTAAGTCACCTAGAAAACGGGTTTCTTCGAGAAACTATTTAGAAACCCGTTTTCTTTGAGAAACCCGTTTTCTGCAAACGCCTATTTAGAAAACGGGTTTCTTCGAGAAACTATTTAGAAACCCGTTTTCTGTGTTAAAAATTGTCAGCTGCTCCCGCCATCCATTAGTCACATATTTCTTAACATAAAGTTGGACAACAACTATGGTATAACTTCACAAGAACTTGATATTATTGTTACAATAGTCCCAAAAACAATGATCGAATTAAGTCCCGCCGCCGCTAGAGAAATTGAACGTTGGAGTCAAAGCCGTCGCCTGAGTGGTTCCTATCTGCGTTTGGCCGTAAAAAACGGCGGTTGTTCGGGACTTCACTACCATCTCGAATTAACCGATATTGCGGCAGAAAACGATCGCTTTTATCAAAGTCAGGGTATTAATATTTTAGTCGATCTTGACAGCGATCGCTACCTACAAATTTTAAAATTAGACTATTCAGAAGATCTGATGGGTGGGGGTTTCCGTTTTACCAATGCCAACGCCCAAAATACCTGCGGTTGTGGTCTTTCCTTTAGTGCTTAATTAACTACTCCAAATAGCCAAGACAACTAAAAGCGCATTAACCAGATAAAATGCGCCCACAATCTTGGTTTCCGTCCAACCACTTAATTCTAAATGATGATGAAAAGGAGCCATTTTTAACAATCTTTTGCCCTTGCCATCGGGTCCTTTTGTCGCTTTATAATAGATAACCTGAGCGATTACCGAAAGAGATTCCAGAAAGAAGAGACCACTAATTAAAAATAATCCCCAGAGATGTCCAGTAATTAAACCCACCGCAGCTAAAGCGCCTCCCAAAGCGAGGGAACCCGTATCACCCATAAACACCTTAGCGGGGTTGCGGTTATGAAAAATGAAGCCTAGACAAGCACCACTAAAACAAGTGCAGAAAATCGCTAAATCGGGATGACTAGGAGCGATAATAATACCTAAACCCAAAAAAGCGATCGCAGCTGTTCCCCCTGCTAATCCATCCACCCCATCGGTGAGATTAGTGGCGTTACTTTCAGCCACAAGGACAAATCCCGCCAAAATCCAGAAGAAAAAGCCCAAAGGAATCACTAATCGACCCCAAAGGCTGATATCGGTACTCACCTGATTGACCAACATCCAGAGGCAAAAAAAGGCCGCCCCCGCTATCTGTAAAATTAACTTCATCCGGGGAGATAGACCCTTATTCGACTTATAACGCAGAATTTGCCAATCATCTAACCAACCGATACCCATGTAAGCAAAAGTCAGCAAAGCAACCGCCACCACATTAGGAGTGAATTTAGACCAGATTAAAGCGAAAATAAGGGCTACTGGCACAAAAAAGCTGCCTCCCATCGTTGGGGTTCCTGCTTTCTTTAAATGGGCTTGGGGTCCATCTTCGCGCATAATCTGACCCATTTTCAAGCGTCGCAGCACTGGTACTACTTGACAACCAAGACCACCACTGATTAATGTCGTGGCCATCAGGGGGAGTAACAGGGAATTAGTGGACTGAAAAAAAACTACTAACAGAAATAGTAGTCCCGTTAGTAGAATCAGGAGATGGGTTCCAGTGGGTTTTTTAAAGATAGGGGCGGAAAAAATGTTAGCGTTCACGACTAAAGCGTCAGATAAAGGTAAAATTTGCCAAAGAAGACGGGATTAATCTTCATCTAAGACTAATTCCTCCTCGTCGTCATCATAACCGATATCATCGACATCCATGAGTTCAGATAGTTCCACATCTTCTTCGAGAGTCAGATCCGGTTCCGCAACTTTATCCCGGGGAATCATGCGATTATTTTTTTCTAACCACTCAACAATGGAAGCGTCTTTTTTTAGGGGAATAACCGCGGCCGGTTCGTAGCGGGGTTCTTGACGAATAGAAGGATTAAGCATAATCACTCGACGATTAACAGCAATCATTTCGAGTTTACCATGTCTTTTAAGGCTCTGATAATCTCTTGATTGGCCGCGGGGAAAGTGTAATGATCTAGTTCCTGGATAGTTACCCAGCGGATTTCTTCACATTCGATCGCTCTCGCTTGGCCGCTGAGATAACGACAGTTATATACTTGTAGATTCACCCGAAAATGACTATAGGTGTGATCGATAGTGATTAAATGACTATCCACTGCGATTTCAATGCCAATTTCTTCTAATATCTCCCGTTTAATACATTCTTGTACCGTTTCATTGCCTTCGATTTTGCCGCCGGGGAATTCCCAAAAACCGCCCAGGAGTCCCTTGGCCAGACGGCGATCGATTAAAATTAAATCTCGATCATCTCTAATTACGGCCACACCGATTTTTTTAGAAGCTAAAGAGTCTGTTTCGGGAATCATAGTGGTTATTGGCGAAAAAACAGCAAAAAATAGTTAAAAATTGACTGCGGAAAATTGAGTCAAAAGATGATATAATCGAGAATTGTACGATTAACGATTAACAATGACAGTCAGTTCCGAATCAAAGTTTATTTTAAAAGTATTGTGGTTAGATCAGAACGTAGCGATCGCTGTGGATCAGGTGGTCGGCAAAGGAACTAGCCCCCTCACCGCTTATTTTTTCTGGCCGCGCAATGATGCTTGGCAACAACTGCAAGAGGAGTTAGAAGCAAAACACTGGATTGATGAGTCCGATCGCGTTGATGTTCTCAACAAAGCCACAGAAGTGATTAATTTTTGGCAAGAGTTACGCAATCAAGGCCGACAAATCGCCATGGCCGATGCACAGTTAAAATTCCCCGAAGTTGTTTTTAGTGGTAGCAATTAATTTATAGCAGTTATCTTAATGGGGAGCGACAAAATCTCCAGTTTTAGGCAACGGAAAACAGGAAACTTTTTCAGTGATCGCCGAGCAGGAGGAGAACAGCAACTTCTTAATAAGTAGGGAGGCACAATTATTTGTAGGATGGGTTAGCGGTAGCGTAACCCATGCGGGCGTTGGGTTTCATGCTTCAACCCAACCTACGTTCTGAAACCTCAAATCTGATAACTGATCACTGATAACTGATCACTGATCACTGATCACTGATAACTGATAACTGATAACTGAAAAAGAATCGGGTAGGTTTATATAAACCCGCCCGATTTTGCTTTAATTTAATTTGATTTGGTTGGGTTTAAACCGATACTAAACCGCCGGCGGCCTGGTATCTAGCGCGAGCTTTGCGCCATGCTTGTTGCGCTTGGATAGTTTTGCGACGGTCATCCCCTTTACTGACTTCATCGAGACGAGTTTGGGACTGTTCGTATTCGGTGCGAGCTTTTTCCTTATCGATTTTTGAGCCTAATTCCGCCCCATTAACGAGGACTTTGATCTCATTATTTTCGACTTCGGCAAAACCGCCCAAAACTGCGATATTTTCCCAGTCTTTCCCTGGTCGAATTCGCATTACGCCAATATTCAGGGCAGTTAATAAAGGAGCGTGACCGCTAAGAATACCTAATTGTCCCGTGGAACTGGGTAGGATTACTTCTTCGGCCACGTTATCCCAGACAATGCGATCGGGTGTAATAACCCGTACTGTAATGCTCATTGGTGATAATAACGATAATTTTGGCAGATTTCTGGGTTTAGTAACCGCGTTTAGCGGTTACTACTGACTTTTAATTAGCCTTTTTTGAGTTTTGCGCCTTTAGCGATCGCTTCATCGATATTGCCGACCATATAGAACGCTTGTTCGGGTAAGCTATCGAGTTCACCTTTGAGGATCATCTGGAAGCCTTTGATCGTATCAGCGAGGGTAACGTATTTACCCGGAGAACCGGTGAACACTTCCGCCACGAAGAAAGGTTGCGAGAGGAAACGCTCAATTTTGCGAGCGCGGTCAACGGTGAGACGATCTTCTTCCGATAATTCGTCTAAACCGAGAATAGCGATGATGTCCTGTAACTCCTTATAGCGTTGCAGGGTAGATTGAACAGCGCGAGCGGTGCCGTAGTGTTCATCACCGACGATATCAGCTTGGAGCATAGTGCTGGTGGAACCGAGGGGATCTACCGCCGGATAGATACCTTTGGAAGCCAGACCACGGGATAGTACAGTAGTTCCGTCCAAGTGAGCGAAGGTAGTAGCGGGAGCGGGGTCAGTCAAGTCATCCGCAGGTACATAGACCGCTTGGATGGAAGTGATCGATCCTTCTTTGGTGGAGGTAATCCGCTCTTGCAGGTCGCCTACGTCAGTACCGAGGGTGGGTTGGTATCCTACCGCAGAAGGCATCCGACCGAGGAGCGCCGATACTTCCGAACCAGCTTGCACGAAACGGAAGATATTATCAATAAATAAGAGAACGTCTTGCTTGTTGACATCGCGGAAATATTCGGCCATGGTCAAAGCAGAGAGACCGACGCGCATTCTCGCTCCGGGGGGTTCGTTCATCTGACCGTAAACGAGGGCGATTTTCGAGTCTTCGGGGTTATCAGCGTTGATTACCTTCGATTCGATCATCTCGTTGTAGAGGTCGTTTCCTTCGCGGGTTCTTTCACCCACACCGCCAAAAACCGAGACACCCCCGTGTTGAATGGCGATATTGTTGATTAATTCCATCATAATGACGGTTTTGCCCACACCAGCACCCCCAAAGAGGCCGATTTTGCCACCTTGACGGTAGGGGGTGAGCAAGTCAATTACCTTGATACCGGTTTCAAAAACCGTCGGTGTTACTTCAAGATCGACTAATTTGGGAGCGGGACGGTGAATAGGAGAGGTTTCGGTGACGTTAACCGGTCCTTTTTCGTCCACGGGTTCACCAAGAACGTTAAAAATCCGACCGAGGGTGCATTTACCCACGGGAACGCTAATCGCTGCGCCGGTATCCACGATATCCATACCGCGCACTAAACCATCGGTGGTACTCATGGCAACGGCCCGCACTTGGTTATCACCGAGTAACTGTTGCACTTCACAAGTAACCGATAGATTTTGACCGGCGGAGTTAGTTCCTTTTACGGTTAAGGCATTATAAATACGGGGCAGGTTGCCACTGGGAAATTCGGCATCGATGACAGGACCGATGATCTGGACGATTTTACCAACGTTAGTTTCTGTTGTCGCTACCATTGTTTATGTCTGCTCTGGGTTTTAGCTGATAACTCCCACAAGGGGAAAGTCTTAATTTTTTGTAAAATTAGCCAATACTCAGCTTATCACGCTAGGGGATCAGATCAGTTATTTTCGCTATCAGCCCTCAGCAGTCGGTCGTCACGAGACTCGGAGACAGGAGATTATTTTATTTGTTCCCCCCACTTCCCGCTTCCCACTCCCCGCTTCCCGCTCCCTGCTTGACAAACACAGGGGTTTGCCTTTAATTGAACGTTACCTCATGTCTCAAGGAGAAGATGGCCACAGTGTCGAGGGTTTAATTGCTCAAGATATTAGGTTGGGATTTTTAAGGGGAAACTCTCTTTTAAAATTGGCGTTTACTTTTGATTTTATTACTCAATCCAAGCTTTTGGGGGGTTGGGGGAAGTCGCTGAGTCTCAAATTAAATTAATTAAGCTTGAACAAATGCCAGAAAAAGCGACATTTTTTAAGGGATTACAGATACCAAAATACCATTTTAATTTCTATAAGTCATACAAAAATTTAGGTTAAGATGACCTCCGAGGATGAATTAATCTGATTTTTGACGCTTTCTAGTAAAAGTTGATACAAAAAATGAGGTGTTTTTTGATTGGCTAATTCCAGACTATTCTGATAAATTTTAACAGCAGATTCATCATTAATGATTCGATAGTGAATGATTTTTGTCCATTCTGGTGCAGTTATCATTAATTGAGGAATCACTTCAATAAAAGCCTGTATTTGTTGTTGGGGTTCAAAATCTTCTAAAAAATGCAATAAACTAAACATAATTTCAGGATGTTCACAGTTATCATCTAGGATAAGATGTAAGTCTTTTAAATCTTTATCATCAGGATATTTGGCAAGTTTTTCTAATGTTTCCTCAAATAAGTTAATTTCTTGGGGTGTTTTCATTAAGCGATTCTCTTGTAGGATTTTTATTAAATTCATGGGGTTGTTGCTCCTTGATCAAAAAAGGTTGACCAAGTAGTTTTATTAAGTTGAATGAGTTCTTGTAATCCCTTTCTAATATCTGCATTATATAATCCTTGACCTAGATAAATTGAGCGAATATCCCAAACTTCTTGTGCTAAGGTTTGTCGAGGGGAAAGAGTTAAGTCTGGACTTTTACCATAAGATAAGGTTTGACGATGACGACCTCCTTTTCCGGGGGATAAGTGTTCCATCATGATAGCAATTCCTTGATTAGTTGTGTAACCTTTGATTTTCGCTTTCATATACGCATTGGATGGTAGATGATGAGGGGTTAAGTTATCTCCTCTACGACCTAATTTTAACAAGTCGCCGTATGTCCCGACTTTTCCTTCTCCTGTCAGTAGTTTAAATTGAGTGATGTTGTCTCCTTATGATTATTTTAGGCCATAGGTTGATCATAGGTGAATAAAAATCTTATCACTCTTCTATCTCGGAAAATCCCTGTCAACACATAAGTGCTGAAACTCCTATTTTATAAGCGAGCGCTCGCCTATTTTCTAACAACAACTCGAAAATTTAGTTTCTGTTAGTTATTGATCACCCGAAAGCTTGCCCCGAAAGAAAGCTAGAATTTAGACACGATCAGAGCTTTTTCCTGATAATTAAGCTTTAATGACCCATTTTCCTCTTTTCCCCCTGCTCCCCTCTTCCCAACCCAAAAAAGTAAGGCAGGCCTTAGCCTACCTTAAAACAAAGCGAGGTTGATCAACTTTGGGGATGCCGATGCAGTGCATGGAATTGGACTGGTACCATATATTGGCGATTATAACAAGGGTTTTGCTGGTTGCACAGATTCAAATAAAAAATAATTTAAAGCTTGACCATAGATTTTAGTCTATATACTGAAACACAAGAACTATCTCCTGTCAAATTTTCAAGGGACAGCTTTACTGAGACGCACTCCCTTCCCTCAACCGTCCGGGAGAATTGTGCTGTAAGATATCTTCAGTTTCAATTGTTTAGGCTCGCAATCGTAGATGAGAATAAATTTCGGTAGCTTTTGCGGCAATCTCAGGAAATTATCGGTTAATTATATGAATTCTGCTAAAATTATCGCCATTATCACGGGAGCGATTTCGATTTTAATCGCCGTTGCCTATTTAATCCTAGTTCAGATTCTGGACTTTCGCACCGAGATGATTCCCGCTCCCCTAGAAGTTATTTTTCCAGGATGATAAAAATTGGGGTTGAAAAATTTTCAACCCCGAAAAAAAGCAATTTTTGAGCGGATTAACCCACCGATTGTAACTGTAATTGCGAGAGAATATCGCTCTGCTCAGAGCGCTGATGACTAGAGACTGTCACCACAGCTTCAGCAGTTACATCTAATAGCGCATGGTCTCCAGAATTGACTTTTCCCGATAACATCGCCTCGGCTAAACTATCCTCTAAGCGTCGAGTTAAAGCACGACGTAAAGGCCGCGCACCGTAGCTAGGATCATAACCCTCATTGATGACCAAATCCTTAAAAGCGGCGGTAACTTGCACAGAAATGCCTTTTTCTGTCAATTGTTTGGCTATATCTGCGATCAGAATATCGGCAATCTGGGTAACTTCTTCGCGAGTTAACTGTCGGAAAACAATGATTTCATCGAGACGGTTGAGAAATTCGGGACGGAAATATTGTTTTAACTCGTCTGTCACCCGATTAGAAATCTGTTGGTAACGCGATTGAGCAAAATCGTCAGCCATCTCAAATCCTAAGCTATTACCGCCCTTTTCGATGACTTTTGAGCCAATATTCGAGGTCATGATAATTAGGGTATTCTTAAAGTCCACCCGACGACCTTGGGAATCGGTCAAACGACCATCTTCTAACAGTTGCAGGAGAAGATTAAAAACATCGGGATGTGCTTTCTCGATTTCGTCAAACAAAACCACTCTATAGGGTTGACGACGCACTGCTTCCGTTAACTGACCGCCTTCATTGTAACCGATGTATCCGGGAGGCGCACCAATTAATTTAGAAACCGTGTGGGATTCCATAAATTCCGACATATCTAGACGAATCATACTGGATTCCGAGCCAAAGAGTAACTTAGCTAAGGCTTTCGTTAATTCAGTTTTACCCACTCCCGTGGGACCGGCAAAAATAAACGAGGCAATCGGACGGTTAGGATTCTTTAAATTTACTCGCGCTCGACGAATAGCACGAGAAACGGCATTTACTGCCTCCTGTTGACCAATAATCCGCTCGTGCAGTTGACATTCCAGATTTAAGAGCGATTCCGACTCAGTTTCAGTTAATTGGGTAACGGGAATACCAGTCCAAGCGGCGACAATTTGGGCGATTTCCTCCGCATCCACCACCGGAATTAAAGATTCGGGGTTAATTAGGGGTGATTCTTCGCTAACCTCCGCAGGACTTTTACTTTGTAGGGAATAGCGTAGATGGGTGCGGGATCCCGCTTCATCGAGAAGATCGATCGCTTTGTCCGGTAAAAAGCGATCATTGATATAGCGCGAGGATAGATGAACAGCAGCTTCGATCGCTTTTTGATCGTATTTTACCTGATGGAAATCCTCGTAGGTGGCTTTTAAACCGCGTAAAATCTCGATCGCTTGCTCTTTGGTCGGTTCTCCCACCATAACTGGCTGAAAACGTCTTTCTAGAGCCGCATCTCGCTCAATATGCTGTTTATACTCATCGAGAGTGGTTGCCCCTAAACACTGTAACTCGCCGCGAGCTAAAGCAGGTTTAAGCAGGTTAGAAGCATCCATAGCTCCCCCCATGCTACCAGCACCCACAAGAGTGTGAATTTCATCAATAAACAGGATAATACTGCCCGATTTGCGAACTTCCTCCACGATACCCTTTAAACGTTCCTCAAAATCGCCGCGAAAACGGGTTCCCGCCAGTAAAGACCCCATATCGAGGGCAATTACCTGTTTATCCTGCAAAAGTTCGGGAATATCGCCACTATGGATGCGTTGTGCTAACCCTTCAGCGATCGCTGTTTTGCCTACCCCCGGCGCACCCAGTAAAATCGGGTTACTTTTGGTACGACGGCCTAAAATTTGGACAACTCGCTCGATTTCTGGCTCTCTACCGATTACAGGGTCAATTTTGCCATTTTTGACCTCTTGGCTTAAATTGCGACCATATTGGGCTAAAATACCGCCTTGTGGAGCATTTTTCTGGTCTTCATAGTCACTGCTTGCCGTGAAGCGACCACTAGCGACTTTTTCCCCAGCATTTTTCAGTAAAAGGCCGCGAAGTTTGATCAAATCAACACCCTGCATAATTAAAATTTTAGCGGCTAGGGATTCGGGATCGGCGGTGATAGCAAGTAATAGATGTTCAGGTGCGATCGCCTGTTCCCCTAATTGTCGAGCTTCCTGAAATGCTTGCTCGAACATCTTTTTCGCTTTCGGGGTAAAAGGGATATTAACGGGACTGTAACCGCTGCCACGGCCGGTCATTCCTTCAATCAGGCGGCGACTTTCGTGCAGGGTGACTTTTAAATCCTTGAGAATTAAGGCTGCGGTGGCGGTGGCTTCTCCTATCAATCCTAACAGTAAATGCTCCGTACCGACGACACTGTGACCGGCACGACGGGCTTCTTCTTGGGCGAACATCACCGCTTTGATAGCTTTCTGGTTAAAGTATTCAAACATGATCGACGGCTTCCTGGCTACTGGGCTTTACTTGTTACTGTAACGTTTTCTTTACATTAGCCGGAAGGGGGATATCCGTATCAGTAGGGTGGGTTAGGGGACAGGAGTAGGGAGTAGGGGCAATTCATGAATTTATCACTCTGATAACACTAGAGGACAAAGACAACAGAAGGTGGGGAGTAGGGGCAATTCATGAATTGCCCCCACTGGCAGACGCATCGCAGGGGTCATCTTTTACATCAGCCGAACCATCTTTAATGAGGGCTATTTTGACACAATCATGATAGATGTCTTTGGCTGGCATTGTCATCTCCCCTAATCATTCTTATTTTAACGGCAATTGGGCGGTTGTGCTGCTATTCAACCGAATCCCCTTCAGCAGCTTCGATTTGCTTCACTTGTAGTAACGCACAGAAAACGGGTTTCTCCGAGAAACCCGTTTTCTGCTCATGCACTCATGCAAAAAGGGGAATAAATAATCAGTAGATCGTAGCAACTGTATCGCCAGTTCGTTCATCAGGTTCGGCTTCACCTTCCCGTTAAGGTAGTCACAAGCGGTTCGGGTTTTACTTGGAGTTGGCAAGATCCGGTCAGGACTGGTTTCATCCCCTCATTAATAATCAACACATGAGGATTTTGAGGAAGATGCAAGAATTTATGGGCGATTTTGGGAGCATCGAACCCCTCAAAGCCGAACAGTAGGGACTTACGCGGTTTCGTTGAGAAAATTGTCGGAAAAGAGATATTAACTCAGAAAGCGATTATACTCAATGATCGAAGACTATTGGCCGGCGATCGATGAACCAAGACAACGAGATTAGTCATTTACTAGACCTCATGCCTGCTTCGGGACGGATGATGACGCGCATTGTCAGCAAACCTGAAAGCAGCAAGGTAATCGAAACTAATTTTCCCCTACCCTGGCAAAGAGGAGTCAGACCGATTTCAATTAATTTTGACCTCTGGCGGCAATTATCAAGATCCCAACGGGATTTGGTCTTGTTAAGGGCTGTCTGTGTTTTAACGGCAGTAAAATGGTTTAAACCCGATCTCGATCGAGTAATTGCTCTGGCTGGTATCATCGGTTTAACCGTGGAAACCCTACAAACCGATGCCGTCGGTATGGCAGTGGCGGGGGGTTTAACTGCCTTGGCAATTAACCGGATTTGGCGAGAAAAACGCAGCCCCCAACGGGAATTAGACGCGGATGAAGCAGCCATAAAAGTGGCCGTTAGACGCGGTTACACGGAAACCGAGGCCGCTAAAAGTTTATTATCGGCTATTGAGACTATAACTGAAATTGAAGGGCGATCGAGTCTCAATTTTAACGAGTTATTGCGCTGTCAAAATCTGAAAAAATTAGCCAATCTCTCCTTTGTTGGTGTTCCCGATCAGGTGAGACAATCTTAAGGTCAGTTGTTTTGGCTATCAGCTTTCTTTTTACTGATTAACGATCACTGATTACTTAAATCCCTAACCCTAAAATAACTACTATAAAAATATTTTTCCTCTTGTTCAATGGCTGCAATTGACTCTTTAGAAAAAGTCTTAAAATATCACTTTGGCTACGATCAATTTCGACCGAATCAACGCCAAATAATTGAGGCTGCTTTAAATGATCAGGATTTATTAGTAATTATGCCCACTGGAGGCGGTAAATCTCTCTGTTTTCAGCTACCTGCTTTAATCAAAAAAGGGGTGACGGTGGTGGTTTCTCCCCTAATTGCTTTAATGCAGGATCAAGTAACTGCTTTAGCTGATAATGGCATCGGGGCAACATTTCTCAATAGCACTTTAAATGCTAAACAAGTCAGAGACAGAGAATCTTTAATCCTGCAAGGAAAAATTAAACTTTTATATGTCGCCCCAGAAAGATTATTATCGCCTAGTTTTTTAGACTTTTTAGCTGTTATTGATAATTACCTCGGTTTAGCCTGTTTAGCGGTGGATGAAGCTCACTGTGTCTCCGATTGGGGTCATGATTTTCGCCCTGAATATCGACAAATTAAACAAGTCCGTCAACGCTTTCCCTCCGTGCCAATTCTGGCTTTAACTGCCACCGCCACTCAACAGGTTAGGGAAGATATTATACAACAATTAGGATTGCGAGATACTTCCATTCATATTGCTAGTTTTAATCGTCCTAATCTTTATTATGAAGTTCAACCTAAAACCAGTAAATCTTACCAGCAATTGTATCAATATATTAAAGGACAAAAAGGGTCTGGCATTGTTTATTGTATCAGCCGCAAAACCGTCGATCAAGTTGCCGAACAGTTACAAAAAGATGGTATTGATGCCCTACCCTATCACGCAGGTATGAACGATCAGGAAAGAAGCGAAAATCAAACCCGTTTTATTCGGGATGATGTGCAGATTATGGTGGCGACAATTGCCTTCGGTATGGGAATTAATAAACCGGATGTGCGCTTTGTCGTTCATTACGATTTACCCCGCAATTTAGAGGGATATTATCAAGAATCTGGCCGCGCCGGTAGGGACGGAGAACCAGCTAAATGTACCCTCTTTTTTAGCTTTGCCGATGCCAGAAAAATTGAGTATTTTATTAACCAAAAAACCGAGCAAAATGAACAACAGAAAGCTCGTCAACAATTGCGACAGGTGTTAGATTATGCTGAAGGGACTGAATGCAGAAGATCGAGCGTACTAGGTTACTTTGGAGAAAGTTTTGCGGGTAACTGTGGTAACTGTGATAACTGTCGGAATGGGAACAATTCTGAGGATTGGACAATCGAGGCACAAAAATTTTTATCCTGTGTAGCGCGGACGGGACAAAAATTCGGTATGATGCACATAATCAACGTACTCAGGGGAGGAAAAGGTGAAAGAATCACCCAATATCAACATCATTTGTTATCCACTTATGGCATCGGTAAAGATAAAACTGTGCAGGAGTGGAAACGTTTAAGTCGTTCCCTTGTCCAGCAAAATCTACTGGTAGAAACAGAAGACAATTTTAGAATCTTGAAACTTAATCAACACAGTTGGGAAGTGATGCGGAAACAACGTTCCGTGTTTATTGCCGTCCCCCAAAAAGCTAACGGTCCAATCTTGGGAGACGACAATCCCAATACGATGGAAAGTGATTTATTATTTGATCGCTTGCGACAATTGCGGAAGAAAATTGCCGATAGTCAAGGGATTCCTCCCTACGTTATTTTCCATGATTCTAGTCTGCGTTTGATGGCCCAATCAAAACCCCGGAGTTTAGAGCAGTTTCGTCAAATTTCTGGAGTAGTACACAGCAAAGTCCAACAGTATGGGGATATATTTATAGCGGCAATTAATGATTTTTGTCAGGATAGTCTTCCCTCTACTCAATTCCTGACTCTCCAATACTATCAAGATGGTTTGAATGCGGAAGAAATCGCTCGCAAAAGAAGCTTAAAAGTCTCAACAATCTATGAACATTTAGCTAAATTGCTGGAAGCTGGTTACGAAATTGATATTAATCAGTTAGTTTCTAAGAATAAACAGGAATATATTCGTTTAGCGATTAAAAAAGTTGGCGTTCAATCCCTGAAAACTCTCAAAGAAAATCTGGGAGATAATTATAGTTATGAGGAAATTAAATTAGTTGTTGCTTGGCAAAGACGACTTTAAAAGCTATAGGAGAGGAGGAATTATAAATTATGAATTATGAAGTGGGGAGATGGGGAGTTTTTTCAGTAAACAGTAAACAGTGAACAGTGAACTGATAACTGATCAGTGATCACTGATCACTGATCACTGATCACTGATAACTGAAAACTGAAAACTGAAAACTGATAACTGATAACTGATAACTGATAACTGATAACTGATAACTGATAACTGATAACTGAATTAAGCAAACCCTATTTAGGGGATAAGCGTTCTTGAATTTTATTAATTGCCCAGCTTAAAATCGCCCCCGCAATTAAAATACTAATAGCAGGATTGAATAGGGGCAGCCAAAGACGCTGAAAAAGTTTAAATCCTAGAGGAATTCCCGTGGATTCACCAATAACAGCCACGGCAAACCAGAGAAAACCCGCTATCACTAAAAACACATCAAATATTAAGATTCTATTCAACCACTTGACAAATTGCTCTTTCATTGCAGCAAAAACTTAGGTTATTTATACAGTTTATTCACGAAAAAGTATAGCACTTTCACCTTAATCCCAAGCTCTCCAGAGCCAAGCTAGTCCGGCAGTAATAATTAAAACTTTAGTTAACCAATCTCCCCAGCGCACATATAAAGTCCTCGTATCCCGTCGATAAATTGTTTCGCTATGGATTTGATATTTATCCAGATCCGATAGCCAAAGGTGATTACCGTGGGGATCGACAAAAGCAGAATAACCTGTATTGGTGGCCCGGGCCATCCATCGATCGGTTTCGATCGCTCGCATGGTATCCTGAGCATGGTGTTGAGCAGGCATGGCGTGGCTATAATGGGCGTTATTAGAAGCAGTAATAATAAATTCGCCTCCCCTAGCAGTTTGACGGCGAAAATGTTCGGAAAAAGCTGATTCGTAACAAATGCCCACAATGATTTTACCGAAAGGACTGTCAATAATTTGAGCGGGATCTCCCGGGATTAAGTGCGCTTGCAAGGGAGAAAGGCGATCAACAATTCCGCCCAAAATTTCCTGAAAAGGAACGTATTCGCCTAAAGGCACGAGAATTACTTTATCATACCGACTAATCACCTGTCCTTCGCCATCAATGGTAAAGAGACTATTGCTATAACCCTTGTCCATCTTGCCGAATGCACCCAACCAGATCGGCGTTTTTTTGGCTAAAATTGCCGAATAAATCGAGCTATTATTGACTAAGTTCTTCCAATAGTAGGGTAAGGCGGTTTCAGGAGTTAAGACGGCATCTACTCCTTGATCGGCGAGAATTTGATAACCAGAGGTGTAACCTTCGATCGCCTTTTGAAATCCTAGGGGCGAAAGTTTAATTGTGTTGGGAATATTGCCCTGAATTACGCCAATTTTTATCCCTAAATCCCTTGACTTTTCGATCGGTTTATGGTATGTGTTCCATCCCCAGAGATGGAGGCTTAAACAAATAAGCAGGGGTAAAGAGAGAAAAGCGAGATTTTGCCGCGATTGACGGATTAGGAGCAAGCTTTCGGCGATTAAACCGTTAATTGCCACAATTGCCGCCGTTACCGTCGTAAAACCCGATAATTTGCCCAATTGCAGAATCAATAAATTATGGGGACTTTGACTATAAGCAAGGGTAGTCCACCAGAGGGGGGATTGACTCCAGAGAGATTCTAACCCACACCAGAGGGCAGTGCCGATGAAAACCCGTAGGAGGGCATCGCTAAAAGATGACTGATTAACACTTTTGTTGACATAAAACATGACTAACGTCCAAGTTAGCACGATCGCCGTTCCCCAAAAAGTGATAAACAACCAACAAAACAGGGCAATTAACAAACTAGCTAACCAGGGGACACCCATCCACGTCATCGGGTGAATTCCCGTGATCCAGAATAAAGCGAGACCATGGTAGGCAAAACCCCAGCCAAAACCGTATAAAAGCTGTTTTTTTAAGGATTTTTCCCCTAATCTCACAATAATCCACAGGGGGACGAGAGAAATCCAAGCGAGTAACCACCAAGAAACCGGCGCTACTGTTAACCCCATCCCCACACCGGCCAAAATTGCCCAGAGAAAACGCACCATCTTTCACTCCAGTCAAGTTAAACTCGTCTGACCTACTAGATTTCAGAGTAGCTAGAGGGAAGACAAAAAACAAGAGACACACAGAAGTTTTTCAGCACATCTACAATAGATCAGTTAGCGAGTAAAAAAGCCCCTCGATCGGATGCTATGGCAAGCTATAGACTCAGACAAACAGGGAGATGGGGAATGTCACCCTCACCCTAAAAGTCTAAACTCGGACTGAATAAATGATTGAATACATGGATAATTTTAACCCCAAATTGACTACTCTGGCTCTTGTCTTGAATGTTGAGGAAAATCTCGAAGATATTTTTCGGAAAATAGCTAGTATGAGCGCTCATCAATTGCGAGCGCGGCGCTGTTCAATCCTGTTAAGCTCTCCACAGGAATTAAAGGGGGAAATTACCGATTATCTAGAAGTTTTTGCCCATTATGATGATCTATCACCTTTAGCTGATCAAGAAATAATTAAACTCGATCAAGCTATTGCCGACAGTGTAGCGGCGACAGGAAAACCTTTACTAATTAAGGATATCACTCGATCGCCATTTGCCAGTGCAGCCCCTTATTCCAAAAAATCAAATAATAATAGTTTTATAGCCGCACCGATTATCCTCAATCAGCAGGTAATCGGAGTAATTAATCTCAGTTTTCCCCTAGACAAAAAACATTTTGAACCATTAGATTTAGAAATCTTGCAGTTATTCGCTCAACAGGCAGCCCAATCCCTGCAAATTTTTCATTTGCAAGGGATATTAAAATCTCGTTTTGTGACTATGGCAGTGACTAGAGAAATAGCAGAAATTCAGTCCGAACATTCGATCGCTGTCCATCCCTATCCCCCGAAATTAGCCAAAATTGTCGCAAAGGCTTTTTTTAAAGAATTAACTCAGGCTGGTTTTGGCACCCATCAAGTTATTGAGATTGCTAATGAGGTTTTGAATTTACTGCAAAAGACTCTTAATAAACATAAAAATCGTCTGGAAGCAAAAGATTGAGCGCTAGTCAAGGGTTAAAATCGACTAACTTGCCACTCCCGTGCTGTCCTAAGAAGTAATTGAGATAGTTAACAGCTTAATTTACTGATTACCGCTGCCGTCCTGTCTTCCTAATTCATAGACACCAGAGGCAACACAAGCGAGAATACCGACACTAATCGGCCAACTTTTTCCTAAACTAATCTCGATTAACCAATCGGAGAAACCGCCGAGAATGAGAAAGGGAATAATACTAAAGATAGAGGCATAAAAAGCATTTTGGGATTCTCTAGCGACGCGAGTTTTTTCAAACTCCTCTAGGGAAGTATAGAGGAAACGCTCGGCAAAATTAAACCAGCGATAGAAAATTTCTATAAACCAATTTCGCACCCCAGCTAACCCCAAATATAATGCTAAAGACCAGAGACAGCTACCAGCAATAAAGGCCGGAGAAATATTGATAGTGAAGGGCAGAAAGTCGATTACCATAAATGAGAGCCACAGAAGTGGTAAATTTGAGCGAACGGCTCGATCGATCTTAACAAGTCTTGACCCTTGCACCAAAAAGATGAAAATTCTTCAGATTGTTCCTTCGATTTCCCTTGTTTATGGTGGCCCCAGTCAAATGGTACTCGGTTTGTCAGCAGCCTTAGCACAACTGGGCCAGGATGTGACTATTATTACCACCGATTCCAATGGTGACACGGGACAAGCACCCCTAGATGTGCCTTTAGGAGTCCCTGTTAGTCAAAATGGCTATCAAATCTATTATTTTCCCTGTTCTCCCTTTCGGCGCTATAAATTTTCCCTTGATCTGTTTACTTGGTTGGCTAATAGGGCAAAAGATTATGATATCGCCCATATTCATGCTTTATTCTCGCCAGTGAGCAGTATATCGGCTTCGATCGCTCGTTACCGTCAACTGCCCTATATTCTTCGCCCCCTAGGCACCCTCGATCCGGCAGATTTGCAAAAAAAACGGCAACTTAAACAAATATATGCCAATTTTCTGGAAAAACCCAATTTAGCGGCGGCGGCGGCAGTTCATTTTACCAGTCAGCAGGAGTGTCAAACTGCCGAAAGATTTAATATAAAAACTAAGGATATTGTCATCCCCCTAGGGGTAGATTTTTTTAACCCACAAGCTTTACCAGTAACGGGTTTTGATCTTCCCCAAAATAAACCGATCATCCTCTATATGTCCCGTCTTGATCCGAAAAAAGGTCTAGATTTACTGCTGCCCAGTTTAGAAAGGTTGTTAGAAAAAGGCCTAGATTTTCATTTTGTCTTAGCAGGAGGCAATCCCCAGGATCGGGAGTACGAAAATCGGATTAAAAATCAGATCGAGCGGTCAATCTTGGGCAAAAATACGACAATTACCGGATTTGTCACCGGAGAAGTCAAAAATAGCCTCCTCGCTAGGGCCGATTTATTTGTTTTACCTTCCTACTATGAAAATTTTGGCATCGCGGTTGCCGAAGCTATGGCTGCCGGAATTCCCGTGGTGATCTCGGATCGGGTGGATCTGCATCCTGCGGTGGCAGCGGCGGCTGCGGGATGGGTGACAGCTTGTCAGCTTGAGGATTTAACTAATACTTTGGCAACGGCTATCACTAATCCTGAAATTCGCCAACAACGGGGGAAAAATGCCAGGGATTTAGTCTTAAATCAATATAGTTGGTCAGCGATCGCTGAACAGCTGTTAACCGTCTATGAAAATCTAGTCGGCGCTATCGATCGTCCCCTACTCGATCGAAGTCACAGACGGATTAAAATTTAGGCCATCAGGATAACCAGCACTAAAAATGCCAGCAGGGTTAAACCTGATTGCAGAAAGACGGGGAGTGCAAAAGAATTCATAACAGTAGCTCACTTTTCTAGGGATGGCTCTATTTCCAATATACGCTTTCATCTCCGCTAATTCCTCATATTTCCGTCCCCAATGTCATCATCTCATCATTTAAGTAGGTAGGCGTTAAAAATTATCAGACACCACCCTTATCAAGGGGGGACTATAGGGTAGGGTTGATTCATGAATCAACCCTACTATGAATCAACCCTAGTACTAAGGGGGGATCGAACCTAAAATCCATTTTTAATTTAATTATAACCAGCTACTTATTCATCCCATAGGAGAATTTGAGGTAAATTGTACTGCATTTAAACTGGGTAGGGAGCATTTTAATACAAATGTACGGAACTTAGTCAATCCCCACCCTGTTAACTTAAGTTTCAGCGTCGTGATTATAATTAGGGAATGATAGAAATTCTTAGACAATAGGATCACATCAGTGTTGATAAATCATCTTTTCTTCGGCGCTTTCCTACCCCTTGATACTCTCCTGTCCACCCAGGGGATTATGGTTATGCTTCTGGCCGCTTATGCTTTAGCCATGTGGATGTTTCTAACTAGCGCCCCAAAAGTTCATACAATCATGGTGACAGATTTGGAGACAGCCCGACAGTTTTATGAAGGACTTTTAAATTTACCCACGGCCGATGTCCCCCTCCATTACTATTACAATTATGAGCAGACGATGGGCAATAATATGATTGACCCATTTTATATGTCTAGTAATCCGGCTGTGACTACTGCCAACCCTTCTTTGGGAGATCAACCCCAGGGTTTATGGTATCAGTTAAAGAAAAATACCCAACTGCACATCGTTGCTGGAGCAACCACAGGTTATAAGGATCGTCATCGTCATGTTTGCTTTGATCACGATTGTTTAGAACAAATTCTGATGCGGGTGGAATCACGACGCTTAAAGTATAAAGTTCGTCGCAATAAACCTTTAAATTTTTTGGTCAAAGATAATGCTGATCGCGTGATTGAAATGGCCGAAGTCTCGAATTAGTTAACGTTAATTAGATTGGGGGCAACTATAACGGTAAATAACTAAACTATGAATGCTCAACTGCTCACAATCGTTGTAATTTCTTTAGGGGTAGGTATTGGTTTGGCTATTCTACTCCTAATTTTGGTCAAGTTAAGACGCTGCAACCAACAGGTAAATAGTATTGTCGATTATCACTCTCTCATCGGTTTAATCGGAGTTGTTCAAATCCCCTTCGATAAAAATAGCAAGGGGAAAGTGCGAGTTAATGTCGGGGATAGTCTGATCGATATAGTCGCGATAACGGAAGGGGAAGAACAATTTAATATCGGTGATCAAGCATTTATCCTCAATTGCCAAGACAATAAAGTTTTAGTCATTGCGGAAAAGTATATCAGAGGCGATTTGTAATTTCTTCTAGACCACAGGGTAACTAACTATGAATAGTCAAAATAATTCCTATCTCATCCAAATCAATCCCAATCAAGACGACAACAATAATAACAACATCGCTGACAATTTATTGTTAAATAGTGTTCCCATTGCTTTATTGATATTTTTTGGGATTGGTGCGATTTGGTTTATCAATTCTTTTTTGTGTATTTGTAAACCCAATGAAGTAGTAATACTGAGTGGGATGAAACGCAAATCAAAAGATAGACAGGATGTGGGGTATCGAGTGGTATCGGGGGGTCGGGCAATTCGTATTCCAATTTTAGAAACCGTTAAACGCATGGATGTCACCACAACCCCGATCAGAATTGAGATTAAAAATGCCTATTCTAAGGGCAATATTCCCCTGAATATAGTGGCCATTGCTAACGTGAAAGTTAGTTCTAAACCTGAAATAGTCGGCAATGCGATCGAACGTTTTTTAGATCGAGATCGAGAAGAAATTATTCGCGTAGCTAAGGAAACTTTAGAAGGAAACTTGCGGGGTGTAGTCGCAACAATGACCCCCGAACAAGTGAACGAAGATCGCTTACAATTTGCCGAAAGTATTACCAGTAACGTCAGTCAAGACCTGTTTAAACTCGGTTTAGAAATTGATACTCTCAAAATTCAAAATGTTGCCGATGACGTGGATTATCTTAACTCCCTCGGACGGGAAAGAATCGCTTTAGTCATGCGTGATGCTGAAATTGCCGAATCAAATGCCCTCAATGAAGCTGAACAAATAGTCGCGGAATGTGAGGAACAGGCAACCGTGGCTAAAACCCGCGATCAAATTATCATTTTAGAGCAAGAAAACGAGTTGAGAAAGTTAAAGGCAAAACTGGAACAACAGGCCAAATCGGAAGAAGAAATAACTATTGCTGCCGCTAAGGAAAAACGTGCTATAGTTGAGGAAAAATTGCAACAGGTTAGGGCAGAATTGGAAAGATTACGTCTCCAAGCAGATAAGGTTTTACCCGCAGAAGCGCAGCAGGAAGCTGAAACTTTCCGCGCTAGAGGAGAAGCGGCAATTTTTGAAGAAAATGCCAAAGCTGAAGCCTTGGTTAACGAATTATTTGCAGAAGTCTGGCAAAACACCGGCAGCGAAGCAGAAGCAATTTTCTTGATTCAACAGTTAGAAACTATCCTAGAGGAGGCGATTAAAATCCCTAAACGCTTACACCTCGATCGAGTTAATATCGTTGATAATGGTGATGGGAAATCCCTGGCTGCCCTGATTAAAGTCTATCCCGAAATCGTCAATCAATTCCTCGCCAGTGTCCATCAAACCCTCGGTATTGATGTAGTGGGAACTCTCACCAATAAAATTGAAAAATAGCAGTCAAAAAACATACCAGGCATTGCTGAATCGAGGTATGAATGCCAACTTTAAAAATCCCAGAAAAGAGGATTTATATCTTAGATCAGCAACGCCACCAGAAACAACCTTCTTAATATGACACCCAAAAGTCTGTATAAGCTACTGCACATTGTCGGTAAACATCAGGTAGGCCTTCCCAAAGTTTCTGCGCTGACGCACGACCCCTATCTCCCACATAACAACCGACAATTTCTCTTATTTGTCTATCAATTGCTAACCAGACATAAAACTTATTATTCTTGGAGAAAATAATCATACCAGAGTTCCTCACCTTCTCTAGTTAATTTTCCTTTTGGCTTGGCGGAAACGCTTACCTGACGGGGAAACTCACTAAATTTAATATTTAGATGGTTCTGTAACCACGACCAGCTTAATCCTGTTACTCTGGCAATACCTCGTCAAGAAATTTGCTCTAACAATAGCCGATCGATTAATTGTTTTGTTTTTTCTGATACCTGATTCTGACTGAGAGCAATGACAAACTGACGACCACAATCTTTACACGGGTTTTTCGGCTTTCCATTGCTTAATAGTGTGATAAAAACCACGGCGAGGACAAGGAAGGCTAGAGTGAGTGATTAGGGGATAATATTTGTCTGTTAATTGCTGTTCTCAAGTCAATTGAGTGGCTCTCTTGGGTTTGGTGGGTAAAATGTATTCTAAGATACAGTCCTGCTGGCGAGCGAGTGGAACGAACCACAAAGACACAAAGGACACAAAGATTGAGCGCTCCTATATAAGTTAAACTGGTCGCAACGCGCTCGCTACGCGAGATCACACAAAGAATAAGAGAGCCCTTGGGTTAAGTAAAAAAAGAGGAATGCCAAAAAGGGAGTCCTGAAAATGCTGGTTTAGGGGGGTAAATTTGGCACAATTTTATATTAGTTAAGATTCTACCTTATCTTTGCTATATAAGCTTCTCAGACTACCACTACTATCGAATCACTACTCAAGGTTTTAGAGTTTTTGACAGCCATAAGCATTGATGCTCGCTCCACAAGTGAGATACTCCCCTGAAGATAGGGGTTTTGATAGAAATTATCAAGAGATAATTGCTGCCGTGTAATTGACCTTGACAAGAAATGCTATAATTTCCTAGCAAGGGGGAAAACTAATCCCTCTCGGTGTTGCCGTCGCACAATTTTGTCGGTTACTGGTTCTCGTCAGCTTGTCTGTCAAATATACCAATTCTACTTTGAATCGGTGCTGTTATGTCAAGATTCAATAGACCTCCTGCAAAAGTCCTATTCAGCTACTTGATGATAGCCTAAAGCAAGTTCATAGTTGTAAATGCCAGCGATTAAATTAAATCTCAGACCAAAACGCCGTCTCCGATTCCTATATCTTGATGATAAAAT
>NZ_JACJQV010000056.1 GCF_014696875.1 Microcystis wesenbergii FACHB-1317 | reverse complement strand
ACACTTTTGTGGAAGCTTTAGAAGCTTTTCGGACAGCGATGTCTTTCCGTTTCTTTGAGTGGCTGACCGAGAATCGGGATGTGTTTGCCGCTTACAAAGCCAGTTTAGGCTTTATTTGGGCTTGAAATTTGTTTAAGTCCCATTAGTTTGAATGCACTTAATAAAGATTGTAGGGGCGCAAGGCTTGCGCCCTCTAGATATCATGCTTGTTTAAACATATCATGCTTGTTTAAACAGACATGATATTAGCGTGAATTAGTTCTCAATCACAGTCACAGCAGTTGCCGTTGTTTGAATTTCGGTTACTGATACTGATACTGCGGCTATTAGAAATTCGACACCATAAACTGTTGCGGGTGGTGGTGTGGTCGTACTACCACCGCCAGAAACCAGATCGAGTTCCGCTTCGCTTAGGGTTGAGCTATCAGCAGGGGCTACGGGTAACACCAGATGGCGCAGGGTCGGTGTATCTTCAACGACTTGTAATTGAGTCCCTTCGGGCACAGACATTCCCGCTTCGGTGAGAACGGCTTTAGGATTGCTCAGTAATTGCTGTTTAAAAGCTGCATCGCGCCAGGCACGGGCGACGATTTCCCCCCAGATTAGTTTGTTGCGTTCGCCAGTCATAGAATAATCTCCATTAGTAGTTGAGCGTGAGTGTGATGAGGGAGAAGGACTGCTCAGAACCACTTCTCCCTTCGGTGTCGGGATTAAGTGATGAGAACCGGAACAACCACGGCGACGACTGCAACTTCAGCTTCAGCCTCCGCTGTTGTTGTTGTTGTTGTCTCGATTTCTTCAACCTCTGTTGAGGTAGTTACTGCCGTTTGTGTTTGCACTGTCGTCGTAGTTGTCGCTGTACTACCACCGCCAGAAACCAGATCGAGTGCCGCTTCGCTCAGGGTTGAGCTACCACCAGTAGGGGCTACAGGTAACACCAGATGGCGCAGGGTTGGCGTATCTTGAACCACTTGCAGTTCCACATCCTCTGGCACTGACATTCCGGCTTCGGTGAGAACGGTTTTGGGATTGCCCAGTAATTGTTGTTTGAAAGCTGCATCGCGCCAGGCACGGGCGACGATTTCCCCCCAGATTAGTTTGTTGCGTTCGCCAGTCATAGAATAATATCCATTAGTAATTGAGCGTGAGTGGAATATTCATGATCGAGTCGGGCATTAACCCTATTCCGCATAATTAATGCCCCTGAAATTTTTCAAAGAACAGCGGGTTCGGGTTCTTCATTAAGAAAACCGTTCTTGAGAAAACTATTCAGGTTATAGAATGTTTCTTCGAGGGGTGTTTCATGTTGCCGTTCCATTTTGAGGGCTAATTCGCCTGCTGTTTGTTTACCTTCATAGACCCCCTGCACCAGATCTCGCAAATAATCAGAAACATTGTTAAAGTTGTGGTGCAAAAAGGCAGAAGATAACCGAAAACCATTGTCAATATCTTCATACTTCAAGTCAGGACGGAAAGCAACAACTTGATCATGACGCACAGAAGTTTTCATGTGCTGATTGATCATGTCTGTTAATAAATTACGCAAGCTTTCTCCATCGGTAAAAGTGCCTTCTTGGAAAACGTAATAACCCAAAGGCCAACGGTCACTGGCATTACAGGGACTGATTAATTTGACGGAATGATCCACCATATTGAACAAAAATCCTGAGACACAGGCAATAGTTCCCGAAACGGCATCATCAGGATATTCTTCATGGTTTTTCTCGGCCTGTTTACGGTAGTAATCTCGGGCGCGACCCGTAATATGTTTACCGATGTTATGGGCTTCTTTGTTTTGCGTGATCAGTTCCACAAAAGTTAGCTCTTCTGCACTAAACTCGGCATGAACATCCTTGAGCATTTTTAGGGAAATCAACGAGAAACGGTCAATAAATCCTTTTTTCTCGGCTGATAATTTCAACAAGTCACGGGTGCGCTGCGGGTCTTTCATCGGTTGGGCCGTCGTTGTTTGGGGAAAACGACCGAGAATCCGATGGAAATCGATTAAGAATTTTTCATAGTCAGGATTATCGAGAGGATCAGAGGCCCAATAACAAAAACCATGAGCAGCGGCAGGTCCAATAATTTCTTGAAGAACTGTGAGGGTTTCTTGCCACAATTTAGCATTTTCTGGGGTATAGAAAAAGATATCGGAAAGTTTAGGTGCAGACACGCCACAGAACCAACAACCTACCGAACAACCCTTGCTCAATTCTAAGGTCATTGGCGCATGGACAATCGCTTCTCCGTTGCGTTTACCTAACTGACTGTAGCAACGCTGAACTTGTCGGTCTCGCCAAGCTTTGAAACGAGGATCATTGGAGGCACAGAGAACTTTTTGGGATTGGTCGCGATGTTGTTTCTTTTCCCGAATAAAGGCGCGATAACGCATAACCGGTAAGGGAGTTGGTTCAGTTGCCGGATCATGGCTTCTTGCAGCATCAAAGTCCCATAGCAAGCGGATTTCTTCAGGGTCAATCGGTAAGCCATACTGTTCAACTGTGGCCTGGGGATTTTTCAGAAATTCTTCCCGAAAAACATTATCTCCTGTAAATCTTTCTAAGAACTTCTTCACTTCTCCCATTTGTTTCACATATTCCGAAGTTCCAAGATGACGGTCGAAGATAATCGGTTGAATTTTTTGTTTTAATTCGTCAATTTGTTCTTGTGTGTACATATTCCCTCATTGTCTAAGGATTGGTTACTTTTGGGCAGCTGGATCAGGTAATTGCGGTGTTGCTGAATCAAGAGATGAATGCTAACTGTGCGTCGTATCCAAAAGTTAGTTTGGGTCTAGGTTTTAAAAATTTGGCTCTTCTGGTTTCTGTGTGGAAACGAGGTCTATACTGATAGTTTCTGCTGCGGCTCGACGGCTCGACTGAGCATCGCCGAACGTCTGAGCATCGCCGAACGCCAAAATAGTCCTAAAAGTCTTGTCCAATAAGCACTTCAGGATTACATAAGCAAAAATTTTACACAAAGTGGAGAAGAGCCAAAATTCCAGAAAAGAAGATTCATCTCTCAAATCAGTAACGCCGTAATTGCTTGGGGACTGAGGTTAGCAACAGACAAGTCTTCTTGATCTCTGTAACACCTAAATCAGGTTTTATGTCAAGCTATTTTGAAAGCCTTGTTAAAAACCAGTTTTAGGGACAAGTATAATCACTCACTTGCCTAAATAAGATGATCCCCATCTTGAGCCTCGTTAACGGTAAATTAACTCGGTCTTTGGTCTCATTTTTGTTGCCGACTTTTAGGTAACTAACCATTAGAGTATCAGTCAAGTCCCATAACTGTTGAATCCGTACATAAAACTTTACATAGAAGCTGACGAGAACAGGCGTTCGCTTAGAGAGATTAAATTTCCCTCTTGTGATAAAATTAAGTCAACATAGCGCAGTTTATTAAGTAAAGTATCCCCATATATTTGAGGAATCTGTATAAGCTGCAAAATCAAATATACGATTAATATCGTATAAATTTGGATGGTGACACCCTTGACGTTTTTAGTCATTAGTCTATAGCGTTTCCTAAGCTAGTGAGGTACACATATTTTTCTTCCCTTTTGACTTTTGCCTCTTGCCTTTTGCCTAAAACCCATAACTTTTGTACCTCAGCAGACTGAAAAAAGCTATATCTAGCTTTAAGTGCATTTTTAGGAATTTTCAGAGGATTTCTATTGCCCATCGCTGACGATAGCCCTCGGCTATTTCCTCGTTGCTCATAATCTCTATATCTACATTAGTGGCGAATCGATATTCTGTCTTAGTTTCTAAATTGCAAAAACTGATAACCCGACATTTTACTTGTTTCTTAGAGCCGATATAAACCAATTCTCCTTCTTCTTCAAATTCTAATTTATAGTTATTTTTGATTCTGACAATAAAAAGTATCCCACTCTTGGAAATCTCCAGTAGATTCTCAAAGCCACAAAATCCTCTATCCTCTACAGCGATGCCGTTTTTTGGCACTGTTGTCATCATTAATTCCGCAAAACGTTCGTCGTTACTAAAGCCAAAATGAACATGACTTTCTCCAATAGAACCAGTTTCAGCATCTACGCCCATCACTAATTTCATCTGATGATAGCCTGACATCTAAAACAATTTACTGGTCAAAGTAATTACGGTTGACCCTTCGGCTTCGCTCAGGGTCAACGTCGAGCGAAGTGGCCTCTGAGCTACGCCGAAGAGTCGAGACGTTGAATCGATAGCAGACAGAGGATGTTCTCTCTTTCCTTTTCTTTTTTTTAGTTCCTGATTTAAGCTCAAATAAATCTGATTAAACGCTTGATAATCTCGGTTTTTACTGGCTTTAGAGAAAGTAGATAAGTCCACCGCTATTCCTTGATGATAAGTTAAGAAAAACAAATCTCGTAAGCTGCCGAGACTTTTATCGAAAATTAGATGAAGCCAGATAAGTACAAATAGCCTTGTATTAGACCTCTTGCATAAATCCGAAAACAAACGATAGAAACAATAATGGGAGGGACTTTCAGTTAATTATTTATTAGTAGTTGATAATCTTCAAAAATGTTGCTGTACAAGGATCGACTTAAGACTTTTGCAAGAGGTCTATTGAGAACAGGATAGTCATTTTGGGGGAGTCTTTTTAAGATTGTCTTGACAATTCCCGCCAAAGAGTTTAGCATCATGATTATAATAATTATAAGTTGGATGCGACTAGAATATCATATTTTAGTCGCTTTTTTTATTATGAAGCTATCATTCAACACTTCTGGTTTTACCCCTTTTTTTTCTCCTTTGCAAGATGGAAAAAATTAGAATAGGCTGTATCTAAATCTCTCAAATACTGTTGTAAAGTAATAGAAGAAACCTCAGTTAACCACTTTTTTTCTTCTGTTTTTTAAAGCTGAGTTAGTCTTTTATACAACTCAGTATATTTAGGCTTTTTCTCTCCTTGTTGATAGAGTTCTTTGCAGTAAGCTAAGGTATGGTTCCAGACAACACGCACACACCCGAACAATTGAGATAAAAGCCTCTTTTGTTTGTTGGGTAAAGGCGGTATTGATACCTTGCTTTCATCGGGTTAAAATAAGTGTGTCTGCACTATATTTTAACTGGGTCTGTCAATAATATCAAATCGGTTGCGCCCATGAAAGACACTCTATAATCAGTAATCAGTAATCAGTAAAAAGACCGTAGGAAACTTCTATTTAATACTGCACACTTAAAAACTCACATCTGATAACTGATAACTTACCCACTGATAACCGATAGCCGATAACTGATAACTGATTGAATACCCACCGAAACTTTCTATTTCTGTAATGGTTAATTCCTTAAAAGGGGTTTCTAGTCGCAGGTATGGACAAGCTGGCTATCCTAAACCAGAGGGGAAAGATGCTCTTTGGTCTCCTAGTTATTTTGTTTCTTCTGTGGGAGGTGTGCCATTAGAAGTTCTCAAGTGCTATATTAGGGATCAAGAAAAGCCATCGTAGAACGACGGGGTTTTAAACCCAAATTTTCGATAAAAGTATCCATACTCATTATTTTCTACCGTCATTCCCCTCTATCCCCTCTGGTATTATCCCCATGCTTGATGCTGTCATAATTTTACTATTCGTCTTCGCTGTTGCCAGTATTGGTTATAGTGGTGTTGACTTGCTCCCGGTTGCTGTCCAGTCGCAAATCAGCAATATTGAAGCTTTACGCTGGTTATCGGCGGGTTTTGCCTCAATTATTGGTTTAGCTATTGGTTTAGTTGCCCAAACTACCTATCGTCGTCTAGAAACCCAAGTACGACAAACTCCGATCGAAGTTATTCTAACCCGTTCGGTCGGTCTAGTTATCGGTTTGTTAATTGCTAATCTGATCCTAGCCCCGATTTTCTTCCTACCGATTCCCAGAGAATTCTCGTTTATCAAGCCGATAATCGCTATTTTAGGCAGTATTATGTTTTCCTATCTGGGGGTTAGTTTAGCTGACACCCACGGTCGCACTTTTTTGCGTCTGATTAACCCCAATAGTATGGAATCAATTTTAGTGGCAGAGGGAACCCTGCAAGCGGCCGCCACCAAAGTTGTGGACACCAGTTGTATTATCGATGGTCGTATCGAACAATTGTTAGACACGGGATTTATCGAAGGACAGATACTCATTCCCCAATTTATCCTTCAGGAATTGCAACAGTTAGCGGATGGCAGTAACGACCAAAAACGAGTTAGAGGAAGACGCGGATTAGATATCCTAAACCGGATGCAGCAAGAATTCCCCGATCGCATTATCATTCATCCCGCCGATTATGAGGATATTAGCACCGTAGATGCTAAATTAGTCCATCTTGCCCAAGAAATTAACGCCACCTTGCTCACTAACGATTATAATCTCAGTAAAGTGGCCAATCTGCAAAAAGTCACCATCTTAAATGTCAATGATCTCGCCCAAGCAGTACGCCCGATCTACTTGCCCGGGGATACTTTGGATCTGAAAATTCTCAAAGCAGGAAAAGAACCCACCCAAGGCATCGGTTATCTAGAAGATGGCACGATGGTGGTGGTAGAAGAAGGAAAAGATTATCTGGGGGGAGAATTGCGGGTAGTGGTGACATCTGCACTGCAAACCTCTGCCGGACGGATGATTTTTGCTAAACCCCAAAATTCCCTGATTGCCTAAAGGTAATAACACAAAAAAAGCCTCAAATACAGAGCCAGAGGGGATTGTATTTGAGGTATTTTATTTTCTAAGGGAAGTTAAGTCACTAACCGAACTATCTAGCCAATTTATATCTAAATTAGGCCGGTTTATTGAGTACGGCCATGGACTGACGAGCAAAACCGAAATAACTATCCCAGAATTGTTTCTGACTATCGAGGGCAACTTTGGTGGCGGTTTCTTGGGCGGTTAGGTAGGATTTCACCCATTCCTGTTGATATTCGAGGGATTTAACCAAAGTTTCTGGAAACTCAAACACTGGTGTAGTCGTGGGAACACCATTACCCCAAGCGGACAGAAGCATTTTCTGCCATTCGGCTAGGTATTTTTGGTATTCTTCAAGATAATTGGTGTTCATAGAAGTCAAACCGCTAACTAGCCCATCTGGAAGGAGATGGTGAGAAAGTGGGGCGGTGTTGCCACCTTCTCGAAAGCAAAAATCGCGCCGAGATAAAATATAATATTCTATCCCTTCTTTTATTATAACCTGAGTTTGTGATCAGCCCCAATCTTCATGCGATCGCCCTAAGCCCAGCCTGAGCTAAGACGCATCTTAACCGCCTATCCTTAGATTAGGTGAATCTCCCCCAACCCCCCCGACGTCGGGGGGGCAAGGGGGGGGTTGCCTTTTGCCTCCCCTCATAAGAACGTAGGTTGGGCTGAAGCATGAAACCCAACGCCTATTTTTTGGTGACTCGGAACTAACGCTAAAATAATCCTACTCTAGCCATTTTCTCCCAACTATGATCGATCGCCCTATTCATGTAATTGGTGGAGGATTAGCGGGGACTGAGGCGGCGTGGCAGATAGCCCAAGCAGGTATTCCCGTGATCCTGTACGAAATGCGCCCAATTCGCTCTAGTCCCGCCCACCATAGCCAATTTTTAGCCGAATTAGTCTGTAGTAACTCCTTTGGTGCCATGGCGGTGGATCGCGCTACTGGGTTACTCCATGAAGAATTACGACGCTTAAATTCTCTAGTTATTGCCCAGGCCGATCAGCACAGTGTCCCCGCAGGAGGGGCTTTAGCGGTCGATCGAGGGGTCTTTAGTCGAAATTTGACGGAAATCTTGGCTAACCACCCTCTAGTCACCTTAAAACGTCAGGAGATCACGGAAATTCCCCGGGATGGTATCGTCGTTTTAACCACTGGACCGTTAACCAGTGCTGCTTTAGCCGCAGATCTGCAAAATTTTGCCGGTCTGGACTATCTGAGCTTTTTTGATGCCGCTAGTCCGATTATTCTAGGGGAATCGATCGATCGATCGATCGCTTTTCTGGCCTCTCGTTACGATAAAGGTGAGGCCGCCTATCTCAATTGTCCCATGGATCGGGAACAATACCTGCACTTCTGGCAAGAGTTAAAACAGGCAGAACAAGCGGAATTAAAGGATTTTGAGCGAGAAAATGCCAAATTTTTCGAGGCTTGTCTGCCGATCGAAGAATTAGCCAGTCGGGGAGAGGATACCATGCGTTTTGGTCCCCTGAAACCGGTGGGATTAGCGGATCCCAGATATCCGGATCAACGTCCCTACGCAGTTATACAGTTGCGAATGGAAGATAAAGCGGGGCAATTGTGGAATATGGTGGGATTTCAAACTAATTTAAAATGGGGTGAACAAACACGGGTTTTCCGTCTGATTCCGGGGTTAGAAAAGGCCGAATTTGTCCGCATGGGGGTGATGCACAAAAACACCTTTATCAATTCTCCCCAGTTATTATCCTCCAGTCTCCAGTTTAAATCGCGACCGACGCTATTAGCGGCAGGACAGTTAATCGGCACGGAAGGCTATACGGCCGCGGCTGCTGGGGGATGGTTAGCGGGAACTAATGCCGCTCGTTTAGCTTTAGGATTAGAAACGGTGACATTGCCAACCACAACGATGATGGGGTCATTATTTGAGTTTATCAGCAGTGCCGAACCGAAACATTTTCAACCGATGCCGCCAAATTTTGGCATTTTGCCGAATTTTACCAGAAAAATCCGCAATAAACGGGAACGTTACGGTCAATATGCCGATCGCTCTTTGCAGGATTTAGAAGCATGGATGAATCAGTTAAAAACTCCCTGTCTCGTCTAACTGTCAATCGCTAAATCGATCGCCCATAATAGAGAAGGAACCTATTCTTTCTCTATTGCTATGCCAAACTCTGATTTTTTCCCTCCCCAATCCTACAGTCAAGAGGATGTGCAGGAAATTCTCTATTTGGCTATCTCCCGTCAAGGGGATAAGGGAGAAATTACCCGTCAACAGTTGTTAGAAATTGCCGACGATTTAGCTATTGAAGTTAAAGACTTAGAAGCGGCGGAAAAGGACTGGCAAGAGTCAAAAATGGTCAGTTATAAACGGCAAGAATTCGATCGCTTTCGTCGCGAGGAGCTAAAAAATAAAACCGTTCGCTATCTGATTATCAATAGTTTTTTTATTATCATTAATTTAATTGGTGCGGGAACAATTTCTTGGGCAATTTATCTGCTTTTGCTGATGGGTTTACCTCTTTCTCTCTCGGCTTGGAAAACTTTTCAAAATCAAGGAATTGCCTACGAAGAGGCATTTAAACGCTGGAAAATTAAGGAGGAAATGAAAAAGTCTTTTACCAATCTTTGGACACAAGTTAAAAAGTTTTTACAGTTTTAATACTGTTGAAAAAGGAAGATTTTTAAGGGGAAAACTCTCTTCTAAAATCGGGCGTTACTTTCGATTTTTTCCCTCAATCCAAGCTTTTGGGGGGTTCTACCCCCCAAACCCCCCGTTGGGGGCGTGGCGCCGCCCCCAAACCCCCCGCGCATTAGTTTTTCGGTGGGATGCTTACACGCAATTGTTCATATATTTGTACCAGTTTAAGAGTCACTGATAATTGCTGATTATCGGTGTTTCTGCAAAATCGAGATGCAGCCTTTTCGTTAACCACAAAGGACACAAAGTTGAGTTTTCCACGACTACTTACTCTCATCAAAAATATCTAACTGCTGCAGAGATGGGGGATTATCCGACTTAACCGGTTTAATTTTCTTAATTCCTTGACGCAAACCGATCGCAATTTTACTATGTTTTTCGATTTGACCCATCACCTGCATGGCACGATCGATCACAGAAGCTGGTAAACCGGCTAATCTCCCCGCTTCGATACCATAGGATTTATCCGCGCCTCCCGGTCGTACTTGGTGCAAAAATACTATCTCATGGGGTAATTCTTTGACTGTTACCTGATAATTGGCCACATTCTCTAAAATTGAGGCTAATTCATTCAGTTCGTGGTAGTGAGTGGCGAAAATCGTCCGCGATTGCAGTACCGTGGCTAAATACTCCGCCACAGACCAAGCTATGGATAAACCGTCAAAGGTGGCTGTCCCCCGGCCAATTTCGTCTAATAATACTAATGATCTGTCCGTGGCGTGATTGAGAATATTGGCGGTTTCGTTCATTTCCACCATAAAGGTGGATTGGCCTGTAGCGAGGTCATCCACAGCCCCCACCCGGGTGAAAATGCGATCGCAGATGGAGATTTTGGCCGACTTTGCCGGGACAAAACTACCAGTTTGGGCCAACAATTGAATTAATCCCACCTGTCGCAGATAACAACTTTTGCCACTAGCATTGGGACCGGTGAGAATAATCAAGTCAGGATATTCCAAACCTTCCTGATTGCCCAAATTAATCGAATTCGGCACAAAAAAGCCGGCCCCAAGGGATTGTTCCACCACGGGATGACGACCATCTTTAATATCGATAAGACGACCATCGGCGATTTCTGGGCGACAATATCCCTGATAAACGGCGATTTCTGCCAATGCTGCCAACACATCCAAAGCGGCAACTTTTGTGGCCACTTCCCGGATTTCTGGGGAAAATTCGGCCACTTGACGGCGTAAATCGCTAAAAATCTCGTATTCTAACTTATTTAATTCATCTACTGCCGTCAGAATTATATTTTCTTTCTCCTTTAACTCGGTGGTGATATAACGTTCCTCATTGACTAAAGTTTGCTTACGCACATAATCTTTTGGGGCGAAATCGGCTTTACTGCGGGGTAAACTGATATAATAACCGAAAGTTTTGTTATAATTAACCTTAAGATTACTAATACCCGTTCTTTCTTTCTCTGTCGTCTCCAGATTCTTAAACCAATCGATTACTTCCTGATAGTCGCGCCGCAGGGCATCCAATTGGGCATCAATTCCCTCGCGAATCACCCCCCCTTCCTTCAGATGCAGCGGGGGAGATTCCACCAGATGGGCTATCACCTGCTGGCCTAATTTTTCTAAATCGGCGGGAATTTGCTGTAAAGCTTTCAAATAGGGCGAATTTCCCGAAGCAACCAAAGCCGCTAAATCGGCTAATTTGACTAAAGATGCCGCTAGGGAAAGTAAATCGCGGGCATTAGCTGTTCCTGCGCCAACACGACCGCTTAAACGTTCTATATCGTAGATTTCCCTTAATTTTTGCCGAATATCTTGGCGCAAGGAGGGATTATCCTTTAACTCTTGGATAGTATCTTGACGGGCGCGAATACCCCGAGAATCTAAGAGAGGTTGCAATAACCAACGACGTAAGGCGCGACTACCCATGGCTGTACAAGTGCGATCAATCGCCCATAATAGAGAACCATAGAAGCTACCATCGCGCACCGTTTGGGTAATTTCAAGGTTACGACGGGTTTGCCCATCTAAAATCAAAAATTCGGAGATAGAGTAGGTTTTTAAGGGTTGTAGGGGGACTTGATTGGCTTTTTGGGTATCTTCAATGTATTCTAATAGGCCTCCGGCTGCGCGAATAGCAAGGGGTAAATGTTCGCAGCCCATCCCCTCTAGGGAACGCATTTTATAGCTGATTAAAAGACGATTTTTCGCCTCTGTGAGAGTAAAGATAGTTTGGGGACGGAGAGAATAACAAAAACTATCGGGTAAACAGGGGGGGAGATGGTCGGATTTTTCCCCGGGGCGCAAAATACGGTTTAAATCGGGGGCATTGATGGGAAAAAGGATTTCCGAGGGCTGTAAACGGCTTAATTCTAGGCTTAAAGCCGTTAAATCACTGGCTTGGGTGGTGTAGAATTCTCCGGTGGAGATATCTGAATATGCTAATCCCCAATTTTCTCCGGTAATCACCACTGCAGCTAGAAAATTATTCTTTTTTGCGTTTAACATTCCCTCATCGGTGAGGGTTCCGGGGGTGAGAAGTTTGGTGATAGCGCGTTCTACTAGCCGTTTTTCGGCGGCTGCTTCCGTTGAATCCTCTACTTGGTCACAAATCGCCACCGCATAGCCTTTTTCCACCAATAAACGACTATAGCGCTCTAGGGCGTGGTGGGGAACCCCGGTCATGGCGACTCTCCCAATACCTTTACCCCCTTCCTTGCTGGTGAGAACTAATTCTAATTCTCTGGAGATAATCACCGCATCCTGAAAGAAACACTCGAAAAAATCGCCCACACGATAGAGTAAAAGAGCATTGGGATAGGTTTCTTTTACCTCCACATAATGCTGGTACATGGGGGTGAGTTTACTGCGCTCGAGTCCGCGATAATCACGATGGGGTTCCTTATTGCTGGTGGGTGGTTCTAGGGGAAAATCCGAGGGGAGAGTCATGGGTCAAAGAAAGCTGGACAATGTTTTAATGAACTATTCCCCACCCCTTGGCTGAGTGGGGAGTTTCTGACGCTTCTTCGTTGATGGCGGTTGCCTCATACTTCGCGCACAAGGTATAAGCTCACCGACTCTGCGTCACGCTTTGGCTCGTTCCAAGCCTCTAATATAATTAAGCATAACCTGAGGGTTGGCTACATCGGCGCTGGGTTCTTCCGGTTTTCTTGTGTTACTTTTTGTCAAGAACTCTAGTCTCATAACCTTCAATTCTAATGATAGGATGAACGATCGAAGCTCTCCAGAAAAACCCTATGACTAGCTTACTGCGCGACTTTTGGTATGTGGCCACACCGGCAAATAAACTTAAACCCGGTCAGCTAATGGCCAAAAAAATGCTAGGTGAACCGATTGTTGTCGGTAGGAGACAGGATGGAGAAGTGTTCGCATTGCGCGATATTTGCCCCCATCGTGGCATTCCGCTGCACCATGGCTGGATTGAAGGGGATGGGGTGTTCTGTTGCTATCACGGCTGGAAATTTAACACTAGCGATGGTGTTTGTTCTGAGATTCCCTCATTAACGGAACACGATCGCCTTGATGTTAGCAGAATTTGTGTCACCAGTTATCCCTGTCGTGAAATACAAGGTCATATTTGGGTGTTTATTCCGGCAGACTCAAAAAGAGAAATTAATCAAGAAAATCTGCCTCCTGTGCCGACTATTGCCGATTTTGGCAAACTTACCCCCAAAGTAGCCGAAACTATCACTTTTGACTGCAATATTGACCATGCAGTGGTGGGATTGATGGATCCAGCCCACGGTCCCTACGTTCATACTTCTTGGTGGTGGCGCAGCGGTCCGCGCCAATTTCGGGTCAAGGAAAAACAATACGAACCTGTTCCCCTGGGTTTTCGTCTTGCTCCCTATGATATGCCCGTCAGTGCGAAACCCTATAAAATTTTGGGTAGTAAAGTATCGATTGAAATTGTTTTTCAATTGCCCTCGGTGCGTACAGAAATACTACGAGGTGATCGCTATTTGGCCTGTGCTTTTACGGCAATTACTCCCATCGATGAAAATCACTGCGAAGTCCATCAAAGTTTATACTATACGATTCCTTGGTTGGCATTTTTAACCCCTCTTTTGCGTTATTTAACTCTACAATTTCTTAAACAGGATCGCGATGTGGTGATTAAACAACAGGAAGGACTTAGTTATCATCCAGCTTTGATGTTAATTGATGATGCCGATACCCAGGCCAAATGGTATTATCGCCTCAAGCAAGAATACGAAAAATGCCAAGCAGAAAAAAGGGATTTTGTCAACCCCATTAAAGCACAAATTTTACGGTGGCGCAGTTAGAGTTCGATGATTTTATTTAGGTTCTCACCAAAGATTTATTGACACTGGCTTCAATTTGATAAATAGATGAAAGGACGCTACCTTGATGATTATTGACTAGATCATATTTGACTTCTTGTAAATAATTAAAAATGGCATCCCGCAGAATTGGTTTTTCAATGTTTACCGTGTGCTGATAGTCCCATAAATCCCAAACTATCAAGCCAATTCCCACGATTGGATCGATTAATTCTGCCCCAAAACTACTCGCTACTGCCCCACCGGTTTTAGTGGCAATTTTCGCCCCCGTTTTTCCCGCTAGGGACAAATAAACTGTACTGCCCACTTTCATCACTGGAATGAGAGATTTAATTCCTAAAGCAGTGGTGCCACCGACTAAAAGTTTAATTGATGTGTTAGAAATATTGCCCTCGCTATCTTGAATTGTTATGGCTATATCACTAAGATAACGATCCCATTTGCCTTGGGGAATTTGATAACTAGCCTGAATATTCTCTAATTCATTGCTTAAATTACTGACATATAAATTAACTGTATCCCTAGTAATTCTCTCTAGACGCAATTGGGCCTCTTGGGGACGAATTACCCGTTTAGTAAACTCGGTTTGAATAGTTTTGGTCAAATTTTCTGCCACTACCTGTTCCGGGGGTGGATTATCTGTATTGACCCAGTGAGCGATCGAGGAGTATAATCCGCTTAAAAAGGCCTTGCCCTCAAATTGTTTTTGATTGAAATAGTTAAAATACCAAGGCAGAAAACCCTGATCTACTCTTGTCATTAACTCCTCCACCCATCCCTCAATTTCTCCTAGGGCGAAGTTTTGAGAATTTGCTCTCGCTGTCTGTAAAGCTTGGCTAATCTCCCGATCGATTTGACTGTTAGATTTTTTGTTTATACTGATGGGAATCTCTAGGTTAGTTTCGGTAGCAACCTTAGTTTTTAACGGTTCATTGCTGGCAGTTCCTAGCCAAATTTTCCCTAAAAGAGGCACGATAACCACTAGAACAACTATAGCCCAAATTAACGGGGTTATCGCCTTAATCAGTTGACTGATTGCCTGAATGCGGTTAGTTTTTTCACTATACTGAGGTGGCTCAATATTCTCTTGTGAATCTGGACTGGAGTTCATCGGCTAACCTACTTAAAATTATTAGATCATTGTTCTCGAAAACCCACAGAAACCCCAATTTTCTGAGCAGTAAACTGGAGAGGACATTATCGGGTAAAAGTCCGCCAATACCCGATAAATATCGGCAATTTTAGCGAATTTCTGCCTTCATCCGTTCAAGAGTTTGCTGCATTTGGTCGAACATCATTTGGGGAGTCATACCAAATTGACCTAGTTGGGTTTTTAGCTGTTCTACGGTCATTTGAGCGGAAAAATCCTCAGATAACTCGAAACGCTTCATAAATATCTTGTAGCGTTCCATTAACTCCTCCATCCTATCGATAAAGATTTTTTTACCCTCTCGATCGAATTTCCCGTACTCGCTGCCTAGTTGTGTGAGAGACTGATAATCTTCAAATAGCTGTCTAGCTTCCTGTTGAACCACTTCTGAGTCAAAGAATCCCATAATCTTAAAACGGCTTATCGTCGATAGTTATTGTCTCTCCTATTTTATTTTAGTCGGGGAAAAAGTCTAGCTCTAGTCGATTTACGGATTACCGTATTGGGGAAATTGAACAGTTCTGCTGGCGAGTGAGTGGAACGAACCACTCCAGACACAAAGGACACAAAGATTGATCGCTGTTATATAATTTAAACTTATCACACAAAGAATAAGAGAGCCGGAATGGAGGGATTAAGGAGAAAAATCTATGGATCATACCGCAGAAAACTGGTACATTGTCCAGGAAAATACGGGAATTTGTCAGATTATAGCCCTAGAAAACGGAAAAACCCCAGTTAATGGTCAATACTGGGGTCCCTTTGCCGAGCGGGGAGAAGCGATCGCCCGTCGGGTGGGTTTAATTCGAGCGGGCAAATGTCAACCTATTGTTTAGCGGTATTGCTGGGCGTTTTCTTGCCTTCAGTGATTTCTTTTTCCAAGATTTCAAAACCCTTCTTGAATTGCGGATCTTGGAAGGTTCCCACCTGATCCCGTTCCTCTTGAAGATTTTTGCGATCTTCCTCGCTCAGTTCCGACTCCACATCCGGATGAATACCATCCTTATTGATGTCCCGTCCGTCGGGGGTGAGATACTTGGCAATCGTCACCGCTAATCCAGAACCGTCACTGAGACTGCGTACCGATTGCACTAATCCCTTACCAAAGGTTTTCGTACCGACAATAACCGCCCGATCATGATCCTGTAAAGCTCCGGAGAGGATTTCACTAGCACTGGCGGAACCCCCATCGACGAGGACAACCAGCGGTTTATTAGTCAAAGCTTGATTGTTGGCCCGTTGACGTTCCGTCACCCCTTTGCGATCGACCGTAGAGACAATTAAACCATCGGGTATCCACATCCGAGCGATTTCGATGCTGGCGTAGAGTAAACCGCCGGGGTTAGAACGCAGATCGAGAATATAACCCTTCACCTCTTCAGATTCCAATTCGCGAATCGCTTGACTCATATCGCCACTAGCTTGGGCGCTAAATTGATTGAGACGGATATAACCAATTTTACCGATCGGGGTGTTTTCCGTGCGGGCCCGTACCGGGTGAATTTCAATTTTAGCCCGGGTAAGAGTCAATTCTTTCTTCTCCTCACCCCGTTGAATCGTGATCTTAACGCTTGTCCCCACTTTGCCGCGGATCATGCTCACCGCTTGATCGAGTTCCATGTCTGCGGTAGATTTACCATCGATAGCGATAATCACATCTTTGGGCAGCACACCAGCTTTAGAAGCGGGAGTATCTTCAATGGGTGAAACCACGACTAACTGCTTAGTTTTCTCATCTTTGGTCAGTTGAATCCCTACCCCGGTCAACTCTCCCGATGTATCGATCTTCATATTGTTAAACTCTTTGGGATCCATAAAACGGGTATAGGGATCATTGAGAGTTTTCAACATCTCGCGGATAGCGGTGTATGCTTCCTCTTGATTTTTGTAGGAACGATTTAAATACTGATTGCGGATGGCGTTCCAGTCCGATTGATTAAAAGTGCCATCTAAATAAGTGCGGTTGATGATCTGCCAAACCTCATCAACGGTTTCCTTGGGACTTTCCTGAAAAAAAGCTTGACTTTGGGAGAGTCGGAATCCCGCCCCCGTGACGGCGACGGTAGACAGGACCACTGCTGTAGCACCGAGAACAAGTCCGCGTTTGTTGATAACCATAGGTAATTTTCGGATAAATTAGGCTGTTCTTGCCGGAACGCTCTTTCTGGCTGACCGTCGAAATATCTTGGCAAAAAGGAGCGTTTAGGTTTCCTGGAGACAGACAAAAGAACGCCTGGAGACTAATACTGTTATAACATTTATTATCTCTTTCTTGGTCAAACTGATTACTTGAGTAGCGATCGAGTTGCCAGCAGCCCACCTCGCGACCTAAGATAACAGCAAAACTGCCCGAGATTTTCCCTATGAGCGATCAAATCCTTTCTTCCCTCTCCCTGGAACAAAAACGACAAAACCTGCGCCACCAAAGGCGATCGAAGGTGTGGCAAGCCTTGGGTCGCTTTCTGGTGGTTAGTGGTTTAGCGACGGGATTAGCTTGGGGGATGACTTCGCCCTATTGGACAATTACCAAGGCCGGACAGGTGGAAATCGCAGGCACGGAATTAATGTCGCCCGAGTCGATTCGTGCTTGGCTGAAATTAAGCTATCCCCTGTCTCTCTGGGAATTACCCACCCATCAATTGCGAGAAAAATTAGCGGCTATTCCCGCTATTGCCGACGTTAAGATTGAGCGGCAATTATTACCCCCGAAAGTGATTGTTTCTATTCAAGAAAGAAAACCTGTTGCCCGTTGGCGTTACCATCAACAGCAAGGCTTTTTAGATGCCACCGGAACGATAATTCCTCAAAACTATTATGGTCGAACTCTACCCAAAACCCAATTACCTAGTCTAGAAGTGCTTGGTTACGACCGACAATATCAACAACAGTGGCAGAAAATTTATCCCTTGATTGACAACTTATCGATTAAAGTTACCGCCATCGATTGGCGCAATCCTAGTAATCTTGTACTAAAAACCGAGCTAGGACAGGTCTATTTAGGTTTTTATAAAGATAGATTGCCCGAAAAATTAACCGCTCTCGTACAATCGCGGCCATTGTCATCCAAGATACCTCTAGCGCGAATTCTCTACATTGACCTGAGCAATCCCGATGCTCCCACTGTACAATTAAAACCGCAGTTAGCCCCCATCGTTGCCAAAGTAACGGCAACTCGTCGGGATTAACGGCAGTTAATCAGCAAATAACCGCAATTATTCCCTTTAGGTATTGGCAAAAACCCCAAATTATGATTTTCTGAATCAGAAACTGATAATGTAGATACTGGAACCAAAATAATATTAGTGATAGTGTTAAGAGTGCATCTCTGATTTATCAAATCAATAACAGAATCTTGTACTAAGAGTGTTTCAATTCCAATGACATCGATTAATGAAATCGTTCCCACCTACCCCAATCTGAACAGTAACGATTATGCCAGTTCAGCTATGAGCGAAGATAATCATTACTCTCAGAATAATGCTGGAGTATTATTTACTCGTCCCCATGAATCACAGATGACACCCCGAGAAGAAAGTCGTAGTAATCGCATCGTGCCGAGCAATGTCGCCAAGATCAAGGTGATCGGGGTCGGCGGTGGGGGCTGTAACGCCGTTAACCGCATGATCGCCAGTGGTGTGACCGGAATCGAATTTTGGGCAATTAACACCGATGCCCAGGCCCTGGCCCACTCCTCCGCCCCCCAGAGGTTACAAATCGGGACAAAATTAACCCGCGGCCTAGGGGCGGGCGGCAATCCGGCGATCGGACAGAAAGCGGCGGAAGAGTCCCGGGATGAAATCGCCCAAGCATTGGAAGGAACCGATCTAGTCTTTATTACCGCCGGCATGGGCGGCGGCACGGGAACGGGAGCCGCTCCAATTGTGGCCGAAATTGCCAAAGAAATCGGCTGTTTGACCGTGGGAGTTGTGACTCGTCCCTTTACCTTCGAGGGTCGTCGTCGCACTAATCAGGCCGATGAAGGGGTGGGCGGTTTACAAAGTCGGGTCGATACCCTGATTATTATCCCCAATAACCAGTTATTACAGGTAATACCCGCCGAAACTCCCCTACAGGAGGCTTTTCGCGTCGCTGATGATGTGCTGCGGCAAGGGGTACAGGGTATCTCGGATATTATCACTATCCCCGGTCTGGTAAATGTGGATTTCGCCGATGTGCGGGCAGTGATGGCCGATGCGGGTTCGGCCCTAATGGGCATCGGCATCGGTTCCGGAAAATCTCGGGCTAAGGAAGGAGCGACCGCAGCTATTTCCTCGCCGTTACTGGAATCCTCGATCGAAGGGGCGAAAGGTGTGGTCTTTAACATCACCGGTGGTCAAGATCTAACCCTACACGAAGTCAATGCCGCCGCCGAAATTATCTATGAAGTGGTAGATCCCAACGCTAATATCATCTTTGGGGCAGTAATTGACGAGAAAATGCAGGGAGAAGTCAGAATTACCGTCATTGCCACCGGTTTTTCCGGCGATTCCCCCTCTCGTCCCACCAGTAACAAAGTGGTGATTAATACCCCCGCACCGAGTCCAGCACCCACTCCCGAACCACCGAAACCTGCGGGGTTAGATATCCCCGAATTCTTGCAACGTCGTCGTCCTTTTGATCGCTAACCTCCATGACTGCCATTGCCCTTACCATCGCCGGTTCCGATAGTGGTGGCGGCGCGGGAATTCAAGCTGATTTGAAAACCTTCGCCTTCCACCGAGTTCACGGCACCAGCGCCCTTACCTGCGTTACCGCCCAAAATACCCTAGGGGTCGAGCGCGTCGAGTCCCTAAGTCCAGAAATGGTAACGGCCCAAATCGATGCCGTGGTCAGGGATCTGTCTGTGTCAGCGGTCAAGACGGGAATGCTGTTTAGTAGCGAGATTATCGAAGCAGTGGCCGAGGCGATCGAGCGTTGGCGTTTAATCAGTTTAGTGGTGGATCCGGTTATGGTTTCGCGGTTAGGAGCCAAATTAATTGATGATCGGGCTGTAGATAGTCTTTTGGATAGTTTAATTCCTCTAGCTTCGATTATTACCCCTAATCGTTACGAAGCACAGCTTTTAAGTGGCATTGAGATCAATGATTTTGAGACGATGAAAGCGGCCGCCGCAATTATTTTCCAGAAGTCGGCCACACCAGTATTAGTCAAAGGTGGCGGCATGAAAGGGCGGCTGCGTGGGGTTGATATCTGCTTTGATGGGCAAGAATGGGAAACTTTTAAGACCAGAAGCGTCGAAACCAATAACACTCACGGGACTGGTTGTACTCTATCGGCGGCGATCGCTGCTAACCTCGCTTTGGGTGATGACCTGAAAATAGCGGTGAAAAAAGCCAAGGATTACGTTACTAACGCCCTCGATCATTCCCTCGCTATCGGTTACGGAACCGGTCCAGTGGGCCATTTTTACCCCTTAAAAGCCCTAAATTAGTCAATTCATGACCACTACGCTGCGTATTTCCCCCCAAGTACCCCAGAGTTGCACTGGTCGCCCCTCGGTTCCCCTCTCGGTCGATCGAGAATTAGTCAAAGAATTGCAGGCCACCCAGGCACGGGTGGAATCTCTAGAAGCACAAAACCAGCGACTTGTCAAGAGTAATCGGCAATTACGTCAGGATGGCAAGTGGTGACTTTAATCGATAATCGAAGAGTCCTGTAGGGGCGAAGCATTCGGATAGGAAATCTACGGTTTCAGCGATAGGTTATACTAAATCCGTTGAGTAACGCACAGAAAACGGGTTTCTCGGAGAAACCCGTTTTCTGCTCATGCACTCATGCAAAAAGGGGAATAAATAATCAGTCTTTAATAACCAGATTTAGTATAAAGAGGATAGGAAAGTGGGTAGTGAGAAGTGGCAAGTGGGAAGTAGGTTTTTAAAGTTCGATTGGGAGTCAATCATACCATTAAAAACGGATTTAGTAAGTAGCTAGACACAATTAATTGCACATATCTAACTACCTCTTGCCTCCTGCCTCCGTTAACAGTTCCCATCTGTTGCCCCTAGGCTTTCTGTTCCTGTTTAGATTTATGTAGGGGATCCATATAAATCTCTAAGCGCTTAAATACCACAGAGGAAAGGGTAGTTAAAACTAAATAAACTAAAGCAACAGCGATATAAATCTCGAAAGCTTTATAGGTAGTGGCTACCATTAATTGACCTTGCCGGAATAATTCTTCAAAACCGATTACTGCCGCTAAACTGGTATCTTTAATTAGGGTGATAAATTCATTCCCCAAGGGTGGCAACATCCGGCGAAAAGCTTGGGGAAAAATCACCTCGCGCATGGTTTGCACTGGGGACATTCCTAAACTAGAACAAGCTTCCCATTGACCATTATCGATCGATTGAATACCGCCGCGCATAATTTCAGCTAAATAGGCCGCCACATTTAAACTTAGGGCAAATAGGGCGGCTGGTAAACGATCTAAGTCGATATTTAAGCCAATTTCTCGGAACAACCCGGGCAAACCAAAATAGATCAAGAATAATTGCACCAGCATCGGTGTTCCCCGAAAGAAATCCACATATATGCGGCAAATTATTTTTAACCATTTGTAGGGAGAAATCAGGGCAATGGCCACTAAAGTTCCACCGATTAACCCGAAAAGAAAAGACAGAACCGTTAACAGAATTGTCCAGGGAACCCCTTTCACAATCAGGTTATAGAATAATTCTCCCCAGTTAAACCTCGATTCCTGTAAATTCTTTAAAGCTGGGGCAACTAAGGGTAAGACCGGCGGTTTTTCTCCAAACCATTGCTGAAAAATAACATCGTACTGACCACTTTCTATGACTCGACCGAGAGCATCATTAATTAACTGGAGATAGGGGGAATTTTTGGGTAAAGCAATGCCATAGAATTCTTCCGTTAATAATTCTCCGACAACTTTTACTCCCCGTAAACCCGCTTGTTTAATTGCATACAAAGTCACGGGTTTATCGTTAACTACCGCCTCAACTCGACCATTAATTAATTCCTGCAAAGCTAAAGCCGCCGAGTCAAATTGACTAACTGTTGCCCCCGGTATTTTTGTCGCTTCTAAGGCTCCCGTAGTGCCAATTTGGACGGCAATTCTTTTGCCTTTTAAGTCTTCAAAATTTTTAATTGTCTTATTATCTTCCCGAACAGCGATCGCTAAACCAGCCCTAAAATAAGGTCGAGAAAAAGAAATCGCTTGGGCGCGTTCGGCGGTGATTGTCATGCCACTAATAGCGGCTTCCACTGTTCTCGCTTGTAGAGCCGGAATAATGCCATCAAAGGGTAAATTTCTAAAGTCAATGTTGAGATCAGCTTCCTTGCCAATTGCCCGCATTAAATCGATATCAAACCCAGTTAATTGTCCCCCTTGTTGAAATTCAAAGGGTGGAAAAGTCGCTTCTGTGGCGACTCGAAAAGGATTAGGAGGAGTCTGAGAAAAAGCAGGAATAACAGTTAATCCGATCGCCAAAACTAATCCTAACAAGGCAAAGATGACTCTCTGCACCGCCCGCCCTCGCCAAAATTTAATCATTTTTTAATTGTTTCTCCTTGATTTTTTTACTCAATTAAGTTAAGGATTTCGTCCTACTCCTCACCTAAGACAGATGTAGAGAGACTATTTGAGTATTATGATTATTCCTCTTGATAAAATGTCGTCAAGGATACAATCTAGCAGAAACTAATCTCGATACCTTTATACAGAATGTAAAATTTTTTACGAGAGGACATCATGACCACTACCACCCCTGTGATTGTTAGTGAAGGTTTACGCAAAAGTTACGGCTCTTTAGAGGTACTTAAAGGAGTTACAGGCACTCTTTATCAAGGGGATGTGGTATCGGTAATCGGTCCCTCTGGCTGCGGCAAAAGTACCTTTTTACGCTGTCTCAATCGTTTGGAAACAATTAACGGAGGCCGCTTGGAGGTGATGGGAATTGACATCTCTTCCCCGAAGTTAAATCAATCAGTCCTCCGCAATTTACGCAGCCGGGTCAGTATGGTGTTTCAACACTTTAATCTTTTTCCCCATCTCACCGTTTTACAAAACTTGATGTTAGCCCCCAAGCAGGTGTTACACCACTCGGAAAATGAGGCTAAGGATACGGCAATTCATTATCTGGAAAAGGTGGGTTTGGCCCCAAAAGCCGATGTTTATCCTGACCAGTTATCGGGAGGCCAAAAACAACGGGTGGCGATCGCTCGCAGTCTCTGCATGAAACCAGAGGTGATTTTATTTGATGAACCCACTTCGGCCCTAGATCCGGAATTAGTCGGGGAAGTGTTAAACGTTATGCGTCAATTGGCCGATGACGGTATGACTATGGTAGTCGTCACCCACGAAATGCAGTTCGCTAAGGAAGTCTCTAACAAGGTTTTGTTCTTTAATCAAGGTGTGATCGAAGAAGCAGGCGATCCCGACACCTTCTTTAATAATCCCCACAGCGAGCGCCTACAAGCCTTTTTAAGTCGCATCAATAGTAATTAGGGTTTACTGAATTCAGGAGATAGGAGACAGGAGTCAGTAGCCGGTCGTCAGAAGACAGGAGTCAGGAGTCAGTAGCCGGTCGTCAGGAGACAGGAGACTATTTTTATTTATTCTCCCCACACCCCACACCCCACACCCCACACCCCACACCCCACACCCCCCCCCTGCCCTAGGGTCGTTTCATTCTCGCAAATGTCATTCAATCAAATCCTTATCTGGCAAGGTTTTCAGTCAATTTCTCAGAACAAATATCTGAAAAATTTTTAAAATGCCTTGCTTTGCTTGCCCCGTAAGCGATTGAAGACAGACAAACAAGGAATCAAACTAGAGAATGAATCAGCCCTACCCCCAACCC